>NZ_JAPCZO010000070.1:0-1508 GCF_025941625.1 Rhizobium acaciae
CCGGAACTCGAAAGCGCAAGGGGATGAATGTGATCTATCGAGTTTTTCGTCGAGGGAGCCGAGCTGGGCGGCTTGGGCGTCGCTCGCAGGAACGGGGCCGCCGAGGGCTTGTCGTATAGAGCGAATATAGTCGGCGACTGAGGCGCGCCATTCGCTGTTTTCGTCCTTTGCCGAAGAGCCTGCGGCCGATCACGGCGCGGTCGATGGCGATGCCAGCGACGAGCGAAGCGGCGAGCGCGCCGAGGAAGCGCGGCGGCTGACAGCGGGCGTAGAGACGAATTTGGCACTCTCATGCGCACGAATGCCGGCGAGCATCGCCTCCAATTTCTCACCCCGGGGTTCGACGCGGACATCGTGCGGATGCGGGTGAACGAGCCATCAGGAAGCGAGATCGGACCCGGGTGCTCATGACCAACAGAAGGGCGCTGCGCTAGGCACGGTTTGGCCCGCCGTCGCCACGGCAGATCGAGCTTCCCAACGTGCTACGGCAGCGAGTTCACCAGTAAAATGCGATCCCGCAATGGAAGGATCGGGCCAAGGTTGGTTGGCATTACATCACGTCCGAGAAGCCAATTCAGAACGCCTACGTCGATGCCCTCCAACCGGTAACCGAGCTGTGCGGCGAGATCACCAATGTGCCATCGGCGGCCGATGAGCAAATGAAGCGGCCGCGTCCAGCTTCCTCGCGAATAGGCCGGCTCTTTGTCCGTTGGGCCAGATCACTTTAGCAGACCTCCGCCTCGACCCGAAATACGAAAAGGTGTCCGCACATGGAATCGCGCTTCAGCGCCTCTTGTACCAGCGACAGACACGGGAAACCTTTACCCGTGTTGGCATGGCCGTCATCAACCAAACACTCACACTGTTCGGTTCATTTCCACAAGAAAATCGCCGCATAGTGTTCCCGCGATGTTTTGGCACCTGGCCACGGCCCCACCGGCGGGTTTTTCCAGGCAGGTTCGATCAGCTTCACGCGAACAGGAAGTCGAACGAGTCTAGGCTTGATACTGCCACGTTCTTCAATGTTATGGTATTGTCGCTATCGGCTGTAACGATCGTATCGCTGCCAGATTGACTGAATGCACCAAGAAGCGACGCCCAATCCGCGAAAATGCTGTGATCGATCCTGATTGTGTCATGCGCTGTGCCGGTTGCCACGAAATTCGTGATCGTATCGTGCCCCCAGTTCGGCGAATAGATGAAAAAGTCTGATGCCACCCCACCGATGAGAATATCGTCGCCGGCACCACCGGTCAGCGTGTTGATCCCATTACCCCCGATGATCAGGTTGTCTAGCGAATTTCCTGTTCCACTGAAATCAGCGGTTCCGTTATAGGTGAGGTTCTCGACATTGGCGCCAAGCGTATAGCTTGCCAGGTTCGTGCGAACCCCGTCGGTTCCTTCATTAGCGTTCTCGGTGACGCTGTCGCCGGCATTGTCGACGGCGTAGGTGTCGTCGCCCGCACCGCCGATCAAAGTGTCCGCATTTGCCCCGCCATTCAGCAGGT
>NZ_JAPCZO010000071.1:0-1442 GCF_025941625.1 Rhizobium acaciae
TGAACTGACCCCGTAAAGTTGGACGGTTTACAGACTGGGAAGAGTTAAGGGCTGGGTCCTGTATTGTACAGGGCTCAGTCCTTTGAGTTTCAGCCTGATGCGGTCGTTGTTGTAATAGCGGATATAGTCCTCAACCCCCTCTTTCAGACTTTCGATACTGTCGAAGCGGTTGGGGTGGAAGAACTCGGATTTGAGGGTGGCGAAGAAGCTCTCCATTGCGGCGTTGTCGAGGCAGTTGCCCTTGCGTGACATGCTCTGGGCGATGTTGCGGCTTTCGAGCATGCGGTTCCAGGTCGGCATCTGATAGTGCCATCCCTGATCGGAATGCAGGATCGGCCTCTCATCGTCATCTATCTGATCCAGCGCCTTGGTCAGCATGTTCTGGACCAATTTGAAGATCGGTCGTCTCGCCGTTTCGAAGGCGACGATTTCGCCGTTGTAGAGGTCCATGACCGGCGATAGGTAGAGCTTCTCGCCGGCCACGTTGAACTCGGTGACATCTGTCGTCCATTTCTGATTCATGCGCTCGGCGGTGAACTGTCGCTGGAGGAGGTCTGGTGCGACACGTCCGGCCTGGCCTTTGTAGGAGCGGTATTTCTTCGGCCGGACCAGGGACTTCAATCCCATCTCGACCATCAGCCGCTGGACGGTCTTGTGATTGATCGCCTCTCCGAGCCCCCGGATCGCGGCAGTCACCCGACGATAGCCGTAGCGTCCCTTGTGTGCCTCGAAGATCGATCGGATCGTCGTTTTCAAGGCCGCATGCCGGTCGGCCGACGACAGCGTCTTCTGCTGATAATAGAACGTGCTGCGTGCCAGGCCCGAAAGCTTCAGCAGCCCGTCCAATGGATGGAGTGGCCTTAACGCCTGGACGGCTTGCGCCTTGTCGGCGTTTGATGTTCCCGCGCTAAGGCCTCCAGTTTTTTTAGGTAGGCGTTCTCCATGCGCAGATAAGCCAGCTCCGCCATGAGCTCTTCACGGCTCTTGGCCTCATCGCTCTGCAGTCCATCCGTTCCACTGTCTGTGATGGGTGGTTCTGGCATCGATCGGGATTTCTCTCTCCGGCGCGGGGCCAAGGCTTCAATCCCACCGCGCTCATATTGCCTCTCCCAAACCGACAGGCAACCAGCATTGCGAATGTTGAAGAGCGCAGCTGCCTGTCGACGCGACAGGCTATCCTTCCACATCCGCTCGAGCACCGATAGCCTGAAGGGGGCATCATAGTGGCTGAATTTCTTGCACAGGCCAGCCACGCCATGTGCCGCATGGCTCGCTACCCACTTGCGAACCATCGAATGGTCCAGGCCGAAACGTAAACCGACCTCCCGATAGCTTCGCTCGCCGTCGCCGTAGAACTCCACGACGCTCTGCTTGAACGATAGGCTGTACTTGGACATGAAAACCCCCGAGGTTGGATGTCCAACTTTCGGGGGTCAGTTCAA
>NZ_JAPCZO010000072.1:0-1385 GCF_025941625.1 Rhizobium acaciae
TTTCCGACCGAGCTGGTCAGGGCCGCCCAGGTCGATGGCGCCAGCTTCTTCCAGATCTTCCGCCGCATCATGCTGCCGAACTCGCTGCCGATCATCGTCGTCACGGTGATCTACCAGTTCACCAATATCTGGAACGACTTCCTGTTTGCCTCGGCTTACGCCGGCACCGGTGACACCATGCCGATGACGGTGGCGCTGAACAATGTCGTCAACACCTCGACCGGGGTGGTCGAATACAATGTCAACATGGCGGCGGCGATGATTGCCGCCGTGCCGACGCTCATCGTCTATATCCTCGCCGGCCGCTACTTCGTGCGCGGTCTGATGGCGGGCGCTGTCAAAGGGTAATCCATGGCCTTCCTCGAAATCTCCGGTCTCAAAAAGCGCTTCGGCGCCGTCGACATTCTCAAGGGGATCGACCTCGAACTCGAAAAGGGCGGCTTTCTGGTGCTGGTCGGCCCGTCCGGCTGCGGCAAGTCCACCCTGCTCAACACCATTGCCGGGCTGGAGACGATCACGTCAGGCGATATCAAGATCGACGGGCGCGACATCAGCGATCTGCATCCCTCCAAGCGCGACATCGCCATGGTGTTCCAGTCCTATGCGCTCTATCCGAACATGACGGTGGCGGGCAACATCGCCTTCGGCATGGAGATCCGCGGCGTTCCCAAGGAGGAGCGCGCCAGGGCGATCGCCCAGGTCTCCGACATGCTGCAGATCGGCCATCTGCTCGACCGCAAGCCGAGCCAGCTCTCCGGCGGCCAGCGCCAGCGTGTCGCCATGGGCCGGGCGCTGGTGCGCAATCCGCAGGTCTTCCTGTTCGACGAGCCGCTCTCCAATCTCGACGCCAAGCTGCGCGTCGACATGCGCACCGAGATCAAGCGGCTGCATCAGCGCATGGGCACCACCTTCGTCTATGTCACCCATGACCAGATCGAGGCGATGACGCTGGCGACCAAGATCGCCGTGCTGAAGGACGGCGTGCTGCAGCAGTTCGGCACGCCGGCCGAGATCTATAACAGCCCCTCCAACATCTTCGTCGCCGACTTCATGGGATCGCCGGCGATGAACCTGCTCAACGCCACCGTCGAGAACGGCGCCGGCGGGCTCGAAGTCTCGCTGGAGCGGCCGAATGCCGCCCCGCTCAGACTGCCGGTCATATCAGGCAATGACGGCCTGACCGCCTATACCGGCAGACAGGTGATCTTCGGCATCCGCCCGGAGGCCTTGACCGATCCCGATGGCGCCGACCGCAAGGCGCGCTCGCTGACTGAGGGCGATTGCCTGATCGAGGTGGTCGAACCGGCCGGCTCCGACACCTTCGCCGTCACCAAGCTCGGCGGCAAATCCGTCGTCGCCCGCCTGCGCGCCGATACCGGCATCGC
>NZ_JAPCZO010000073.1:0-1294 GCF_025941625.1 Rhizobium acaciae
CGGAGCGCGAGAGTTTACCGTCGGCGACCGCATCATCTTCCTGGAGAATGCCCGCTTCCTCGAGCCACGTGCTCCCCGTCTCGGCCCGCAATATGTCAAGAACGGCATGCTCGGCACGGTCGTTTCCACCGGGGACAAACGCGGTGATACACTGCTTTCGGTCCGTCTCGACAATGGCCGTGACGTCGTCATCAGTGAGGACAGCTATCGCAACGTCGATCATGGCTACGCCGCGACCATCCACAAATCTCAAGGTGCCACCGTCGAGCGAACCTTCGTACTCGCCACCGGCATGATGGACCAGCACCTGACCTATGTGTCGATGACCCGACATCGCGACCGCGCTGACCTCTATGCCGCGAAGGAAGATTTTGAGGCGAGGCCGGAATGGGGGAGGAAGCCGCGTGTCGATCATGCTGCCGGCGTGACCGGTGAGCTCGTGGAAACAGGACAAGCCAAATTCCGGCCGAATGACGAGGACGCCGACGACAGTCCTTATGCCGACGTAAAGACGGATGACGGAGCCGTCCATCGTCTCTGGGGTGTGAGCTTGCCGAAGGCGCTCGAAGAAGGTGGTGTCTCCCAGGGCGACACGGTGACCCTGCGCAAGGACGGTGTCGAGAAGGTCAAGGTTCAGGTTCCGATCGTCGATGAGCAAACCGGCCAGAAGCGATTCGAGGAAAGAGAAGTCGACCGCAATGTCTGGACCGCCAGTCGGGTCGAAACCGTCGCAGAACGCCTGGAGCGCATCGAGCGGGAAAGCCATCGGCCGGACCTGTTCAAGCAGCTCACCCTGCGCCTGTCGCGCTCCGGCGCCAAGACGACGACGCTCGATTTTGAGAGCGAGGCCGGCTACCAGGCCCATGCCGACGACTTCGCCCGGCGTCGTGGGCTCGACACTCTTTCTCAAGCTGCCGCCGGGATGGAGGAAGGCGTTTGGCGGCGGTGGGCCGGGATTGCTGAGAAGCGCGAGCAGGTGGCGAAGCTTTGGGAGAGGGCGAGCGTTGCGCTCGGCTTCGCGATCGAGCGGGAACGGCGGGTCGCCTACGATGAGGAACGAATTGAAACGCAAACCGTCTCGGAGGCGGACGTTGTTCGTGGCCGATATCTGATCCCATCCACCACAGTTTTTGCCAGGAGCGTGGAGGAAGACGCGCGACTTACGCAGCTTGCGTCTCCTGCCTGGAGGGAGCGGGAGGCGATCCTGCGGCCGTTGCTTGAGAAGATCTATCGTGACCCGGATGCAGCACTTGTCGCCCTGAGCGCGCTTTCATCGGATACAAGCGTCGAACCG
>NZ_JAPCZO010000074.1:0-1294 GCF_025941625.1 Rhizobium acaciae
TGGTGCACGGGAATTTGCCGCCGGCGACCGCATCATCTTCCTGGAGAATGCCCGTTTCCTCGAGCCTCGTGCTCCCCGTCTCGGCCCGCAATATGTCAAGAACGGCATGCTCGGCACGGTCGTTTCCACCGGCGACAAACGCGGTGATACACTGCTTTCGGTCCGTCTCGACAATGGCCGTGACGTCGTCATCAGTGAGGACAGCTACCGCAATGTCGATCACGGCTACGCCGCGACCATTCACAAATCACAAGGTGCCACCGTCGAGCGAACCTTCGTGCTTGCCACCGGCATGATGGACCAGCACCTGACCTATGTGTCGATGACCCGACATCGCGACCGCGCTGACCTCTATGCCGCGAAGGAAGATTTTGAAGCGAAGCCGGAATGGGGACGAAAGCCGCGCGTCGATCATGCCGCCGGCGTGACCGGTGAGCTCGTGGAAACAGGACAAGCCAAATTCCGGCCGAATGATGAGGATGCCGACGACAGTCCTTATGCCGACGTAAAGACGGATGACGGAGCCGTCCATCGCCTTTGGGGTGTGAGCTTGCCGAAGGCGCTCGAAGAAGGTGGTGTCTCCCAAGGCGACACGGTGACCCTGCGCAAGGATGGTGTGGAGCGGGTCAAGGTTCAGGTTGTGATCGTCGATGAGCAAACCGGCCAGAAGCGATTCGAGGAAAGAGAAGTCGACCGCAATGTCTGGACCGCCAGTCGGGTCGAAACCGTCGCAGAACGCCTCGAGCGCATCGAGCGGGAAAGCCATCGGCCGGACCTGTTCAAGCAGCTCACCCTGCGCCTGTCGCGCTCCGGCGCCAAGACGACCACGCTCGATTTTGAGAGCGAGGCCGGCTACCAGGCCCATGCCGACGACTTCGCCCGGCGTCGTGGGCTCGATCATCTTTCTCAAGCTGCGGCCGGCATGGAAGAGGAGGTTTCCCGGCGGTGGGCGTGGATTGCCGAGAAGCGCGAGCAGCTGCCAAAGCTCTGGGAGAGGGCCAGCGTTGCGCTCGGATTTGCGATCGAGCGGGAACGGCGCGTCTCCTACAATGAGGCGCGAATTGAAACGCAAACTGTCCCGGATGCAGATGCCGGCCGTGCGCGGTATCTGATCCCATCCACCACGGGCTTCACCAGGAGCTTGGAGGAAGACGCGCGGCTGGCTCAGCGTTCGTCGCCGGCGTGGAAGGAGCGGGAAGCAATTCTGCGGCCGTTGTTGGAGAAGATCTATCGTGACCCGGATGCGGCGATTGTCGGCCTGAACGCCCTGGCATCGGATGTGAAGATCGAACCC
>NZ_JAPCZO010000075.1:0-1286 GCF_025941625.1 Rhizobium acaciae
GCATTGCGGAGAGCGAGTTTCTTATGCTCTCTGAGATCGTCCATGTTGATGTATCGATTGGCCTCCATCCAGTTTTCGTGGGTTTCGACGGCAAGCGCCCTGACTAGGCGCAGGCAGCTTTCGGTGTTGGGAAAGATACGCACGACGTAGGTTCTGCGGCGAATCTCCTCGTTGAGGCGCTCGAGCATATTGGTGCTCTTGAGATGCTTGTGGTGGGTGCGCGGCAGGCGGAAGAAGGTGAGCGTCTGCTCGATGGCTTCCTCGACCCAGCCGGTCAGCCGCGGATATTTTCCCGACCATTTGCCAAGCCAGGCGGACAGATCGGCCTTCGCCTCGGCGAGGTCGCGCCGGTCGTAGATCCATCGCAGTTCCTGCAGGCAATCGTCGCCGTGCTTGCGCGGCAGATGGTCGAGCGCATTGCGCAGGAAGTGCACATAGCAGCGCTGCCAGGCGGCTTCCGGAATGACTTCGCCGATCGCCGCGACGAGGCCGGCATGATCGTCGGAGACGACGAACTCGACACCCTTGAGGCCGCGGGCTTTCAATCCCAGCAGGAAGTCCTTCCAGGCCGAGCGGCTCTCGCGGCCGGCCATCTCGACGGACAGGATTTGCCGCCGGCCGTCCCAGTCGATGCCGACGGCGATCAGCACCGCCTGGCTCCTGACGACGCCGGCCTCTCTGACCTTCTCATAACGGGCATCGAGGATGAGATAGGGAAAGGGCTCTTGAAGCGGGCGGCAGGCAAAGGCCTTCAGGCTTTCATCGAGCCGCTTGTTGATCGCCGAGATCGATGAGGCCGAGAACGCATGCCCGCACAGTTCTTCGGTGATCGCCTTGACCTTGCGCGTCGACACACCCTGCACATACATCTCGGCCAGCGTGGCGACCAGCGCCCGCTCCGAGCGCTGGTAGCGTTCGAACAACTCGGTGGAGAAGTGCCCCGAGCGGTCCTGCGGCACTCTGAGTTCCAACTTGCCCACCCGCGTCATCAGCGTGCGGCCGTAATGGCCCGAGCGGTAGCCGAGCCGCTCGGGCGTGCGTTCGCCTTTCGCGGCTCCCAAAGCCTCGTCCATCTCGGCTTCAAGGACCTCCTGCATGACGGCGCGCAGCACCTCGTGCAGCCCATCGGGATTCGAAAGCAGAATATCTTTGACGGCAGCAACTGCAGTCTTATCTTCAGTCTTGGTCATGGTGGCGTTCCTTCCAGGGAATCAGGTGACGTTGAACATCACCAGCCTGCCATGACCGCCCCTCTCAGTGAATTTGCAGAACCTTCCGCACACTAC
>NZ_JAPCZO010000076.1:0-1244 GCF_025941625.1 Rhizobium acaciae
GCGCCGCCATTGATAGAAGGTCTGCTCGGAAATCCCAGCGCTCTTGATGGCGGATTTCAGGGACTCTCCGTCAGCCGCCCGAGCCTCAATCTCGGAGAGTTTGTGGGCTCGTTCCTCGTCCGAATAGCGGCGGGGCTTGGCCGTTGCAGCGGTCAAATCGGCCTTGGCGGCAGAAGGCGCGGTGACTGTTTTCCGCTTTGCCGGAGGCTTCCGCTTTTTCTTTTCCTGCTCGGTTTTGCCGGTTTCGGTGGAAACAACAGGACCCGTCTGTTCGGGGTTCAGTTCATCCGTCATTTTAGCTCCCTGTGCGGTCCTCCTTATTCAATCGGTTGAAACGGTGAGTCAACTGGGTGGACTACGGTTTCTCGACCTGACGCTGCCCATCGGACGATCAAAGCTGCTTTTTCCCAACCACAGGCGCAATTTTAGCGACGTGTTTTTGGAGGAGAGATGTCGGAGCCATCCCTGCGGTCTCGTCAAAGCCCGCCGATGCAGAGATATTTCATCTCGAGATAGTCCTCCAGACCGTGACGGGATCCTTCTCGGCCGATACCAGATTGCTTGATGCCGCCAAAGGGGGCCGCCTCCGAAGACATGCGGCCGGTGTTGATCCCGACCATCCCGTATTCGAGCGCTTCGGCCACCTTCCAGACGCGCTTGAGATTGGAGGCATAGAAATAGGCGGCAAGGCCGTAGATTGTGTCGTTTGCTTCGCGAACCACCTGATCGGGATCGTCGAAGCAGATGATCGGCGCCAGCGGCCCGAAAGTTTCTTCTTGAGCAAGCCGCATGGTGCTGACGACGTTTGTGATCACGGTCGGCTGAAAAAAGGTTCCGGAATCGCCGACGCGTCTCCCGCCGCAGCGGATAGCCGCTCCCTTGCCGACGGCATCGTCGACATGCGCTTCGATCTTGGCCAGCGCCTGGGTGTCGATCAGCGGGCCGATGGCGACATCCGGATCGAAGCCGTCGCCGACGTGCAGGTGCCGGACGCGATCGGTGAACTTCTCCGAAAACTGATCATGGACGGAGGATTGGACATAGATGCGGTTGGCCGAAACGCAGGTCTGGCCGCCATTGCGAAACTTCGCCTGGATGGCGCCATCGACGGCCGCATTGATATCGGCGTCATCAAAAACGATGAAGGGCGCGTTACCGCCGAGCTCGAAGCTGACCTTCTTGATCTGGTCCGAGCATTGCCGCATCAGCAGTCGCCCGACTTCCGTCGATCCGGTGAAGCTGAT
>NZ_JAPCZO010000077.1:0-1172 GCF_025941625.1 Rhizobium acaciae
GGAAGCAAGGTGACGGCGCAATGAGGGTAGCCATTCATACGCTCGGTACGCGCGGAGACGTTCAGCCCTATATCGCCCTTGCATTGGGATTGATCGAACGAGGACACCGAATACAGCTTGCTGGTCCAGTTCAGTTCGAGAGCATGGTGCGAGATTACGGCGTCGCTTTCGCCCCCCTGCCCGGAGAATTTCTCGCTCTTCTCGATACGCCAGAAGGAAAAGCGGCGATCGCTGGGGGCCAGGGCTTCAGTGCCGGTCTCAAGCTGCTTAAGTACGCACGCCCGATGATGCGAACCCTGCTCGACGCGGAATGGGAAGCAGCCAAGGCCTTCACGCCCGATATCTTCGTGCATCATCCGAAGGCAATCGCGGTGCCACATATGGCAGAGGCGGTTCAGTGCCCATTTATTCTGGCTTCGCCCCTGCCCGGCTTTACGCCAACCTCCGCTTTCCCCAGCCCGATGTTGCCTTTCAAAGATCTGGGCTGGTTCAACCGGATCAGCCATCTCGCAGCCATCAGGGGCGCAGAACTTCTGTTCGGCAAGTTGCTCTCGACCTGGAGGGCAGAACAACTTGGTCTGACGCGACGCAGGACGCCAGCTATTGCTTCGAGTGGCACGCTCTACGCCTATAGTCGCCATGTTGTGCCGGTCCCTCCGGACTGGGACAATAACGTGCTGGTGAGTGGCTACTGGTTTCTCGACAGCAAGAACTGGCGACCTTCGGACGACTTGGCAGCCTTCCTCGCGGAAGGAGAGCCACCAATCTACGTCGGCTTCGGGAGCATGCCGGGCGCCGATCCAGCCCGGCTGACAGCCATTGTTGTCGAGGCGCTCGCGAGGAAGGGAAAGCGGGGTATCTTGGCTCTTGGAGGCGGTGCCCTGATCGCAGAACATAAATCCAGGCACGTTCATGTCATCCGCGACGCCCCTCACGACAGGTTGTTTCGCGAGGTCAGCGCGATCATCCACCACGGCGGCGCCGGAACGACTGCGGCCGCTCTTCGGGCCGGCAAACCCATGATCATTTGCCCGTTTTTCGGCGATCAGCCGTTCTGGGCAAGGCGGATAACGGACCTCGGCGTCGGACTGTCACTCGATCGCAGAGCATTGACCGTCGAGAGCCTGACAGGAGCACTCGCAGCCATGGACGATCCGCTTGTGCGACGCCAG
>NZ_JAPCZO010000078.1:0-1151 GCF_025941625.1 Rhizobium acaciae
GGCACGGCGCTGCCTGCCTGGCTGAGCTTCAATGCCTCGACCCGGACCTTCACCGGAACGGCGACGACATCAGGCACCTATGGCGTCAGGGTAACGGCAACCGATCTCGGCGGCCTTGCCGCCAACGAGACCTTCAACATCGCCGTGTCGACATCAGGCAACACGACGCCGACGGCGGTTGCCGATGCGGGCGACGCGACCGAGAAGGGTGGTGTGGCCAACGGTTCGGGCGGCGTGGTTGCCGGCGGCAACGTGCTGACCAACGATACCGATGCGGATGCCGGTGATACCAAGACGGTGACGGCGATCCGCTTCGGCGCCACAACCGGTACGCTCGGCACGGCACTGAACGGCACCTATGGCAGTCTCGTGCTCAGCGCATCGGGCGTCTATAGCTATGCCGTCAATGAGACCAATGCCGCCGTGCAGGCGCTGCGGCAGTCGACCAACACGCTGAGCGATGTGTTCAGCTATACGATGCGTGACACGGCCGGCGCGACAGCCACGGCCAGCCTCACCGTCACCATCCACGGCGCCAACGACGCGCCGGTGCTGGCGGTCCAGACGGCTGCCCAGAACGCCACCGTCGGCTCTGCCTTCTCGTTCACGCTGCCGACGACGACCTTCACCGATGTCGACAGCGGCGAGACCCTCACCTATGCGGCAACGGCTGCCGATGGCACGGCGCTGCCTGCCTGGCTCGCCTTCAATGCCACGACGCGGACCTTCAGCGGCACACCGACGACATCCGGCACCTACGGCGTCAGGGTGACGGCAACCGACCTCGGCGGCCTTGCCGCCAACGAGACCTTCAATATCACTGCGACAGTGGCGCCTGCGACCTACAGCCTGTTTAACGCTTCCAGCACACCGGCCCAGACCAATCTCAACGACGGTCAGCAGCTCGAGGTCGGCGTCAAGTTCCAGTCGAACGTTGTCGGTGACATTACCGCCATCAGGTTCTACCGCAGCGCCAACGACAACGGACAGAACGTCGTCGATCTGTGGACCACCACCGGCACCAAGCTTGCCACCGCCACCTTCACCAACACCACGGCGAGCGGCTGGCAGACGGTGAACTTTACAACGCCTGTCACCATCGCCGCCAACACCACCTATATCGCCTCCTACCACACCACCGGCGCTTACGT
>NZ_JAPCZO010000079.1:0-1147 GCF_025941625.1 Rhizobium acaciae
TCGCCGAGCCGGAGCTTCTCCTGAAACAGTTGAGCAATGAACGCTCCACCTTCGATGAGCGCGATATCGCCAAGGCGCTGCATCGCACTGTCGACGATCCCGCGGACTTTGCCAATATCCGCGCGCGGCTGATGGCGTCGGACGATCTAGTCATGCTGAAGCCGCAACAGGTCGATGCCGAAACGGGGAAGGTGGCGGAACCCGCTGTCTTCACCACGCGCGACATTCTGCGCGTTGAATATGACATGGCGCGGTCCGCGCAGGTGTTGTCGGAGCACGAGGGTTTTGCCGTTTCCGATCGGGCGGTTGCGGCTGCCATCAGACACGTCGAAACCGGCGATCCGGAAAAGCCCTTCAAGCTCGATGCGGAACAGGTGGACGCGGTCCGTCATGTCACCGGTGACAACGGCATTGCCGCCGTGGTCGGTCTTGCCGGCACCGGCAAGTCGACCTTGCTTGCCGCCGCACGCGTCGCCTGGGAAAGCGATGGCCGCCGGGTGATCGGCGCGGCCCTTGCCGGCAAAGCCGCTGAGGGGCTGGAAGACAGCTCCGGCATCAGGTCGCGAACACTCGCCGCCTGGGAACTGGCCTGGGCCAATGGACACGAGACGCTTCATCGCGGCGATGTGGTGGTTGTCGACGAGGCCGGCATGGTGTCGTCGCAGCAGATGGCCCGCGTGTTGAAGATTGCTGAAGAAGCAGGGGCGAAAGTCGTGCTGGTCGGCGATGCGATGCAGCTTCAGCCGATCCAGGCGGGTGCTGCCTTCAGAGCGATCACCGAACGCATCGGTTTTGCCGAACTTGCCGGCGTGCGCCGCCAGCGGGAGCCGTGGGCGCGCGAGGCGTCCCGACTTTTCGCTCGTGGCGAGGTCGAGAAAGGTCTTGATGCCTATGCGCAACAGGGTCGCCTTGTCGAGGCAGAGACGCGCGACGAGATCATCGGACGCATCGTTTCCGACTGGACGGATGCCCGTCGCGCGCTCGTTCGGGAAACTGCCGAAGGCGCAAACACGCCTCTCCTTCGCGGCGATGAGCTTCTTGTGCTTGCCCACACCAATGACGACGTGAAGCGTCTGAACGAGGCGCTGAGAGCCGTGCTGATGGGCGAGGGCGCCCTGGGTGAGGGGCGTTCTTTTCCGACCGAACG
>NZ_JAPCZO010000008.1:0-289945 GCF_025941625.1 Rhizobium acaciae
AAGCGCGTCGCGATCTTTCGGATACGCTCATCGCACTTTAGCTTTTTGTTTTTACGCATGCCGTTGTCGCAAAACCGCTGCACACTTTTGCGCGACATGCTTTAGATCTGCGGCCCTCGGACATTCGACGTCAGAGCGGGCTATAAATCGCCGCCGCCTCCTGCTTCAACTTTTCCATCATCGACCGGTAAGGCCCCGGGACATAACTGACGCGGCAGACACCGAGCTTGGCGAGCGTCTTCACATCCGGAGCGCCCGTCCGCATCATGATGTTGACCGGCAACGGCGATGCCGCGCAGACCTTCTCGATCAAGGCGGGATCGATCAAACCAGGTACGAAGAAGCCGCTGCTGCCGGCGGCCGCATAGGCCTTGCCGCGCTCGATCGCCTCGTCTACCAGACCGGCATGTTTGGAAAGATCGCTCTCGGCCAGGAAGAGATCGGTGCGGGCATTGATGAAGAAGGGGATATTCTTGCCCTCCGCCATCTCGCGAATTGCGCGGATGCGGGCCGCCTGCCTTTCCACCGGATAGAGGCCATCGCCGCCGACCACCTGATCCTCGAAATTGATGCCGATGGCACCGACCTCCACCAGCTTGGCGACGTTGGAGGCCGCCCCCGTGGGTTCGGCCGAATAGGCGCCTTCGAAATCGACCGAAAGCGGCAGGTCGACGGCAGCGGTGATGGATTTCGCCGTTTCGACCAGCACCGACATCGGCAGCTTCTCGCCGTCGGCATAACCATGGGCAGCGGCCACCGACCAGCTTCCTGTCGCAAGCGCCTTGGCGCCGCCATCGGCGACGGCCTTGGCCGTGCCGGCATCCCAGATATTGTAAAGAATAACAGGATTGCCCTTGCTGTGCAGCGTGCCGAACAACTCGGCCTTTTCAGTCTGGTTCATGCCGTCTCCTCCATGTTGGGTGCTTGGTTAGGTGCTTGTGCGCTGATCTTCTCTTCATGCCGCAGCAGCCATTGCTTGCGCCAGAGCCCGCCGCCATAGCCGGTCAATGAACCGTCCGCGCCGAGGATGCGATGGCAGGGCACGATGATGGCAAGCTGGTTGGCGCCATTGGCGCGGCCGACGGCGCGCACCACCTCCGGCCTTTCCATGTCCCTTGCAAGATCGCCATAGGCGCGCGTCTGGCCGGCAGGAATCTCCATGAGCTTTGCCCAGACATGTTTTTCGAAGGGTGTGCCGCCGAGCGCCAATGGCGTCCTGAAGACTGTCAGCCGCCCTTCGAAATAATCCCGGATTTCCGCCTCGATCTGATCGATCGCCGGCGTGCGGCCGATCGCGACCGACGAGCGGACGCGCTTCTGCAGCGCCTCGAGCTCGGTCGGCAGCGCCTTACGGTCGTGGAATTCGAGAAGATGCAGATGCGTCTGGTCGGCAACGGCTACCATCGGCCCGAGCGGCGTGTCGAACCAGTCGGCAAAGAGCAGTTTGCGGTTCTGCGACAGCGCCGGCGCCATGCCGACCAGCCGCTGGAAAGCCGCCCGGAAACCACTCGCGGAGTCATATCCCGCATCGAGCTGCGCATCGATGACACGCGCGCCATCGGCCAGCTGCCGGGCCGCCTCGCCCAGCCTGATATAGCGGACGATATCGTGGAAGGTCATGCCGAGCCCGCGTTTGAAGGCGCGGCGCACGGTCGAAGGATCGTGGCCGCGGCGCACAAGCTCATCCTCGGTCCAGCGCAGCTGCGGCTCGCGGTCGAGCGCGG
Organism: Rhizobium acaciae; assembly: GCF_025941625.1. Taxonomy (NCBI): domain Bacteria; kingdom Pseudomonadati; phylum Pseudomonadota; class Alphaproteobacteria; order Hyphomicrobiales; family Rhizobiaceae; genus Rhizobium; species Rhizobium acaciae. The sequence continues at coordinate 1,725 of NZ_JAPCZO010000008.1, forward strand.
CAAGCAACTCGTCGACGATCGGTTCCCTGCCCGGCTGCTCCAGCGGCCTGCAGCGCTGGCACGGGCGGAAGCCGGAATGCATGCAGGCGGCGATCGTATCGAAAAAGAGCGTATTTTCCCGCTTCGGCTTGCGCGCCGGGCAGGTCAGGCGGCAGAAGATGCCTGTCGTCTTGACGCAGACATAGGCTTGGCCCTCATAATCGGCACTGCGCGCGATCAGGGCATCATAGAGCGTATCGTCATCGGGGCGTTCGAAAAGCATGACCGCTTTCTAGCATTCCGTGCCTGCGCCGTCCGCCGAAAATCGGGCGTCTATTTTATTCCGCCGCGTCGAGGCTTTTCACATGCCGTTGCGGGCGCAACATGGATTCCTCCTCTGAATCCTGCGGGGCGCCCCAGAAATTCTCGAGCGTCGGGCCATCTTTGAGATGGCGGCGGCGGAAGAGGAATTCGAGGATCTCATGAAACCAGACGCGACGACCCATCTGCGTATACCAGCGCATGGAATGGCGTTGCTCGCGATCGCGATGGAAGAGTATGCGCAGCAGTGCCTTCGGCCGCGCCTGGACCGCCACCTCGATGAGCTTGACGCAGGCGACCAGCACGATCGGGTTGAGGTGCCGCATCTTCAGTACCTGATGCTTGTAGTCCCATTTACGGATGTCGGTTTCGATGACCTGTCGATCGCGGGCAATGCGGAAGAAGGGCGTCCAGCGATGTGGCGTCACATAGAGCGCCTGGATCTGGTCGGGATCATAGGAGAGCAATTGCCGGAAGCCGCGCCAGAGATGGCTCAGCTTCTCCTCCTCGAAACCGACGACCCAGGTCGCCATGGAGAGGATATCGTGTTGGCGCAGAAGGCGGATCGCCTCCCTGTCGGTTGTCTTTGCTCCACCCTTCTTGATCAGCGTCAAGGTTGCCTCGTCGGTGTTTTCCATGCCGATCAACCAGCGCACGACACCCGCCTTGCGGTAGAGGTGCAGGATATCGGCATCGCGGACGATATCATCGGCCCGTGTCGATCCGACGATCTGCACCGGCACGTTCTCGGTGATCAGCGCTTCGAGAAAAGCGAGCCACGCCTTTCGCGAGGAGGTCGGATTCTCGTCGGCGAGATTGATAAGTTCCACACCCTCTTCGCGATAAAGCCTGGCGATCTCGCGGGCAAACAGTTCCGGCGAGCGGTGACGCCAGCGGGTCCAGAAACCGCGCTGGCCGCAGTAGTTGCAAAGATGCGGACAGCCGCGCGAAAACTGCATGACGACAGCGCGCTTGCCGCCCCAATAACTGTAGTGGCGATGATCGATCAACTCCCAGCCGACGCGATAGGCATCGAGATCGGCGATCGCCTGCGCCGGCTGTGTTGCCAGGATTTCGCCATCGCCATCGCGAAAGGCGATGCCGGGAACGGTTGCGAGCGGGCGGCCCGTCGCCAGGGTGCCGGCAAGCCGTCGCATCGTTTCCTCGCCTTCGCCGCGCACGAGGATATCGAATGCCTCGGTCTCGGCCAGCACCTCCCGCCAGTGATAGGTCGGGAAGACCCCGCCATAAACAATGCGGATAGCACGATCGCTGTGCTTGACCGCCTCTGCGATCGCGCGGGCGGTGGGATGGGCCGAGGTCGAGCCGGAATGACCGATCAGCACCAGATCGGGGCTGCTGGCCGCCACACGGCTGACAATCTCCGCTATCGTCATCGGTCCGAACTCGGCATCGATGAGACTGACGATATGACCGTCGTCGATCAGCGGGCCGCCGACCGAAAGAAGGCCGAGCGGTGGAAGGTGATCATCGGGAATGCGACTGCCGATCGCCGTATGCGGCGGATTGATCAGAACGATCTTCATGCGACTTTACCCCTTGCGGGTCCCCCTGTCTGACGCAGGCAGAAAGTCACCAGCGATCAATGGCAATATTCAGCCAAAATCCTCTTAAAGTTGTGAAAATCTGACGGCATTTTTGCGGAAGCTGCTGTTTCAGGCGAACCTGGGAGCCAAAAGCCTTTTGTTTCCCACAGGAGCCGTGCCATAAGACCGCCATGACCAAGATCGACCGCACGCCTGACAAAGCCGATTTCCAGCACGTTACAGACTGGGTCTTCGACCTCGACAACACGCTCTATCCGCATCATGTCAATCTCTTCGCGCAGATCGACAAGAACATGACCGCCTATGTCGCGGCACTCCTGCAGATGGAGCGGGAAGAGGCGCGCAAGCTGCAGAAGCAATATTACCTCGAGCATGGCACGACGCTGCAGGGCCTGATGATCCATCATGGCATCGACCCGAACGACTTTCTCGAAAAGGCGCATGCGATCGACTACACGGCGCTGACGCCGCAGCCGGACCTCGGCGAGGCGATCAAGGCGCTGCCGGGGCGCAAGTTCATCTTCACCAACGGCAGCGTCAGGCATGCCGAAATGACGGCGGAGGCGCTCGGCATTCTCGAGCATTTCGACGATATCTTCGATATCGTCGCCGCCGATTACGTGCCGAAGCCGGCGCAGGCAACCTACGACAAGTTCACGGCGCTGAAGCGGGTCGAAACCAACAAGGCGGCCATGTTCGAGGATCTGCCGCGCAACCTGACGGTGCCCAAAGCGCTCGGCATGCAGACCGTGCTGCTCGTACCGCGCAATCTGGAAGAGACGGTCGTCGAATGGTGGGAAAAGACCAGCGGCGAGGAGGATCATATCGATTTCGTCACCGACGACCTCGCCGTCTTCCTCGGCAAGATTACCGGCTGAAGCATTACGAAGTTTTCACTTAAGCTTACCGATGTTTAACTGGGTCTTCCGGGTCCGCGGCCATATCTTCTTTCGTGAAGGGACACCTTACGAAAGGCAAACACGATGCACCGCAACAAGCTGATACTGGCAGCTCTTTCCTCCACCCTCTTCTTCGGCGCCGCCGCCGGGGCAGTTTTTGCCGCACCGGGTGACGGGCCGCGCCAGCATGCCGGCATGGGCCGGCCCGGTCCGGGCGCCGCTGCCTTCCGCGAAATCACCTATGTCCGCATGCTGAAGCAATTCGATACGAACAAGGATGGACAGGTCTCCAAGGACGAGGCGACCGCCGGCCTCGACAAGATCTTCGCCGCGATCGACACCAACAAGGATGGCTCGCTGACCCCGGGCGAAATCCGTGAGTACCGGAAAACGCAGATGCAGGCGATGCGAGACCAGCGCAAGCAGGAGGCCGGCGAAAACAAGGATGCGAACGCCGCAGCCGCGGCGCCTGAAACCGCCGACAACAATGACCAGGGACGGCCGCCGCGCGATGGCCACGACGGTCGTGACGGACATCGCTGGATGCGCCATGGTGGCAACATCATGCGTGCCTCGATCATGATGCACCGGGTCGACACCGACCAGAACGGCCAGATCTCCAAACAGGAAGCCGAAGCCGCCATGGGCAAGCTGTTCACTCGGATGGACAGCAACAAGGACGGCGTCATCTCGATCGACGATATGCCGGACCGGCCGCTTCTCTAAAGCCAAGCGACGACTTGTCCTTGCCTTTCCCCGCCTCGACGGGGAGAGGCTCCGCAGTTTGTGCCTCTGAAGCGCCTATTCGCGGTGCTCGTAGAAATTCTGAACGATCTTCCATGCTTCTTCGGCCGTATCGACGAAGCTGATCAGCTTGACGTCGTCGGGCGCAATCGTGCCGAACTCGGCCAATGCGTCGAAATTGATGATGCTCCGCCAGAACGCCTCCCCGAAAAGGATCAGCGGCAGGCGCTCCATGCGGCCGGTCTGGATCAGCGTCAGGCATTCGAAGAATTCGTCGAGCGTGCCGAAGCCGCCGGGAAAGACGGCGATCGCCTTGGCGCGCACCATGAAGTGCATCTTGCGGATGGCGAAGTAGTGGAAGTTGAAGCTGAGCTCCGGCGTCACATAGGCGTTCGGCGCCTGCTCGTGCGGCAGCACGATGTTGAGGCCGATCGAAGGGGCGCCCTCGTCGGCCGCGCCGCGATTACCCGCCTCCATCACCCCGGGGCCGCCGCCGGTGACGATGACATATTCGTGGAAATTCAAGGTAGCCGAATATTTCGAGCAGAGCCGGGCGAATTTGCGCGCCTCGTCATAATAGACGGAGGCCGCCTCCAGATTGACCCGCTGGATATCGTTGCGGGCTGCCCAGGCGCTCTGGCCCGGGGCGGGGATACGGGCACCGCCGAACATGACGACGGTCGACTTGATGCCGCGTTCGGTCAGCATCATCTCTGTCTTCAACAACTCCAGTTGCAGGCGGATCGGCCGCAATTCCTCGCGGCATAGGAAATCCTCGTCGACATAGGCAAGGCGGTAGGCAGGCGATAGCGTCTGCGGCGTCTTCGGCACGGCTTCGGCGCGCTGCCTGTCGGTCGAGCTGCTCTTCAGCGGGTCCCATACGCCATCCTTGCGCCGCGAACCGCCGTTTCGTCCCTTCGCCATGTCGAAATGCCTTTCAGTATTGCCGGCCACGAAGCCGGATATGTCGCTATAACGCCTTGAATCCAGATATGATCTTGTCGGAAAAATCATTCCGTTCTACGGGTTCATGCTGTAGAGCAGGATTGACCCCCGCCAACCGCATTCCGGAGACCCGCCGTCTCCACGATAAAGATCGAAGTTTAAGGAATTCTCATGAGCGCCACCGACCTCGCATCCCTCGAAAAGATCATCGAAGCCGCCTTCGACAATCGCGACAATGTGAACACGTCGACGAAGGGCGAGGTTCGCGATGCGGTCGAAGCAGCGCTCGATCTGCTCGATGCCGGCAAGGCCCGTGTCGCCGAACGCTCCGCCGACGGCGCCTGGTCGGTCAATCAGTGGCTGAAGAAGGCCGTGCTCTTGTCCTTCCGCCTCAACGACATGGACGTGGTGAAGGGCGGCTCGGGCAACTCCACCTGGTGGGACAAGGTTCCTTCGAAGTTCGAAAACTGGGGCGAGAACCACTTCCGCGCCGCCGGCTTCCGCGCCGTGCCGAACTGCGTCGTGCGCCGCTCGGCTTACATCGCACCGAACGCGATCCTGATGCCCTCCTTCGTCAATCTCGGCGCCTATGTCGGCGAAGGCACCATGGTCGATACCTGGGCCACGGTCGGCTCCTGCGCGCAGATCGGCAAGCATGTGCATCTCTCCGGCGGCGTCGGCATTGGCGGCGTGTTGGAGCCGATGCAGGCGGGCCCGACGATCATCGAGGACAATTGCTTCATCGGCGCCCGTTCCGAGGTGGTCGAAGGCTGCATCATCCGCGAAGGCTCGGTGCTCGGCATGGGCGTCTTTATCGGCAAGTCGACGAAGATCGTCGACCGCGCCACCGGCGAGGTGACCTACGGCGAAGTGCCGCCCTATTCCGTCGTCGTCGCCGGCTCGATGCCGTCGGGCAATGCGACGATGGGCAACGGCCAGCCGGCGCCGCATCTCTACTGCGCCGTCATCGTCAAACGCGTCGATGAAAAGACCCGCTCGAAGACCGGCATCAACGAACTGCTCAGAGATTGATGACACCGGGACGTTGATCCGGTAAACAGACGGCGTCTTTTTACGCGAGGCGGCCCCGCCTTGCCATGTCTTTGCCATTCCCGCCGGATAGTTCGACCGCCATGACCGCTACCGACCCCGTCGCCAATCTCCAGACGCTGATTCGCTGCCCGTCCGTGACGCCCGCCGAAGGCGGCGCGCTGTCGGCGCTGGAGTCGATGCTTGCGCCGCTCGGCTTTACGGTCGACAGGGTGAAGGCGAGCGAAGAGGGAACACCCGAGATCGAAAACCTCTATGCCCGCCTCGGCAAGGACGGTCCGCATCTGATGTTTGCCGGCCATACCGATGTCGTGCCGGTCGGCGACGAAGCCGCCTGGACGCATCCGCCCTTTGAGGCCCAGATTTCGAAGGGCGAGCTTTTCGGCCGCGGCGCCGTCGATATGAAGGGCGGCATCGCCTGTTTCGTCGCCGCCGTCGCCCGCCATATCGAGAAAAACGGGCCACCGGCCGGCTCGGTCTCCTTCCTCATCACCGGCGACGAGGAAGGCCCGGCGATCAACGGCACGATCAAGCTGCTGCAATGGGCGGCCGAGCGCGGCGAGCGCTGGGATGCCTGCCTTGTCGGCGAGCCGACCAATCCGGACAGGCTCGGCGACATGATCAAGATCGGCCGGCGCGGCTCGCTGTCGGGTAAAATCACCGTTCACGGCGTGCAGGGCCATGCCGCCTATCCACATCTTGCCGACAATCCGGTGCGCGGCATGCTGCAGCTGACGCAGGCGCTGATGGACCCGCCGTTTGACGGCGGCACCGACGATTTCCAGCCGTCGAACCTCGAAGTGACCACGGTCGATGTCGGCAATCCGGCAACCAACGTCATTCCGGCCAAGGCATCGGCAAGCTTCAACATCCGCTTCAACGACAGCTGGACCGTCGAAACGCTGCGTGCCGAAATCCTGCGCCGTCTCGACGCCGCGGCCCGGGATGGCGCCTTGCGGCCGGGCCGCGAACCGGTGGCCTACGATATCGTCTGGGCCGATCGGCCGAGCCATGTCTTCCTGACGCGCAACAATGCGCTGATCGCCTCGCTGTCTTCAGCCATCGAAAGCGTTGCCGGCCAGTCGCCGCGGCTTTCGACCACCGGCGGCACATCGGATGCGCGCTTTATCAAGGATTATTGCCCGGTCGTCGAGTTCGGCCTCGTCGGCCAGACGATGCACATGGTCGATGAGCGCGTCGCTGTCGCCGACCTGGAGACGCTGACGGCAATCTACGAAACCTTCATCGCCCGCTGGTTCGCCAATGCCGGGCTTTAGGGAGGTTCAATATTATCTGGCCGGCCTCTGGCTGCTGATCCGGCTGGATCCGCGTGGCTTCCGCTACCTCGACATGTCGGAGCGCGGCGTCAACCGTTCGTTCTGGGCGATGCTCTGGTGCCTGCCGCCGATGGGTATTTCCTGGCTCTGGTGGCGACAGGCCTTCCTGCGGTCGATGCCGCCGGAAGCCGATGTCGATTTTCCCTTCTATATCAGGCTCGGCCTCGTCGAGGTCGCCAACTGGTTCGTGCCGCTGGTCTTTGCCGGGCTGCTGCTGCTTGCGGTCCGCATGGGCGAGCGTTTCGCCCCGGTCGTCGTCAGCGTCAACTGGCTCGGCGTGCCGCTCTCCTACATCAACGGGCTGCTGCTGGCGCTGGTGTTCTTCCTGCCCGGCTCCGTCGGCCTCGTCTCGCTGCTGCTGCTCGCCTTCATGCTGGCGCAGGTCTTTGTGCTGGCGCGCATCCTCCGGATGATCTGCCATGGTCATGCGCTGATGGTCGGGGCGCTGACACTGGTGCTGCTCGTGCCATCGATGATCCTTTCGGAATATCTGCAGCACTTCCTCGGCATCTATCCCGCCTGATCAAGCCTACGATAGATCGTCACTTTCATCGGCGCTGTCATCGTTATCGGTGACCGGCCTTCGGCGATCGGGGATCACGTCGGGATAATCCACCTGCATGAAATAGAGCCCGTCCGGCGGCGCCACGGGGCCGCAGGCCTTGCGGTCGCGCGCTTCAAGCGCCGCCTCGACATCATCAGGCGTCCATTTGCCTTCGCCGGCAAGCTTCAGCGTGCCGGCGAAGGAGCGGATCTGGTTGTGGAGAAAACTCTGCGCCGCGGCGCGGATCTCGATCAGCTCGCCGCGGCGCGTCACATCCAGCCGGTCGAGCGTGCGCACGGGGCTGTTTGCCTGGCAATGGGCGGCGCGGAAGGTGGAGAAATCGTGCCGGCCGACCAACCTCTGGGCGGCGGCATGCATGACCTCGTGATCGAGCACCTTCGGCACCCACCAGGCCTTGCCGGCTTCGAGCGCCAGCGGCGCCCGGCGGCTGACGATGCGATAGAGATAGTGGCGCCGCAGCGCCGAAAAGCGGGCATCGAAGAATTCGGCAGCCGCCTCGACGTCGAGAATGGAGACGCGCTCGCCGGCAAGCCTCAGATGCGCGTTCAAGGCATTCTGCAGCTGGTAGGGCGACCAGTCCTTCGAAAGATCGGCATGAATCACCTGCCCCATGGCGTGGACGCCGGAATCGGTGCGTCCAGCGCCGCGCAGCGACACCGTCTCGCCGGTCAGCGACAGCACCGCCGCCTCGATCGCACCCTGCACCGAGTGGCCATTCTCCTGCCGCTGCCAGCCGACATAGGGGCCGCCGTCATATTCGACGGTCATGCGGAAACGCGGCATCAGGAAAGCCTCGTGCCCGCCGCAAGCGGCGTGCCCCTGAGGAAATCGGCGGCCGCCAGCGGCTTGCCGCCGGCCTTCTGCAGCCTGGTCAGCCGCACCGCGCCCGAGCCGCAGGCGACCAAGAGATCGTCCGTCAGCAATTGCCCGGCAGCACCCTGCCCCTCAGCCAGTTCGGACGCCAGCACCTTCACCCGCTCCGGCTTGCCGCCGATTTCAAGCTCGAACCAGGCGCCCGGAAACGGCGCCAGGCCGCGGATGTGATTGTGCACGTCGCTGGCATCCCTGGAAAAATCGATGCGCGTCTCGGCCTTGTCGATCTTGGCGGCATAGAGCACGCCGTCTTCCGGCTGCGGCGTCAGCGGCAGGTCGTTCATTTCGAGTTTCACCATGGCTTCCGCCATCGCCTTGGCGCCGACCAGCATCAGCCGGTCGTGCAGCTCGCCAGCCGTCATGTTCGGGCCGATCTCGACCTCGCGGGTGAGGGCCACGGCGCCGGTATCCAGGCCCTTGTCCATCTTCATCACCATCATGCCGGTCTTTGCGTCGCCGGCCATGATCGCCCGCTGGATCGGTGCCGCACCCCGCCAGCGCGGCAGCAACGAGGCATGACCGTTGTAACAGCCATCCCTGGTGCCGTTCAAAATCGCTTCCGGCAGCAACAGGCCGTAGGCAACGACGACGCCGACATCGGCATTCAGGCCACGAAACCTCTCGCGCTCGTCGGGGTCCTTGAAATTGACCGGGGTGAAGACCGGCAGGCCGAGCAGTTCGGCCGCCTGATGCACCGGCGATTTCTGCAGATCGAGGCCGCGCCGCCCGCCCGGCCGTGGTGGCTGCGTATAGACCGCAACGATCCTGTGGCCGGCATCGACGAGCAGGCGCAGGGTCGGAACCGAGAACTCCGGGGTTCCCATGAAGATGATGCGAAGAGACATTTTATCTCGCCAATTGAGGATCAGCCGTCTTCAAACGGGTTTACGAGCTTGAGATCAAGCCCCTCGAAATCTCGGGTATTGCGGGTTGCAAGCGTCGCGCCGTTTGCAAGGCAAATGGCGGCAATCATAGCATCCTGGACCGAAATAGGCCGCCCCATGTTTTCGCGTTTCGCCCGCAAGCGACCGGTTGCCATAGCCGTTTCCAAATCCCAGCCGACGATACGATCGCGGAACTGGCCTTTCACCAAATTCTCGATCGCGCGAAAGAAGCGGTCCGATCCTGTCTTCAAGAAAACCCTTTCGGCTCCGTAAATCTGCTCCATCAAGCCAACCGTGCAAAGCCAGATTCTCGAGCCATCCTGGCGCAATATCCAGGCCTTCACCTTTTCATTCGGCAATGGCCTGGCAAACTCGGAAATCACATTCGTATCGAGAACGATCATTCGAAATCCTCGAACGGCCGGCCGAAATCCTTTTTCCGCGCCGCCTCGATTTCGTCCATGATTGTAGTAAATTCATCGTCGACTGCGTTTTCGCTGACGAAAGCGGCGCGTATTGCTTCATACGCCGACATGGTCTCGGGCTTTGCTTCTGTCTTTCTTTTCAGCGCTTCCCGCAAAAGCTCCTTGGCCTCATCAGAAAGGCTGTTGCCGCTCCGCTGCGCCGATTCCGCAATGTCTCGCTTCATTGCTTCGGAAATATTTCTGATCAGAAAATCACCCATTCGGCACCTCCATCATGATATCAGTGATATCATAGTGCCTCGCCGGTGAATTTTCAACGCAGCGTCAGAGCGCCTTGGACTTCGCCGCCTTGGTGAATTTCTTGATCACCATCTCCCGCTTCAGCCGCGAGATGTAATCGATGAAGAGCACGCCGTTCAGGTGGTCGATCTCGTGCTGCAGGCAGGTGGCGAGCAGGCCGTCGGCTTCGACCGTCTGTTCCTTGCCGTTCCGATCGAGATATTTGACCGCGACGACAGCCGGGCGCTCGACCTCGGCATAATAATCCGGAATCGAAAGACAGCCTTCCTCATAGACGGAACGCTCGTCGGACGATTTGACGATCTCAGGATTGATGAAGACCTGCGGCTGCTTTTCCTCGCCCTCGCGTGAGATGTCGATGACGAGCATACGGCGTGGCACGCCGATCTGGATCGCGGCAAGGCCGATGCCCGGCGCGTCGTACATGGTTTCCAGCATATCGTCGGCAAGACGCTGCAGGTCGGAATCCACCCGCTCGATCGGCTTGGACAGCTGGCGGAGAACGGGATCGGGAAGAATGATGAGTGGCTTGATGGTCATGGCGTTCCCATAACCCATCTTTTCCGACTATGGAATTATCCGGCAGCCGGGGAATACGCTTTTTTGCATCCCCGCCTGGAATTTCGCCATGGAGCCTCAGGCCGCCCGGCGGGCAGCACCGGCGGAACGGCCTTCCGGCCGGGCGCGGAAACGCCGCAGCAGCTCGATCAGGGTCTCCACCTCGTCCTTCAGGCGGCGGGTTTCTGCCGAAGAATGCTCGACCATGTCCGAATTCTGCTGGGTGATCGCACCCATGTTGCGGACGGCGAGGCTAACCTCGTTGACGCCGGTTGCCTGATCGCGGGCGGCGGAGGCGATATCGGCGACGAACCGGTTGATGATGTCGATGCGGCTGATCATGTCGTTCAGCGCCTCTCCGGTGCTGGAGACGATGCCGACGCCCTGATTGACCTGGGTCGAGCTCTGCGAGATCAGGTTCTTGATCTCCTTGGCTGCTTCCGCCGTGCGCTGGGCGAGTTGGCGGACTTCCTGGGCGACGACGGCAAAACCCTTGCCGGCATCACCGGCACGCGCCGCCTCGACGCCGGCGTTTAACGCCAGCAGATTGGTCTGGAAGGCGATCTCATCGATGACGCCGATGATCTTGGAGATCCCGGTCGAGGACTTCTCGATGCCGGCCATCGCCGAGACGGCGCTGGTGACGAGTTCGCCGGAGTTCTTCGCCTTCTCTTGCGTCTCGCGCACGGCATCCGACGCCTTCTCGGCATTGGCGGCTGTCTGGCCGACGCTGACGGACAACTGCTGCAGGGCGGCCGAGCTCTCCTCGACGCCTGCCGCCTGCTGGGCAGTGCGCAGCGCCAGATCGTTGGTCGCATTGGAAATGACGTCGGCACCGCTCATGATATGGCCGGAGGTCTCGCGCACGGAGGCGAAGGACTGGCTTAGCGCCCTGACGGCGCGGTTGTAGTCCTCGGCCATCTGCCGGAAATTGCCCGGCAGGTCGGACGGCAGGGTGGCTTCGAGATCGCCGTTCGACAGCGCTTCCAGACCGCGGCGCAGTTGCTCCAGCGCGATCGCCTGATCGGACTCGGCCTCAGCGCGCTGCTCTTCCAAAGCGCGGCGCTTTGCTTCGAGCGTCTCGAGATAGACCGAGATGGAATAATCCATGTCGAGCATGCCGGCCTTGATGACCGCCGACAGCTTCTGTGCCAATGCCTTGCCCTCTCGGCGCGCGAAGATCGACGGCCACTGCTTCTCCATGATGCCCTTGACGAGCTCGGACATGACGATGGCGTAGCCGCCAATATACCAGCGCGGCTCCAGTCCGATACGGGCGTGCGTCCGGCCGACCGCGGTCACGCCGTTGACATAGCTCTCGTCGAATGCGCCGCCGGCGAGATTGGCCCAATGGTCCTGCTGGCGCTTCTTGGCATGGCCGACATGGTTCTTATCGGCGAAGAAGCCTGCGACAGCCGGGGTCTTGGCGATCTTGGCGTAGAATTTATCGAGGGCGCCGCCGATCAGCTCCGATATGACAGGGCGCAGATCCCGCATCGACTTGCGCGCTGCCTCATCCAGTTCGATGAAATCGAGGCGCTGCCTGAGGGCACTGTCGGTTTGCTGGGCGGTCATGGGGATCTCTGTACTTGGCGCGACGCGCGGGAAGGAATTTCTGCGTCGCAGGTTTTGGCCAATATGGTTGAGCAATCGTTAAATCGGACGGCGATTTCTTCTCCCCGAACGAGGAAGAGCGATCGCTTGGAAGGATATTGAGGGCGGCTCATTCCGTTCACGTTTTGATCTATATATCGCCATTTCTTCTGTTATGCTTGCGACATGACCATCCATTCCGAATCGCTCGCCCTTGCCCTTGCCTCGATCAGCCCGGCCATGCTGGCGCTTGTCGGCGGCGTTCTCGTCGCCCTCGCCCTGCTGGTGATCGTACTTCTGCTGCGCGGCGCCAGCCTTCGCCACGAGCAGGCGGAGGAAGCGAGCTTTCGTGCTCAGGAAAACGAAGCGCGCATGGCCGAGCTTTTGAAGATCCAGGCGGAGATGCAGGGCCGCATCGCAGCGATGACCGAGGTCTTCGGCGCGCGGCAGAGCGAACTCAACCAGACGATCAGCCAACGCCTCGACGGCATGTCGCAGCGCGTCAGCTCGACGATCACCGAGCAGACCAAATCGACGCATGAGAACCTGCAGCGGCTGCAGGAGCGGCTGGCGGTTATCGATGCCGCGCAGAACAATATCCAGACGCTCGCCAAGGATGTCGTCGGGCTGCAGGCCATTCTGTCCAACAAGCAGACGCGCGGCGCCTTCGGCCAGTCGAGGATGGAAACGATCGTCGCCGACGGTCTGCCGATGGGCGCTTACGCCTTCCAGCAGACGCTGTCCAACGGATCGCGGCCGGACTGCACGATCCGCATGCCGAACGGCGCGCCGCCGCTGGTGATCGACGCGAAATTTCCGCTCGAAGCCTGGAACGCGATCCGCGACGCCGGCAGCCCCGAGGCCGGCAAGATCGCCGGCCAGCAGTTCCGCCGCGACATGGAGGTCCATATAAGGGACATTTCCGAGAAATATCTGATCCAAGGGGAAACCCAGGATACGGCCTTTCTCTTCGTGCCGTCGGAATCGATCTTCGCCGAGATCCACGAGCATTTCGAGCCGGTGGTACAGAAGGCGCACCGCGCGCGCCTCGTTATCGTCTCACCGTCGCTGCTGATGCTGTCGATCCAGGTCATCCAGGCCGTGCTCAAGGACCAGCGCATGCGGGCGCAGGCGCATCTGATCCAGGGCGAGGTGGCGATCCTGATGGACGACCTCAGCCGCCTCGATGAGCGGGTACGCAAGCTGCAGGGCCATTTCGCCATGGCGCAGAAGGATATCGACATGGTGGTCACGTCAGCCGACAAGCTCACCAGGCGCGGCGCCAGGATCGAAGCGCTGGAATTCGAGGCAGGCGGCGGCGATGCCAAGCCCGCCCGCGACGGCGAAACGGCGGCCAAATCGGTGGAAAGCCGCACCGGTCTTCTGAAGCTGCGGGTGGTTGACGAGGAGTGACCGCTTCGGGCAGTGTCGCGCTCGCATGAAACAGTAGGAGCATGATGTCGTCCGCATGCTCTAGAAGACGGGACACATTCATGATCACAGTTTTCGGGTCCATCAACATGGATCTCATCGCCACGACCGAGCGCCTGCCGAAGCCCGGCGAGACGGTGGCCGGCAACGGCTTTGCCACGGCCGCCGGCGGCAAGGGCGCCAACCAGGCGCTGGCAGCGCGCCGCGCCGGCCGTTACGTGCATATGGCCGGCGCCGTCGGCAAGGATGCTTTCGCTGCGGAGGCGCTGGCCCTGCTCGATGATGCGGGTACCGACCTTTCTCTGATCAAACATGTCGACGGCCCCACAGGGACGGCGCTGATCCTCGTCGGCGGCGACGGCGAAAACATGATTGCCGTCGTTCCCGGCGCCAATGGCCAGGTCACGCCTGCCGATGCCGAGACCGCGATCGGCCGCATGAACGAAGGCGATATCCTGATGCTGCAGCTCGAAGTGCCGGCTGCCGCCGTCGAGGGCGCGCTGTCGGCGGCCCGCGCCAAGGGCGTCACCAGCATCCTCAACCTCGCGCCGCTGATCCCCGATGCCCCGCGTCTCGGCCGACTTGCCGATATCGTCATTGCCAACGAGACCGAGTTCGAGCGGCTCGCCGGGCAGGAGGGCATGGACGCGCCGGCGCGCGAGGCCGCCCTTGTGCGCCTGCATGCGGAGACAGGCCAGACGCTGATCGTGACGCTCGGCGCCGACGGGGTCATCGCCATTCGCGACGGGTCGATTTCGAGGGCGCAGGGTCTCAAGATCGAACCTGTCGATACGGTCGGCGCCGGAGACACTTTCTGCGGCTATTTCGCCGCCAGCCTCGACGACGGCCTCGATTTTGTCTCGGCGCTGCGCCGTGCGGCGGTTGCCGGTTCGCTCGCATGCCTCAAGGCCGGAGCGCAACCTTCGATCCCCTTGAGCGAGGAAGTCGCAGACAGGATATGAAATCTTGAAGGAATGAACGGGCTGTTTCGTATGATGATGGGACCGCGGAGGCTGTGGCCTGATGGGGCTGCCGGCACCGGGTTTACTCGACACGTTCCGCTCAGTCCCTTCATCGTCGCGCGGTTCGGCTGTCGTGGCGCAGAAAAACTGGGAAGAGTTCTGATAGTCCAGCCCCTCATAATGCAAAAGGCGCCTGGGAGATCCGGCGCCTTGTGCATTTCGGGGATAATGCAGCTCAGGCAGCGTTCGACGTCTGCTCTTCATTGAGGAAGGCGTAGATCGCCGAGGCGGAATCGGTGGCGCGCAGCTTGGCGACCAGATCGTGATCACGCAGCACGCGGGCGATACGCGACAGGGCCTTCAGATGATCAGCGCCCGCGCCCTCCGGCGCCAGCAGCAGGAACACGAGATCGACAGGCTGGTCGTCCAGCGCCTCGAAATCGACAGGCTGCTCCAGCCGGGCGAAGATACCGACGATCGAATGGATGTTGCCCAGCTTGCCGTGGGGAATGGCGATGCCGTTGCCGACTCCGGTCGAGCCCAAGCGTTCGCGCTGCAGGGTGACGTCGAAAATCTCCCGTTCGGAAAGCCCGGTGATCCTGGAGGCTCTTGCAGCCAATTCCTGAAGCAACTGTTTCTTGGAATTTACTCTGAGGGCGGGAATGATCGCATCCTGATGGAGCAAATCTGCCAATGCCATTTCTTTTTCCTTCTGTCGCCGGGATCAAATGCAAGGAGCGGCGGCAATACCGCCGCTCACCACCCTGATCTCAGCCTTTGATACTGGCTGAATCGATCCAGCCAATATTTCCGTCGTGCCGACGGTAAACGATGTTCAGATGTTCCTTGCCGGGGCTGCGGAACAAGAGAAGCGGCTCATCGGTCATGTCGAGCGCCATCACGGCGGTGGCGACCGACATGGTCTTCAGCTGCTTCGTGCTTTCAGCGACGATCGCCGGAGCGAAATCGTCGGCGATTTCATCATCGTGATCAGGAACGGAATCCATAACCGTGTAGGAGACCTCTGCAAAACCATTCAGATGGCTTCCGGCGTGATGGTCCTTGAGCTTGCGCTTGTAACGCCGCAGCCGCTTTTCGATCCGCTGGGAAGCCGCGTCGAAAGCCAATTGCGGGTCGGTCGCCTCGCCGGCTGCATGCAGCACCACCCCGCTGTCGAGATGCAGTTTGCAATCCGCCGAGTAACGAGAATTCGCCTTTTCCACGGTCACCTGGCCGGAATATCCCCCGTCGAAGTATTTCGTGATGGCCATACCAATTTGGTCCTCGATCTTTTGACGGAAGGATTCACCAATTTCCATATGTTTCCCGGATACACGCACACTCATGGAGTTTCCCTTCTTATGGTCGTTTGCGGGTATCAGTTTACGCCAAGCCTCAGGTTCATCCAAGCACTTCGCACAATCTCAAGCAAGATCGGCTTAGGCCTGCGGGTCCTTAGTGCCCTTCTGATGCTGGGGATAACTCCAGACGCCGTTCACGGCATCGATTGCGGCGGGCTTCTAGCCAGAGCGTGCCGAAAAGTCAATAGGGCGCCGAATCACCCTCGGCGGCACGCGGTCAACGTGTGGCGGATGCCTTGTCGGGCAAGGCATACCGCCGATCGCCACCCCATCCGCCTTACGCATTTCGCGCTTGCGTTGCGGCCCTTCTTGCGGGGATCGTCATGGCTGCGACACCTGATATGACGCAGACGAGTCCGATCCAGGCCGTCGGGCTCAGCCTTTCGCCGAGGAAGACGATGCCGATCGCAACACCGATCGGCACTCTGAGATAGGCTTGCGCGGTGGTTCCGACCGAGCCCAGCGTCTGGACGAGACGGAAATAGATCACAAAGGCAAGCGCCGTCGAAAAGGCGGAAAGGGCCAGCAGCGCCAACATCGATGCCGCCGAAGGATCGAGTTCCCACGGCCGATCGACGACGAGGCTCGTCGGCAAGAGAATGACCGCGCCTGAGATCAAAGAGCCGGCCGCCGGCAATGCGGGATCGAGCCCCTTGAAATTCTTGCTGAAAATCGCGGCACCTGCATAACAGATGGTCGCCAGGATGATGGCAAGCTGCGCCATCAGATTTTCACCGAGACCACCGAGCGCTTCGACGCCGATGACGAGGCAGATGCCGGCAAGCCCTGATATGACGCCGAAAAGCCTTCGCAGTGTCACCTGCTCATGGTGGGTGATCAGCACGGCCAGCAGGAAGGTGAAAATCGGCGTTGCCGAATTCAGGATCACCGCCAATCCAGCATCGACGGACTGTTCCGCCCAGGCGATCAGGGTGAAGGGGACGACGCTGTTCAGGCAGGCCTGAACGAAAAACCGCCGCCAGGTGGCACGATCGCGCGGCAGACGGACACGCCGGTGGTGCAGGACGGCCAGCAGAATGCCGCCGGCAATCAGCGTACGGGCGGCGATCAACGTTATCGGCGGGATCGTCTCGACGCCGATCTTGATGAAGCTATAGGAGGAACCCCAAAGGGTCGCCAGCACAAGTAGCAGGAAAAGTTCCCTGGCAAGGTTGGAATTTTGCGACGTCATGGTCGGCATTTCGATCTTCGTTGAAGACAATTCAAAGGGTTGCAGCGCCGCTGCGCGTCTGAAAGACGCGTGGCGCTGGAAAGGAATAACCGGATTTGCGGGTCGGATGCTTCGATCGAGGTCGAAGCATTGCTGCGTCAGAAGCCTGCGACCTTGGCGAGCGCCCGCTTCTCGCGGCGGCGCTGGACCGAAGAGGCGATGTTCATTGCCTCCCTGTATTTCGCAACGGTGCGGCGGGCGAGATCGATTCCGCCCTTCTTCAGCATGTCGACGATATCGTCATCGGAAAGCACCGCCTCCGGGCTCTCCTGCAGGATCAGCGCGCGGATCTTGTGACGCACGGCCTCAGCCGAGTGGCTGTCGCCGCCGGCGACGGCGCTGATCGAGACGGTGAAGAAATATTTGAGTTCGAAGAGGCCGCGCGGCGTTAGCATATATTTGTTCGACGTGACGCGGCTGACGGTGGATTCATGCATCTTGATCGCTTCGGCGACCGTTTTCAGGTTCAGCGGACGCAGGTGATCGACGCCGTGCAGCAGGAAGGCGTCCTGCTGGCGGACGATTTCGCTTGCCACCTTCATGATGGTTTTTGCCCGCTGGTCGAGGCTGCGGGTCAGCCAGTTGGCGCTCTGCAGGCAATCGGAGAGGAAGGCGTGGTCCTCGCCGTTCTTCGTCACACGGGAAAAATAGGACTGGTTGACCAGCACGCGCGGCAGCGTATCCGGATTGAGCTCGACCAGCCAGCCGCCGTCCGAGGCGGGCCTGACGACTACATCCGGCGTGATCGCTTCGGAAACACCCGCTTCGAAGCCGCTGCCAGGCTTCGGATTGAGCTGACGGATCTCGCCGAGCATGTCGAGAAGATCTTCCTCATCGACGCCGCAAAGCCGCTTCAAGGTGGCGAAGTCGCGCCGGGCCAGCAGTTCGAGGTTTTCGACCAGAGCCTGCATGGCCGGGTCGTATCGGTCCTTCTGCCTGAGCTGGATCGCCAGGCATTCGGCGAGGCTGCGGGCGAAAACACCCGGCGGATCAAGGCTCTGGAGGGTGGCGAGCACGCGCTCGGCCTGTGCGAGGCTCGTGCCCAGCCTCTCGCCAGCCTCGACGATATCGGCCTGCAGATAACCGCAGTCGTCGAGCTGGTCGACGAAATTCTGCGCGATCAGCCGGTCGGCCATGTCAGGTAGGACGAAGGGGATCTGCTGGGCGAGATGATCGCGCAACGACACCTGGCCGGCGACGAAATCGTCGAGATCGTAGTCGGCGCCCTCGCCGCTGCCCGGCATCGACTTCCACTGGCTGACGAGTTCCGGCGCATCGAGGCGCTGCGGGGCGCCGTCGTCAGGAAAGACATTGGTGTAATTGGCGTCGAGTTCGTCGTTCAGCCGGCTGGTGCTGGCGCTGCCGCCATTGTCATACCAGTCGCTGGAGAGCGCCTCGGTGCGGTTGTCATAGCCGTCGTCGGAGCCGGCATCCTCGGGCTGATGAGCATACTCCCCATCTTCGGCATCGCCGCGTTCGCCGCCCGCCTCGCCGTCGTTCGACGGAAATTCGAGCAGCGGGTTCTTCTCCACTTCCAGGGCGATGAACTGGTTGAGTTCGAAATGAGTCATCTGCAGCAACTGGATGGATTGCATCAGTTGCGGTGTCATCACCAGGGACTGGGTCTGGCGCAGGAAAAGATTGGCGGACAGTGCCATGACGGACGCGAAACTCCCCTCGATTCCTCCGGGAAACCGCGTCCGATCAAGGCTTCAGGCCACGGAAATCCAAGTTGGCCCAAAAATTGCTTTTTTATTGTATTTGGTCAAGCGGAACTATGACGGCACGGTGAATTTCTGCCGATCCGGCCTAAAATCATCCGGATCCGGCCTCACAGGCTGAAATTGTCGCCGAGGTAGAGCCGGCGCACTTCCGGATTGTTGACGATGTCGTTCGCCCGGCCATGGGTCAGCACCTCACCGGCATGGATGATGTAGGCGCGGTCGATGAGACCCAGCGTCTCGCGCACATTGTGGTCGGTGATGAGAACGCCGATGCCGCGCGCCGTCAGGTGGTGAACGAGATTCTGGATGTCGGCGACCGAGATCGGGTCGACGCCGGCAAAGGGTTCGTCGAGCAGCATGAAGGTCGGGTCGGTCGCAAGCGCACGCGCGATTTCGAGACGGCGGCGCTCACCGCCGGACAGGGCGACGGCGGCACTTTTGCGCAGCTTCTGGATATGGAATTCCTCCAGCAGCTCGTTCAGCTTCTGCTCGCGCTCGGCCTTGTCCTTCACATGCACTTCGAGGACGGCGCGGATATTCTCTTCCACCGTCAGACCGCGGAAGATCGAGGCTTCCTGCGGCAGGTAACCGACGCCGAGGCGCGAGCGGCGGTACATCGGCATGGTCGTGACATCGTTGCCGTCGATCTCGATCGTGCCTTCATCGACCGGCACCAGGCCGGTGATCATGTAAAAACAGGTGGTCTTGCCGGCGCCGTTCGGGCCGAGCAGGCCGACGGCCTCGCCACGGCGCACCACCAGCGAGACGCCGTTGACGACGCGCCGGGTGGCATAGGTCTTCGTCAGACCCCGTGCGATCAGCGTTCCCTGATAGCGGCTCTTGTCGGCGCCGCCCGCAGCTTGTGGCCCGGGCTTGCCGAACATGGTGGATAGCGATGATAATTTCACGTGGGAGGCCGGCTTCTCAGTTCTGCTTCTGCTGCTGCGCATTCGGCTGCGATTTTGGATCGAGCTGAATCTGGACACGCCCGCCGCAGCTTTCAAGCTGCGCCTGGCCGGTCTGCATATGAACCGTCAGTTTGCAGCCGGTAAAGACGTTCGGCCCGTCCGACAGAATAACCTTATTCCCTTCATCCGCCGTGAGGATGAATGTCTGCGAGGCCATGTCGAAATTGCCATCATCGGCAGTCGCCGTCTGCGTGCCCGAACTCAAAAAGACCTTGTCCGTCACCAGGATCTTGTCGATATCGGCACTTCCCGATGCAAGCGAGGCCGACTGCTCCGGCTGTGCTGCGGGCTGCGCGCCGTCAGCAGCCGGCTTTGCCGCCTTGTCCTTGTAATAGACGGTCATCTTGCCGGACTGCATCGTCGTCGTCCCCTGGACGACCTTGACGTTGCCGGTGAAGAGCGCGGTGTGTTCCTGGTCGTGGATCTCCAGCTTGTCGCTTTCGATCTGGATCGGCTGGTCGTTGGACAGCTTCATGCCCGGCATCGTCGCCGTCGCCTGCGCGCCGGCGTCCGTGGCCGTCAGAATAAGGGCAAATGCGCCGGCAATGAATGCCATGCCTGTCTTGCAAGTGGAAATGCGACAATCTTTTGTCATGGATGACCCGGCTGGTTAAGTGCCCTGTTTACGGATGGTGGATGGATCGACATTCATGCGAACATTCCCCTCGAATGTGATCACCCGCCCCTTATCGGTTATCTGAAGCGTCTTCGCAACAATGGAGGCATTGTCCTTGGTGATGGTGACGGGGTCGTCGCTGCGCATGTTTCCGCCCTTGATATCGAGCTGCGCGGACTGGAAATTCGCATTGAGGCCGCTGCTCAGCACCAGGGTGAAGGGGGCCGTCATATGCAGGTTGTCGGTGGCGCGGTTGTAATCGGCGGTCGAGGCGACGACGCGGGCGATCAGACCGTCATTCATCGGCACGGCGGCCTTGATGGTTTCGAGCGTGATGAGATCGGGATTGCGGATATCCTGCAGCGCCCTTTCGGCCAGCATCGAATAATTGATGCCGTCGGAATTGCGACCTGATATCGCCGGCTTCTCCATCACGACCTTGCCGTTCTCGATCTTGGCGCCCTCCATCTTGATGTTTTCGGGCAGATAGGTGCGGATCACTGTCACGGCGCCGACAGCGGCTGAAACGATCAGGGCTGCCACAGGCAGCAATATCTTCAGCCGCCGCACGCGGGCGGAATGGAACAACGCATCGCCATAGGCGCTCCTGCCGGACCCTGAATAGGCGGCATGTCCGTTGTTCTTCAGGGTATCGAGCATAGGCCTCGTCCATGTGCGGTGATCGCCGCGCCTCGATAACAAAGCCGGCCGCCAATCACAGTTCGTTTCGCATTATTACATTGGCTTGCCAATATGGAATTTTTTCTGCAACAAGCAACAAAACGGAAAAACATTGAAAAGTGGCGTTCGTACGGGCCGCTGCCACCCTATTTCACCGGATCGATCGGCGGCATGCCGAAGCCGGTGCCAGCGCTGGAGGTTTCTATGGACAGTTCGATCATCGCCGATCGTCGGCGGCTGCGCCGCAAGCTGGGCTTCTGGCGCCTCATCGCGGTGGCCCTCATCGTGGCACTTGGTTTCGCCTTCTACCGCTTTGCTCTCGGCGATGCCGGGACGCAGCGCCCGCACATCGCCCATGTGACGATATCCGGGCTGATCGTCGATGACGACGAGCTTCTCGAGCGGTTGAAGAAGGTCGAGACCAGCGACCAGGTGAAGGCAGCGGTGATTTCGATCTCCTCACCCGGCGGCACGACCTATGGCGGCGAAAAAGTCTTCAAGGCGATCCGTGCGATATCCGCCAAGAAACCTGTCGTCTCCGACGTGCGCACGCTTGCCGCCTCCGCCGGCTACATGATCGCCACCGCCGGCGATACGATCATTGCCGGCGACAGCTCGATCACCGGCTCGATCGGCGTCATCTTCCAGTATCCGCAGATCCAGCCGCTGCTCGACAAGATCGGCGTCTCGCTGCAGGAGATCAAGTCCTCGCCGCTGAAGGCCGAGCCCTCGCCCTTCCACGAGGCGAGCGAGGAAGCCAAGACGATGATCCGCAACATGGTGGTCGACAGCTATAACTGGTTCGTCGACCTGGTCGCCGACCGGCGCAAGCTGCCGCGCGACGAGGTGCTGAAACTGGCCGACGGCACGATCTATACCGGCCGCCAGGCGCTGAAGGTGAAACTCGTCGATGCGATCGGCGGCGAGGCCGAGATCCGCGCCTATCTGACATCGCGCGGCGTCGACAGCGATCTGCCGATGGTGGACTGGGACAAGAAGAGCAATACGCCCTTTCTGCTCGCTGGGGCTGTTTCTCGGTTGATTACGATCTTCGGTTATGATGATCTCATGAAAACCCAGGATATCAATGGAATCCTGCCCCCAAAGTTGCTTCTTGACGGGCTGCTTTCAGTTTGGCAGGTTGGCCACGATTGATAAGAAATCAATAATTTAAGGGGGCGAAAGTGATCAAGTCCGAATTGGTGCAGATTGTTGCCGCACGCAACCCGCATCTCTATCATCGCGACGTCGAGAATATCGTCAACGCGGTTCTCGACGAGATCACGGATGCACTGGCTGCGGGTAACCGAGTCGAATTGCGGGGCTTTGGCGCCTTTTCGGTCAAGAACCGCCCTTCGCGCTCCGGCCGCAATCCGCGGACCGGCGATACCGTCTTCGTCGAGGAGAAGTGGGTTCCCTTCTTCAAGACCGGCAAGGAGCTGCGCGAGCGGCTTAATCCCGGCCAGGCCGACGAAGAGGATTGAGCCGCCGCTGCCTGCGGCGAAACCGCACTTGAACTCGAGGGCCGTTTTCCTATTCTGGTAACGCGTCGTGCTTTACGCGTCTTACAAAGGCGCGCGGCGCTGCAAGCATGAAACGCGCCCTTCAAAAGACCGGCGCAATCTGCCGCGTGGAGACATCAAATGGCCAAGAAGATCGTCAACCTGTTGATTCTGCTGCCGCTCGGCGTCATCCTCATCGTCTTCTGCGTCGCCAACCGGCAGAGCGTCACACTCGCCTTCAATCCGTTCCGGCCTGATGATCAGGTGCTTGCAGTTTCAGCGCCCTTCTTCGTCTTCCTGGTCGTCGCGCTGATCGCGGGCATGCTGATCGGGGCGGCCGCCACCTGGTTCAGCCAGGGCAAACACCGCAAGCGCGCCCGCACCGAGGCCAAGGAAGCCATCCGCTGGCAAAGCGAGGCCGACCGCCACAAGAACCGCGCCGAGGAAATCGCCGGGCAGCTGCCGGCGCGGTGAAACGGGTCAATATTCGATTGGCTCGGGTTCGGCCGCCGGCTTTCGGCGGTCTTCAAACCGGAAAAAAGCTCAGTTCCTCATAATCGCCCTCCGGCGAGGTGCCGTTGCCGGTCACGTGGAAACCGTGGGCGAGATAGAACGCCTTTGCACGCCGGTTCTTCACCAGGCATTTCAGCCGATACCGGTGTTGCGGCCATTCCGGCAGGGCGTGCAGCAGCGCCGTGCCTGCACCCTGACCCTGGAATTCCGGTTTTAGGTAGAGCATGTGGATGAAATCGTCCTCCGGCCAGAGCGACAGGAAGCCGGCGACGCTGCCGCTTTCATGCGCGCAGACGAAGACCGTCTCGCCATTGGTATGGGCGGCGAAATCCTCGCGATGGAATTTTCCGGGATCGACCCAGACGAATGTTTCGCGGCGCACGGAAAGATAGATCTCCGCGAGCATTTCCTGGTCTTCCGCCCGCGGCGGCCTGATGGTCCACGTCATAACGTCGATTTAAACACCCCCGTCCCGCGCCAAGCCTAACCCGCCGCCATCTTCGCGACGACGGCGGCGTTGAAGTCCGAAAAGAACCCTTCGGCGAGCTTCTGCGAGGTCGAATCGAGCAGGCGGGCGCCGAGCTGGGCGAGCCTGCCGCCCAGTTCAGCCTTCGACCGGTAGTGCAGGATCGTCTCGGTGCCCCTTTCCTCGAGCACGATATCGGCGCTGCCCCTGGCGAAACCGGCAAGACCGCCCTTGCCTTCGGCCGACAGCGTATAGCTCTTCGACGCATCGACATTGGAAAGCGTCAGCAGCCCGTGGAAGGTGGCAGACAGCAGGCTGAACCTGACCTTGATCGTCGCCTCGAAAGTGCTCGGCGACAGCCGCTCGATGCCCTGGCAGCCCGGAATGCAGCCGCGCATGATCTCGGGATCGTTGAGTGCTGCCCAGACGACGTCCCGCGGCGCGGCGATGCGTTCTTCGCCCGTGAAATCCATTCGATGGCCCCATCTTCGATTCGCTCATCTTATCCCAGCGGGAAAGCGCTTTGCCAAGGCGGCGCGGAATGTTATCTGCCGGTTGCGATCTGACACACATATGACGCAGGGGATGGGCCGATGAACGACGAACTGAAGCCCTGGAGCGTGACGGCAAGCCGCATCACCTATGAGGATCGCTGGATCCGGGTCCGGAGCGACGATTGCATCACCGCAGATGGAACTGTCGTCGCGCCCTTCCATGTGCTCGACTACCCCGATTGGATCAACGTCATCCCTGTGATGCCTGACGGGCGCGTGCTGCTGACACGGGAATATCGGCACGGCCGCGGCGAGATCGTGCTCGGTCTGGTCGCCGGCAGCCTCGAACCCGGCGACAGCAAGGCCGGCGATGCGGCGATGGCGGCGGCCGAGCGCGAACTCCGGGAGGAAACCGGCTATGAAGCCTCGACCTTCGTCAGGCTGCTCACCTCCTATCCGAATGCCGCCAGCCAGAGCAATATGGTGACGAGCTGGCTGGCGCTTGGTCTCAGCCGGGCCGGCGAACCGTCTTTCGACCCCGGCGAGAAGGTCGAGCTGCTGTTTGCGGATCTTGCTGCCATCCTCGCCGAGTTGCAGTCCGGCGCCGTCATCATGCAGTCGATGCATGTGGCAGCCCTCTATGCGGCGGAAAGCTGGCTTCGCAAACAGGCCTCCGAGGGCTTGAAGTAGGCGCCGCGCCGGGAAAACCCTCCCCTTGCGCGGGCTTGGCCGGCAGCGCAGTTGATCCGCCCCGCTTTTCTGCGCTACTGCATATTCAAAGTGCCGCAGTGTGCTTTGCGCGTTTCAAAAGACGCGCGGCGCTGCAGCCGACGCAAAGCCTATAAGACACCCCGACAGAGACGCGGAAGAGCACGTTGAAACAGAGAGAAGGCCGGCCGGGCCAGAAGAAAACATCAGGTTCTTCCGGTGAAAGCCGCAGGGACGATCGGGCAGGCCGGCCGCCGAAGCCGGTCGCGCGGCCCGCGGCAACCCGTGAGGCAGTGCGCGAGGCTGCCGTGCCTGCCGCCGTCGTGCGTCCTCTGATGGCACGCAGCGGCGAGCGTCCGACCGAGCGCGTGCCCGTCATCCTCGAATCGCTCGGGGCCGGCGACTTCCATCTGATCGACAGCGGCAACGGCGAAAAGCTCGAGCAATACGGCCCTTATCGCATCATCCGCCCGGAAGCCCAGGCGCTGTGGCGGCCTTCTCTGCCCGCCCATATCTGGGAAAAGGTCGATGCTGCCTTCACCGGCGACACCGACGAGGAAGGCACCGGCCGCTGGCGTTTCCCGAAGGCGGCGCTCGGCGAGACCTGGCCGCTCAACCTGCTCGGCGTCGATTTCCTTGGCCGCTTCACCTCCTTCCGCCATGTCGGCGTCTTCCCCGAACAGATCGTCCACTGGAGCTGGATGAAGGATCAGGTCGAAAAGGCCGGCCGGCCGCTGAAGGTGCTGAACCTCTTCGGTTATACCGGCGTCGCCTCGCTGGTTGCCGCCGCAGCCGGCGCCGAGGTCACCCATGTCGACGCCTCGAAGAAGGCGATCGGCTGGGCACGGGAAAACCAGGCGCTCGGGCGCATGGAGAAACTGCCGATCCGCTGGATCTGCGAGGATGCGATGAAATTCATCCTGCGCGAGGAACGCCGCGGCAGCCAGTACGATATCATCCTCACCGATCCGCCGAAATTCGGCCGCGGCCCCAATGGCGAAGTCTGGCATCTTTTCGAGCATCTGCCCTTGATGCTCGATGTCTGCCGCGAGATCCTGTCGCCGAAGGCAGTGGGCCTGGTGCTGACGGCCTATTCGATCCGCGCCAGCTTCTATTCAATCCACGAATTGATGCGCGAGACGATGCGGGGCGCCGGCGGTGTGGTCGAATCCGGCGAGCTGGTGATTCGCGAAGCCGGCACCGACGGCAAGACGCAGGGCCGCGCGCTTTCCACCTCCCTCTTTTCCCGCTGGGTGCCGAAATGAGCAAGGACTTCCACGATCAGGGACCGCGCAGGGTCGGACAGGTGAAGGAAGTCACTTCGCTCGCCAATCCGATCATCAAGGACATCAAGGCGCTGACGAACAAGAAGTCGCGCGAGGAAAGCGGTACTTTCCTGGCCGAAGGACTGAAGCTCGTCATCGACGCGATCGAACTCGGCTGGGCAATCCGCACGCTGGTCTATGCCAAGGCTG
The DNA here is from genome assembly GCF_025941625.1 of Rhizobium acaciae. Classification (NCBI taxonomy): domain Bacteria; kingdom Pseudomonadati; phylum Pseudomonadota; class Alphaproteobacteria; order Hyphomicrobiales; family Rhizobiaceae; genus Rhizobium; species Rhizobium acaciae. The sequence goes on from NZ_JAPCZO010000008.1 coordinate 27,898, forward strand.
CCAAGGGCAAGCCGCTGGTCGAGCAGATGGCGGCAAGGACCGTCGCCTCGGGCGGGCTGGTGCTCGAAGTCAGCGAAAAGGTGATCGCCTCGATCACCCGCCGCGACAATCCGCAGATGGTCGTCGGCATCTTCGAACAGCGCTGGACGCCGCTCAAGGGTATCCGACTGAGCGAGGGCGAGACATGGGTGGCGCTCGACCGGGTACGCGACCCCGGCAATCTCGGTACCATCATCCGCACCGCCGATGCGGCCGGGGCTTCCGGCATCATACTTCTCGGAGAAACGACCGATCCCTTCTCGCTCGAAACGGTGCGGGCAACCATGGGCTCGGTCTTTGCCGTTCCGCTCGCGCGGGCGACGCCAGAGGAATTCATCGCCTGGCGGAAATCGGCCGGCGTTTCCGTCGTCGCGACACATCTTGCCGGGGCGGTCGATTACCGGACGATCGACTACCGGAAAAAGCCCGTCGTGCTGTTGATGGGCAACGAACAATCCGGCCTGCCCGAGCAGCTGGCCAGGGAGGCCGACGCGCTTGCCCGTATTCCGCAGCAGGGCCGCGCCGATTCACTGAACCTCGCTGTCGCCACCGCCGTCATGCTTTTCGAGGCGCGCCGCCATCTCCTCTCACTTGCCGAGGGCAAATGACCGAACAGACGCATGCACGCCCGGCGCTGTTTTCGCGCCCGGCGCCGATCCTCTTTTTCATCGTCGTCGCCGTTCTCATCGACCAGGCCATCAAGATCGCTGTTGATCATTACCTGCCGCTGCAGGAGGCGGTGCCCGTCGTTCCGATGCTGGCGCTCTACCGGACCTACAATCTCGGCGTCGCCTTTTCGATGCTATCAGGCATGGATGGCTGGTTCATCGTCGGCATGCGGCTCATCATCGTCGCCTTCGTCATCTGGCTGTGGTACCGCACGGCGAAGGATCGCTGGATCGCCCATCTCGGTTATGCGCTGATCATCGCCGGTGCGATCGGCAATCTCGTCGACCGCTTCGCCTATGGGCACGTGATCGATTACATTCTTTTCTACACCGAGAGCTGGTCCTTCGCGGTCTTCAATCTCGCTGACAGTTTCATCACCATCGGGGCCGGCTGCGTCATTCTCGACGAGCTGCTTTTGCCGAAAAAGGCCGGCCGCTAAAATCTTATCGAAATCCTGAAGGCATTCGGAACGGGCCTCATGTTAGCTAGATAGCATGCAGAACCTGGGACAATTGCAGGAAAGATTGTCCGCCGCCTTCGGTGGACCCGCCGCCAAGCCGCTTGAGAAGCGGATGGAGGTGTTTTCCCCACGGCCGAACGCAGCGGCACCCCGGGGCGCCGATGACCGCCAGGGCGGGCCTGCACCGACACGGCGCCTGCTGTTCTACTGGCTGGGCGGCGCCGGCCTTCTGGCCGCAACAATCCTGATGCTGCTGGCCCATGCCGGCGATCCGCTGCTGCTTTCTGGCGGTCTCGTCGTTCTTGGGCTTGCCGTCATCGCCAGTTATGCCCTGCTGATGGTTCGCTCGCGCAGGGCCGGGCAGCGCCCCGGTCAAACCATGCCGGATGGGAACGGCGGCGCAAAGCTGTTCGCCGACGTGCACGACGTGCTCGGCGACATCACGGTCAGCCGCACCATGGACCGGCGCATCATCTCCGCCAACGACACATTTCGCCGCCTGACCGGGCGGCTGCGCCCGGAAGGAAAAACCTGCGAGGAGATCGGGCTTGCTTTCCGCCCCGGTCCGATACCGCATTGCTACGATGTCGAGATCTCGACACCGGAGGGCCAGCGTATCTTCCTCTGGCGCGATGTCGTCACCCGCGACCCAGCGAACGGCCGTCTGCTGCTGCAGAGCGTTGCCCGCGACGTGACCGACGAGCGGCTGATCGCGCAGGGCCGCGAGGAGGCCCGCCAGAAGGCCGAGTATAACAGCGCCGCCAAATCGAGGCTGCTTGCCACCGTCAGCCACGAGGTGCGTACGCCGCTTTCCGGCATCCTCGGCATGACACATCTGATCGCCGAGACGCGGCTGACGCAGGAACAGCAGAACTATCTCGCGAGCATCCGCCAGTCCGGCCATGCATTGACGCAGCTCGTCGAGGATCTGCTCGATTTCTCCACCATCGAGGTCGGCCGCTTCGCGCTGCACCCGCGCTCGGAATCGCTGCGCAAGCTTCTGGAAAGCGTCGTCGAGATGCTTGCCCACCGGGCGCATGAAAAGGGTATCGAGATCGGCGCCACCGTGTCATCCGACGTGCCCGAAAATATGAGCTTCGACCCGGCGCGGCTGCGCCAGGTTCTGTTCAACGTTATCGGCAACGCCGTGAAGTTCACCCAGGTCGGCGGCGTCTTCATCCGCGTGTCGCTCGACGGCGACGACCTGTCGATCACCGTGACCGACAGTGGCCCCGGCATGACGGAGGAGGAGCAGGCGCGCGTCTTCGGCGAGTTCGAGCAGGGCGGGAGCGTTACCGACAAGAGCAGCGGCACCGGGCTCGGCCTTGCCATCTCCGCCCGCATCATGCGCGAATTCAACGGCGCGCTGACGGTTGCCAGCGAAAAGGGCAGAGGCAGCGAATTCACCATCCGCTTTCCTGTCGATATCGGCAGCGAGCGCCCCGACCGGCGAAACACGCTGCTTTCAGGCAACAGCGTCGTGCTGCTGGCGCCGGCAGGTGCGGCGCGCACTGCCATCGCCGAAACGATCACCGCGCTCGGCGGTCTCTGCCATCTCGTCGGCGACGGCGAGGCGGCGCGGGCAACACTGCTCGAGCTGGCAAAGGGCGGACGGCGGCCGACCGACATCATCATCGACCATCGCATGTCGGCGGAATTTTCGGCCCATCTTGCCGATCGCGCCGAAATCGCCGCACTTGGCCTGCGCAAAGTCCTGCTCGTCAATCCGGAAGAGCGCAGCGCCCATCCGCTCGACCTCTTCGATGCCTGGCTGATCCGGCCGCTGCGCGAACAGTCGCTGATCGACGTACTGCGCGGTCGCATGCGCGGCATGGAGAAGCGCGACGCGTTGAACGACAACCAGCCGGGCTTCGGCCTTTCGGTGACGGAGACAATGGTTGCCACCCGCGGGCTCAGCATCCTGCTCGGTGAAGACGATCCGATCAATGCCATGCTGGTGCGTGTCGTCCTGGAAAAGGGCGGGCACAAGGTGCGCCATGTCGAGGATTTCGAGACCCTGCTCGACTACGCGCTCTGCGAGGCCAATGACCGGCCCGATATCATCATCAGCGATCTCTCGATGCCTGGCGGCAACGGCATCGACATGCTGGGACGCCTGCGCGGCCACGAGCGGCGGCTCGATCTCGCCTCGGTGCCGGTGATCGTGCTGACTGCCGACAAGAGCGACGAATCGCGCCGCCAAGTCTTGCTCAACGGCGCCAACCGCGTCATGATAAAGCCGGTCGATCCGGTGCGGCTGCTGACCGAAGTTCAGGCGGTCGCCGCCCTTTCCGCCCGTCGGGCAGAGGCGCGGTGAGCGCCTCGGAAACCGGCACGCTTCTTGCGGCTGGAAATTCAAAATGTCACTTTCCTGTCGTAGAGAAGTGTTTTATGGCGTCGATAAGCCGGCAACGGGAGAATCGTCATGTCCGCCATCGACATCCTGAATCGTGACACCACGGCGGAGGCTGCACGGCCCTCGACGGCTGCCGTGCAAAAGGACGGCGATATCCTCGGCCGCATCGGCAATCTGGAGACCCGCCTTGCCCGCACGGCACGCGAGATCGATGCCGCCCAGGCCGTGCGCTACCGCGTTTTCGTCGACGAAATGAAGGCGCAGCTGCCGCTGGACGCCATGCGCCGCCAGCGCGATGTCGACGCCTATGACGCTGTCTGCGATCATCTTCTCGTTCTCGACCGCTCGATCGAGGGCGACCCGGAAGACCAGATCGTCGGCACCTACCGTCTGCTGCGTCAGGATGTCGCCATCGCCAATGGCGGTTTTTACTCGGCTTCCGAATTCGAAATCGAGGGCCTTATCGCCAAACATCCGGACAAGCGCTTCATGGAGCTCGGCCGCTCCTGCGTGCTGCCGGAATACCGCACCAAGCGCACCGTCGAGCTGCTGTGGCAGGGCAACTGGGCCTACGCGCTGAAGCACGGCGTCAGCGCCATGTTCGGCTGTGCCTCTTTCCCCGGCGTCTATCTCGAAAGCCACGCGCTGGCGCTGTCCTTCCTCTACCACAATGTGCTGGCGAAAAACGAATGGGCCGTCGGCGCCCTGCCGCATCTGGCCCGCAACATGGACCTGATGCCGGTCGAGGCCATCAATCCGAAGCGCGCACTGATGGCCCTGCCGCCGCTGATCAAGGGCTATCTGCGCCTCGGTGCGATGGTCGGCTCCAGCGCGGTCGTCGATCATGCCTTCAACACGACCGACGTGCTGATCGTGCTGCCGATCACCAGCATTTCGGACCGTTACCTGAATTATTACGGCGCCGACGCCGGCCGCTTCGCGAGCTAGAGCCCCTAGTCGCCACGACCCTAGCCATCAATTTCGTATAAGCGAAACAGCTGGCGACCACGATGGCTAGAACAACAAGCTTGTTTCAACTTGATCTCATCTTCACGAAGCGCGCTCGAGGCCGGGCACGATCGGCCGGCAATGGCTAGAGCATGATGCCGAAAAGTGTGCGCGGTTTTCGGACGACATCATGCTCTATTTCTTTGATTTAGATCAAGATTCAGATTTTAGGCCGATCGGGCCTAAAAACATCCTGATCCAGCAGGCCTTGGCGATCATGATGATTCACCCCTCGGCGCCAATCTAAAGCCGGATAAATGCCCGGCCGACGCACGTCAGCCGGGCACCAAAAGGCGTCTCAGAAACGCCGGACGAAGTTACGAGCCCGCCCCGTAGGCGGCGATCGCCGCCATGTTGACGATGTCGCTGTCCTTGGCGCCCATCGAGGTGATCTGCACCGGCTTGTCGAGGCCGACGAGGATCGGGCCGATCACCGTGGAGCCGCCGAGTTCCTGCAGCATCTTGGTCGAGATAGAGGCCGAGTGGAAAGCCGGCATGACGAGAACGTTGGCCGGGCCGGAAAGGCGGCAGAAGGGATATTGCTCCATCACTTTGCGGTTCAGAGCGACGTCGGCAGCCATCTCGCCGTCATATTCGAAATCGACGCGGCGCTTGTCGAGGATCTTCACCGCCTCGCGCACCCGCTCGGAGCGTTCGCCCGAGGGATGGCCGAAGGTGGAATAGGCCAGCATGGCGACACGCGGCGGATAACCCATGCGCCGCGCCAGACCGGCGGCCTCTTCGGCGATATCGGCAAGCTCTTCGGCCGTCGGCATGTCGTGCACCGCCGTGTCGGCAACGAAAGCCGTGCGGCCGCGGCAGAGCGCCAGCGACACGCCGATGACGCGGTGGCCCGGCTTCTCGTCGATGCAGCGGCGCACATCTTCGAGCGCCGTCGAATAGTTTCGGGTGATGCCCGTCACCATGCCGTCGGCATCGCCGAGCGCCACCATGGTGGCGGCGAAGTGGTTGCGGTCGTTATGGATCAGCCGCTGGGCGTCGCGGTGGAGATAACCGTGCCGCTGCAGCCGGGCGTAGAGATAGTCGATATAGGCCTCGACCCGGGTCGAAAGCCGGGCATTGACGATTTCGAGGCCCGGCCGGTTGAGATCGATGCCGGCGCGTTCGGCCGTCGCCCGGATCAGGTCCTCGCGGCCGAGCAGGATGGCGGTGCCGAGCTGCTGGTTGGCGTAGGACATCGCCGCACGCAGGACCTGTTCTTCCTCGGCCTCGGCAAAGACGATGCGCTTCGGACGGCGGCGGACGCGCTCGTAAAGGCTGGCGAGCGTCGAGGCGATCGGATCGCGGCGCGCCGAAAGCTCGCGGGCATAACCGGCCATGTCGGTGATGACCTTGCGGGCGACGCCGCTTTCGATCGCGGCTTGCGCGACCGCCACCGGGATCGCCGAGATCAGGCGCGGATCGAAGGGAACGGGGATAATGTATTGCGAGCCGAAACGCGGCCGGTTGCCCTGATAGGCGGCAACGACGTCATCGGGCACGTCCTCGCGGGCCAGGTTTGCCAGCGCGTTGACGGCGGCAATCTTCATCGCGTCGTTGATTGTCGAGGCGCGCACATCGAGAGCGCCTCGGAAGATATAGGGAAAGCCGAGGACGTTGTTGACCTGGTTCGGATAGTCCGAACGGCCGGTCGCCATGATGGCGTCGTCGCGGATGCGGGCCACCTCTTCCGGGGTGATCTCGGGATCGGGATTGGCCATGGCGAAGATGATCGGCCGCTCCGCCATCGAGCGGATCATCTTGGCCGAAAACGCGCCCTTCTGCGACAGGCCGAAAACGACGTCCGCACCTTTCATCGCCTCTTCCAGCGTGCGCGTGTCGGTCTTTGCCGCATGCGCCGATTTCCACTGATTCATGCCCTCGGTGCGGCCCTGGTAGATGACGCCCTTGGTATCGCAGAGGATGACGTTCTCTGGCGCAAAACCCATCGCCTTGATGAGTTCGACGCAGGCGATCGCCGCAGCACCCGCACCGTTGCAGACGAGCTTCGTCGTCTTCAGGTCGCGGCCGGTCAGCTCCAGCGCATTGATCAGGCCGGCGGCGGCGATGATCGCCGTTCCATGCTGGTCGTCATGGAACACCGGAATATCCATCAGCTCGCGCAGCCGGCTTTCGATGACGAAACAATCCGGTGCCTTGATGTCCTCGAGGTTGATGCCGCCGAAGGAAGGACCGAGGAAACGCACGCAGTTGATGAACTCGTCGACATTTTCCGTATCGATCTCGAGGTCGATGGAATCGACATCGGCGAAGCGCTTGAACAGCACCGCCTTGCCTTCCATGACGGGCTTGGACGCCAGCGCGCCGAGATTGCCGAGGCCGAGGATCGCCGTGCCGTTGGAAATGACGGCAACCATATTGCCGCGCGCCGTATAATCGTAGGCCGTCTGCGGATCGGCGGCGATCGCCTTCACGGGCACGGCAACACCCGGCGAATAGGCAAGCGAGAGGTCGCGTTGCGTCGCCATCGGCTTGGTCGGGTTGATCTCCAGCTTGCCGGGCCGGCCCATTGCGTGAAAATCGAGCGCCTCCTGGTCGGTAACCGAGGTCACCGGCCGGTCCTTCTTATCGATATCGGGCATAAATCCTCCAACGTCCTGTGGGCGACGCTTTGCTCTTCCTCAAATGCTGTTGTCATCTATAGCGGCGCGCGGATAGGGTTGGCACCTGTTTTTTTGGGAAAAACTCCACCTCCGTGAACGCACGAATAGACACAGGGAATGAAGCCTTTTCGGCTGCCGAGCTCGCCACGGCGGAAAGCCGTGCTTCGGCGACGCCGATGATGGAGCAATTTATCGAGATCAAGGCGAACAATCCGGGTTCGCTGCTCTTCTATCGCATGGGCGATTTCTATGAGCTGTTCTTCGAGGATGCGCTGGAAGCCTCACGCGCGCTCGGTATCACGCTGACGAAGCGCGGCCAGCACATGGGCCAGGATATCCCGATGTGCGGCGTTCCGGTGCATGCGGCCGACGATTACCTGCAGAAGCTGATTTCGCTCGGCTTCCGCGTCGCCGTCTGCGAGCAGATCGAGGATCCCGCGGAAGCGAAGAAACGCGGCGCGAAATCCGTCGTCAGGCGCGACGTCGTCCGCCTCGTCACTCCCGGTACGATCACCGAGGAAAAGCTGCTTTCGCCCTCGGAATCCAACTATCTGATGGCGCTGACCCGCATTCGCGCCAGTGGCGAGGCCTTGCTGGCGCTTGCCTGGATCGATATTTCCACCGGCGTCTTCCGGCTTGCCGAGACCGAAGCCTCGCGCCTGCTTGCCGATATCCTGCGCATCGATCCGCGCGAACTCATCCTGCCCGACACCATCTTCCACGATCCCGAACTCAAGCCGGTCTTCGACGTGCTCGGCCGCACAGCCGTGCCGCAGCCTTCCGTGCTCTTCGACAGCGCCAGCGCCGAAGGCCGGATCGCGCGGTATTTCGGCGTCGCGACGCTCGACGGCTTCGGCACCTTTTCGCGCGCCGAACTGGCGGCGGCGGCCGCCGCCGTCGCCTATGTCGAGAAGACGCAGATCGCCGAGCGGCCGCCGCTTGGAAAGCCGGAACGGGAAAGTGCCGCTTCGACGCTGTTCATCGATCCCGCCACCCGCGCCAATCTCGAACTTGCCCGCACGCTTTCGGGCGATCGCAACGGTTCGCTCTTGAAGGCGATCGACCGCACCGTCACCGGCGGCGGCGCCAGGCTCCTTGCCGAGCGGCTGATGTCGCCGCTGACCGACCCCGCCCGCATCAATGCGCGGCTCGATTCGATCGGCTTCCTGATCGACGAACCCCTGCTCTGCGGCAATCTCCGCGACACGCTGACACATGTGCCCGACATGCCGCGCGCCCTGTCGCGGCTGGCGCTCGACCGCGGCGGCCCGCGTGATCTCTGGGCGATCCGCCAGGGCCTTGACGCGGCGGGCGGAGTTGCGGCCATGCTCGGCAAGGCGATGCTGCCCGAAGAGCTCGGCCAGGCGCTATCCGGGCTGCAGGCCCTTCCCGCGGCAGTGGAGAAGCTGCTTGCCGAAACGCTCGCCGACGAATTGCCGCTGTTGAAACGCGATGGCGGCTTTCTGCGCGACGGCGCCAACGCCGAGCTCGACGAGGTCCGGGCACTGCGCGACCAGTCGCGTCGCGTCATCGCCGGCCTGCAATTGCAGTATGCCGAGGAAACCGGCATCCGGTCGCTGAAGATCAAGCACAACAACGTCCTCGGCTATTTCATCGAAGTCACCGCCGGCAATGCGTCACCGATGACGGAGACGGCGGAGGCGAAGGCCCGCTTCATCCACCGCCAGACGATGGCGAACGCGATGCGCTTCACCACGACCGAACTTGCAGATCTCGAAAGCCGCATCGCCAATGCCGCCGACCAGGCGCTGACGATCGAACTCGAAGCCTTCGACAGGATGACGGCGGCCGTTGTTGCGGAAGCCGAGGCGATCAAGTCGGGCGCCCGGGCGCTCGCCGTCATCGACGTCGCATCAGGCCTGGCGCTTCTCGCCGAGGAGCAGGCCTATTGCCGCCCGCAGGTCGACGGCTCGAAGATGTTTGCCATCGAGGGCGGGCGCCATCCTGTTGTCGAGCAGGCGCTGCGGCGGCAGGCGGGCGGCCCCTTCGTCGCCAATCATTGCGATCTCTCGCCAAAGAACGGCGACCGGGACGGGGCGATCTGGCTGCTGACCGGCCCGAACATGGGCGGCAAGTCGACCTTCCTGCGCCAGAATGCGCTCATTGCCATTCTAGCGCAGATGGGTTCTTTCGTGCCGGCGACATCGGCGCATATCGGCATCGTCGACCGGCTTTTCTCCCGCGTCGGCGCCTCCGACGATCTGGCGCGTGGGCGCTCGACCTTCATGGTCGAGATGGTGGAAACGGCGGCGATCCTCAACCAGGCGAGCGACCGTTCGCTCGTCATCCTCGATGAGATCGGCCGCGGCACCGCGACGTTCGACGGTCTTTCGATCGCCTGGGCCGCCGTCGAGCACCTGCATGAGGCCAATCGCTGCCGCGGCCTCTTCGCCACGCATTTCCACGAGTTGACCGTGCTTTCGGAAAAGCTTGGCCGGCTATCGAACGCGACGATGCGCGTCAAGGAATGGGACGGCGACGTCATTTTCCTGCATGAGGTCGGGCCGGGTGCGGCGGACCGCTCCTACGGCATCCAGGTCGCGCGCCTTGCCGGGCTTCCGGCCTCGGTCGTGGCGCGGGCCCGCGACGTGCTCACCCGTCTGGAAGATGCCGACCGCAAGAACCCGGCGAGCCAGCTGATCGACGACCTGCCGCTCTTCCAGGTGGCGGTGCGCCGCGAGGAAACGGCCCGCGGTTCCTCCAAGGTCGAGGAGGCGCTGAAGGCGATGAGCCTTGACGACATGACGCCGCGCGAGGCAATGGATGCGCTTTACGACCTCAAGAAAAAGCTGAAATAGGAGCGGCGCGCCATGTTCATGGAAAAACTGGTTCGCGAAACCGAGCGCCTCTCGCTCATCTGCTCCATGCTCGATACGATGCGGCGCGCCGATAAGGACCGCAATGCCCGCGGCTGGACGTCTCCGATCGGCATGCTGAAAATCACCCGCTGCTGCGCCGTGATCTCAGAGCTCGGCACCTCGATTGCCAAGGCCGGCTATCGCGAATGCGACAGGCAGGCGCTCGAGGAGATCATGCGCGAGACACGGCAGGTGCTGCATTTGCTGAATGCGCGGGCGGCCGGCTGACGATTTCGGGAAAGTCGGCGCCTTGCGTCAAAGCGCCGTCGCCTCTTGCGGCGAACCAACACCATTTCGCCAAATTTAAAGGTTCTTGCAGTATGAAAGCCCGTGTCAATCGCAGGGCAAAGGGGCTATAGCGCATGCAGACGAAACAAGCGGCAGGCCGTGAACCGGCAGTCCGGCATGAACAGGAAACCGCCCCGGCGACAGCGATGCGCGACCTCGATTTCTCCAATATCCTCGACGTCGAGCTCTTGCAGAAGCAATGCGACGCCGTTGCCGAGGCCAACCGCAACCGGCCCGACATTCTGCGCGCCGATCTTCTGGCGGTGCTGAAGAAGGCGAGCACCGAAGGCCGGCAGAAGGCGCGCGAGGCCCTTATGGCCGACGGCGGCGGGCTGAATTGCGCCTACCGGATTTCCTGGCTGCAGGACCAGATCACCACCGTCCTCTACAATTTCGCCACCGCCCATATCTTTCCGCAGCAGAAGGACAAGTTCGCGGTGACCGCCGTCGGCGGCTACGGCCGCGACACGCTGGCGCCGGGCTCCGATATCGACCTGCTCTTCCTCTTCCTGCCGAGGCCGGCGGAAGAGACGCACAAAGCGGTCGAATTCATGCTCTACGTGCTCTGGGACATGGGCTTCAAGGTCGGCCACGCCACCCGCACGGTGGAGGAATGCATCGCGCTTTCCAAGTCCGACATGACGATCCGCACCGCCATCCTGGAGATGCGCTACATCTGCGGCCTGCAGCGGCTGGAAACCGAGCTCGAGACCCGCTTCGACAAGGAGATCGTCACCGGCACCGGTCCCGAATTCATCGCCGCCAAGCTTGCCGAGCGCGATGAGCGCCATCGCAAGGCGGGCGACACGCGTTATCTCGTCGAACCGAACGTCAAGGAAGGCAAGGGCGGGCTTCGCGACCTGCACACGCTGTTCTGGATCTCGAAATATTATTATCACGTGCGCGACCAGGCGGAGCTGGTCAAACTCGGGGTGCTCTCCAAGCACGAATACCGCCTGCTCGAGAAAGCCGACGATTTTCTCTGGGCGGTGCGCTGCCATATGCACTTCCTGACCGGCAAGGCCGAGGAGCGTCTGTCCTTCGATATCCAGCGCGAGATCGCCGAAGCTTTCGGCTATCATACACGCCCGGGCCTTTCGGCCGTCGAGCGCTTCATGAAACACTATTTCCTCGTCGCCAAGGATGTCGGCGATCTCACGCGCATCCTCTGCGCCGCACTTGAAGACCAGCAGGCGAAGTCGATCCCGGGCCTCACCGGCGTCATCAGCCGCTTCACCCATCGCAACCGCAAGATCGCCGGCAGCGTCGAATTCGTTGAAGACCGCGGCCGCATTGCGCTGGCCGACCCCGACGTCTTCAAGCGCGATCCGATCAACATCATCCGGCTCTTCCATGTCGCCGACATTAATGGGCTGGAATTCCATCCGGACGCGCTGAAACGCGTCACCCGTTCCCTCGCGCTTATCGACAACGCCTTGCGGGAAAACGACGAGGCGAACCGGCTGTTCATGTCGATCCTGACGTCGAAGCGGGATCCGGCGCTCATCCTGCGCCGGATGAACGAAGCCGGCGTGCTCGGCCGCTTCATCCCCGAATTCGGCAAGATCGTCGCGATGATGCAGTTCAACATGTATCACCACTATACGGTCGACGAACATCTGATCCGCACCGTCGACATTCTCTCCGAGATCGACAAGGGACGCGCCGAGGATCTGCATCCGCTCGCCAACAAGCTGATGCCCGGCATCGAGGACCGCGAGGCGCTTTATGTCGCCGTGCTCCTCCACGACATCGCCAAGGGCCGCCAGGAGGATCATTCGATCGCCGGCGCCCGCGTCGCCCGCAAGCTCTGCGCCCGCTTCGGCCTGTCGCAGAAGCAGACGGAAATCGTCGTGTGGCTGATCGAAGAACATCTGACCATGTCGATGGTGGCGCAGACCCGCGACCTCACCGACCGCAAGACCATCACCGATTTCGCCGACCGCGTGCAGTCGCTGGACCGGCTGAAGATGCTCTTGATCCTGACGATCTGCGATATCCGCGCCGTCGGTCCGGGTGTGTGGAACGGCTGGAAGGGCCAGCTGCTGCGCACGCTCTACTATGAAACCGAGCTGCTGCTTGCCGGCGGCTTTTCGGAGGTCTCCCGCAAGGAGCGGGCCAATGCGGCCGCCGAGGCGCTGCATTCGGCACTCGCCGGCTGGAGCCAGAAGGACCGCAATACCTATACCAAGCTGCACTACCAACCCTATCTGCTCTCCGTGCCGCTGGAAGACCAGATCCGCCATGCCCATTTCATTCGCCAGGCCGACAAGGCGGGCCAGGCGCTCGCCACCACGGTGCGCACCGACAGTTTCCACGCGATCACCGAGATCACCGTGCTGTCGCCCGACCATCCGCGACTGCTCGCCGTCATTGCAGGCGCCTGTGCTGCGGCCGGGGCCAACATCGTCGACGCCCAGATCTTCACGACATCGGACGGGCGGGCGCTCGACACGATCCATGTCAGCCGCGAATTTACCGACGATGCCGACGAGCTGCGCCGGGCCGCGACGATCGGCCGGATGATCGAGGACGTGCTGTCCGGCCGCAAGCGTCTGCCCGAGGTCATCGCCACGCGCGCGCGCAACCGCAAGAAGAGCAAGGCCTTCGTCATTCCGCCGTCGGTCAACATCACCAACAGCCTGTCGAACAAGTTCACGGTTATCGAAGTCGAATGCCTCGACCGGCCGGGGCTGCTGTCGGAGATCACCGCCGTCCTTTCCGATCTGTCGCTCGACATCCAGTCGGCCCGCATCACCACTTTCGGCGAGAAGGTGATCGACACCTTCTACGTTACCGATCTGGTCGGCCAGAAAATTTCCGGCGACAGCAAGCGTGCCAACATCACCGCCCGGATGAAGGCCGTCATGGCCGAGGAAGAAGACGAGCTGCGCGAGCGTATGCCCTCCGGCATCATCGCACCGGCCGCCACCGCCCGGACCCCGCCCGCCAGCGAAAAGAAGGCGGGTTCCCCCATATGAGCTTGAACGCATGAGTCCCCACGCATGAGCCCAAACGCATGAGCTTGGTCAAGAAATTCGCGACCGTCGGCGGCGCCACCCTCGGCAGCCGCATCTTCGGCTTCGCCCGTGAAACGCTGATGGCTGCGGCCCTCGGCACCGGACCGATGGCCGACGTCTTCTACGCCGCCTTCCGCTTTCCGAATCTCTTCCGCCGGCTGTTTGCCGAAGGCGCCTTCAACGCCGCCTTCGTGCCGCTCTTTGCCAAGGAGATCGAGGCGAACGGCACCGATGGCGCCAAGCGCTTTTCGGAAGAAGTCTTCGGCGTGCTGTTTTCGGTGCTGCTCCTCATCACCATCGTGATGGAACTTGCCATGCCGCTCTTGGTGCGCTTCGTCATCGCGCCGGGCTTTGCCGACGATCCCGAAAAGTTCTCGATCACGATCCGCATGGCGGCGGTGATGTTTCCCTATCTGATGTGCATGTCGCTGACGGCGATGATGAGCGGCATGCTGAATTCGCTGCATCATTTCTTCGCCGCCGCCATCGCGCCCGTCTTCCTCAACGTGGTGATGATCGGGGCGCTGTTTTATGCGCTCTATACCGGCGCCGATCCGCTGGCGACCGCCTGGTACCTCTCCTGGGGCGTTCTTGCCGCCGGCGTCCTGCAGCTCGCCGTCGTTTATGTCGGCGTGCTTGCGGCCGGCATGAGCATTGGCTTCCGTTTCCCGAAGATGACGCCTAATGTCAAGCGGCTGCTGATCCTGGCGGTGCCGGCGGCGGTGACCGGCGGCATCACCCAGATCAACCAGTTGATCGGCCAGGCGATCGCGTCGTCCCGCGACGGCGCGATCGCAGCGCTGCAATATGCCGACCGCATCTATCAGCTGCCGCTCGGCGTCGTCGGCGTCGCCGTCGGCGTGGTGCTTCTGCCGGAGCTTGCCCGGGCGCTGAAGGGCGGCAACCTGCGCGAGGCCGGAAACCTGCAGAACCGCTCGATCGAATTCGTGCTGTTCCTGACGATCCCCGCCGCCTTCGCGCTCTGGATCCTCTCCGACGAGATCATCCGCGTGCTCTACGAGCGCGGCGCCTTCCATCAGGAAAACACCGCCGTCGTCGGCTCGATCCTGGCGATTTACGGCATCGGCCTGCCGGCTTTCGTGCTGATCAAGGCGTTGCAGCCCGGCTTCTATGCTCGCGAGGACACCAAGACGCCGATGCGTTTTTCGGCTATCGCGGTTGCGACCAACTGCGCCACGGCGCTCACCCTCTTTCCCTATATGGGCGCGCCCGGCATCGCGGTTGCCGAAGCCACCGCCGGCTGGATCAGCACCGTGCTGCTGTTTGCCACGCTTTTGCGCCGTGGCCACCTGACATGGGAGTGGGCGCTGGCAAAACGCACCGCTTTGCTGATCGTCGCTGCGGCCGTCATGGGTGCGGCCATCGTCTTCCTCAAGCAATATTGGGCGCCGTCGCTTGCTTCCGGCGCGCCGCTTCTCACCAAGATCGGCACCCTCGGGTTGCTGATTGCAATCGCCATGCTGATCTATTTCGCCGCCGCTTTCCTGGTCGGCGGGGCAAATCTCGGCATGATCCGACGCAATCTGAACCGCAAGCCGGCGCCGGCAAAGGACGGGTGAGGCCGGTCGCAACCACCGTGACTCCGGCTACTTTATGGCTGTGGCTTGCGACCAGACAACCATCCATTGTTCGTCATGCCGCTCATAAGTGTCGGTGTGCCAGTAGTCGTTGAGAGCGACTTTATGGCCGCCGAAGACGACCTCAAGTTGAGCACGATACCGAAGAACGGCGACCCCGTCATAAAGGCGCACGGCAATATGAGCGGGCTGCCAGGTCAGGTATTTGATCTGCCCGGAGGCGATCGCACCCAGATATTCTTCCTTTGAAAGCGTGGCGCCGATCGGCGTTATCAGCTGGAAGTCCGGAGCGTGAAGCTGTTGCGCCCGAACCATGTCGGCGTTGATCAGGGCACGCAGCCTCGCGCGCTCCGTTTCGCGAAGAAGGTTGGCCTCACTGGCCAGTAGGGATGCGTCAACGGTCGGGATTGTCATGTCCGTTCTCCAATTGAAGCTGGAGCATGATGCCGAAAAGCGTCGGCGGCTTTCGGACGACATCATGCTCTAACTATTTAATTTGGAACAGGATTCTATCTCAGGCCGAGTGGCCTAAAATCATCCTGTTCTAAGGATCGTTCAATTCTCTCGGCATAGGTGGCGACTATGATGCGGTCACTGGCCGTCGCGTTGCCGGCTCTCCATTCGAGGTCGGCACCAATCCCAAGTCGATGAGGCTTTGGGCACTGGCGCGGATGCATTGCTCTTCTGGGCGTGAGCGCCACCCGAGGACGCCGTGGGCTTTTGCTGCACTGACACTGAGATCGCGATTGAGCTCATGAACAATGGTTCGCGCATTGGGGTCGGATTGCGCCATGGCCCTGACGATCTCGTCAGAGACTTCGCCGGACGGCAGGCGGGAGGCATGGTCGGGAAAGGAATGGGCAAGAATGGCCACAAGGTCCTTGAGCCAGAAAAACCGCCCACCGATGATGAACCGCTGGCCGCCGGCAGCAGGATTGGTCATCGCTCGAATGTGGGCATCGGCGGTATCGCGCACATCCACGACGGAGAAGCCAAAGCGCGGGATACCGTTGAATCGTCCCGTCATCAAATGGTGGATCAATCCAACAGACGTCCCGAAATTCGGCCCGAGTAACGGCCCGAGGATCATGCTTGGATTGATCACGGCCAGATTGAGCCCGACTTCATGAGCAAAGGCCCAGGCAGCTCGCTCAGTCAGCGTCTTGGATTTGTAATAGGGCGTCGCCCGCGGGCTTTCCGGGTCGGTCCAATTCTCTTCGGTAAAGGGCGCCTGCCCGTCGCCATGGTTGGTGGCAGCTATGGAGGATGTCAGAACCACACGTTTGACCCGTGCCCGATGCGCCTCGCGAAGCACGCGCAACGCACCATCGCGGGCTGTCTGGATCAGTGCATTCTCATTTTCGGGATATCCCGGAGGGAACGGCGATGCGGTGTGAATGACATAGTCGCATCCTTCGACAGCCGCAGCCCAACCGCTATCGCTGTCAAGATCGGCCTGCACCAAACCGAGATTTTGCAGTTGCCCGTCGGTGTGCGCTCCAAGCTGACCGACCGTCGCAGCACTTGTACCGATGCTGCGCAGGCTTCCTCTGACCCGATACCCCTGCTTGAGCAACTGCAAGGCAATGTGGCCTGCGAGAAATCCGCCAATGCCGGTCACCAGTACGGTGGCGCCATTAGAATTATCTGATGTGATACTCATGGGTATCTCCTGACCGCGCGCCAATGCGCCTTCATCGATTTAGACAGCTATACATTATTTGTCTACTCGTCTTTTGACAGAATGGTCACGAAATGCCAGTCTGTCCAAATGACGCAGAATGATCGAAAAATCGCTCAAATCCTGGATGCTGCCCTGCCTGTGTTCGTGCGCTTCGGCTTTCGCAAGACTTCCATGGCCGACATTGCGCGCGCCGCAGGAATTTCGCGAGCATCGCTCTATCTGAGCTTCAACAGCAAGGAAGAGCTTTTCCGAGCCGGCTCCATGCGAGCGCATACTCTCGCATTGGATGAGGTGGGAGCGGCCCTGGCAGGACAGGGGAACGCGCTTGACCGCATGGAAATGGCCATAGCAGTGTTTCAGCGGGAGTTAATCGCCCCTTTTGGCGGCAGTTCCGATGCAGAAGAACTGTTTGCCGCCAATATGGCCTTGGCTGCGGATATCACGCTCGACGCGCGGACACGGCTATCGACTATGCTGACACAGACGCTGAATGCAGCTGCGGAAACCAAGGAAATCGATCTCGGACCACTGCAGGCCTCGCCTCTTCAACTGGCCAATATCATGATGGCTGCAATGGATGGGATCAAACACGCGCAATGGAATGGTTCCAGCCTCGATGACGATACAAAACTATTCATGCGCCTCTTGCGGGTGGCGGTGACGCCGCGGAGCGGCCAATAGAGGCGGTCGCGGCACGTCCTTTCGCCGCCACTGAATCGGCAATCCTTAAACCAGAATGGGAAAAGGTGGAGCGCATGATTCCTCAGCAATCCACCCATCGTCGCTGCGGTCCGACGTCGACATGGATGATGCCGTTGCAATAGCTGCCGATGCCGCCGATGCCCGGCGCGCTTCTTGCGGCGGCGATGATGGTGCGCTCCGACAGGCCGGGCATCCTGAAATCGGCCGCCAGACATTTCCCGTGCAGGGACCCAAGGCGGCGGGGATGCGGTCTGTGGCCCGAGGTTATCACAGGGCGTCGGCCGGTCTTTGCAGCAATATGCGACAGGATCGCTCGCAGGCGCCCTGGAAAGCAGCCGGCACGAACGCTGACGGTCTGGACCGTGTAGGCGAGACGTGCCTGATATTTTGGAAGATGAGCGGCATGCCTTTTCATGTCTTGACCGACGGCACCCGTTGCTGATTGAAAGGCGAAAAGGCCTGCCATGGCGAGCAAAATTGCGTTCTGCATGGTCGCTCCGATCGGCTATCCAGCGACCCCAACGGCGCCGGCATCAGGCGCAGGATTTTCGGTTCAAAAAAAGCTTTTTTGTGAAATTTTATACTCAATTATGAGTAAGTCTGTTGATCAATTTGGCTTAAAATACGGGGAATTGCCGCTCCAAACTGGAATAAACATCTCAAACGCGAGGCAACCCATGACGATCCAGTCTCTTTTCCTCGTCACCCTCGTGGTCGACGACTACGACCGCGCCAAGGCTTTTTATTGCGATGGGCTCGGTTTCGATTGCCTTCAGGACGAGCTGCAGCCGGAGGGCAAGCGCTGGGTAGTGGTGAAGCCGAGGGGTGGGGATGGAGCCGCCTTTCTGCTGGCGCAGGCGGCAGACGAGACGCAGCGCGCGGCCATCGGCAATCAGACCGGCGGGCGTGTCGGCTTCTTTCTGAAGACCGACGATTTCGCCCGCGACCATGCCGCGATGCTGGCAGTCGGCGTGCGCTTTCTGGAAGAGCCGCGTCACGAGGTTTACGGCACGGTGGCGGTGTTTGCGGATCCCTACGGCAACACTTTCGATCTGATCCAGCACGCTGCCGCCTGAACCCCTTGATTGCGACCGGTTGCCCGTGCATAAGCCGCGGCGTTAACAACATGGGCGAAAAGCCCTGCTGCATTCTGCAGCAATTTAAACTGTGACGGCGTGGGCCCTCCACCAGCCTATTGAGGACGACATGAGCGAATTCAAGAAACTCGTATTTTCCGGCGTGCAGCCGACCGGCAACCTGCATCTCGGCAATTATCTCGGCGCGATCCGCCGCTTCGTGGCGCTGCAGGAAGGCAATGACTGCATCTACTGCGTCGTCGACATGCATGCGCTCACCGCCCAGCTCGTGCATGAGGACATGCCGAGCCAGACGCGCTCGATCGCCGCCGCCTTCATCGCCGCCGGCATCGATCCGGAAAAGCATATCGTCTTCAATCAGTCGGCCGTGCCGCAGCATGCCGAACTCGCCTGGATCTTCAATTGCGTCGCCCGCATCGGCTGGATGAACCGCATGACGCAGTTCAAGGACAAGGCCGGCAAGGACCGCGAGCAGGCCTCGCTCGGCCTTTACGCCTATCCGAGCCTGATGGCTGCCGACATTCTCGTCTATCGCGCCACCCATGTGCCTGTTGGTGAGGACCAGAAGCAGCATCTGGAGCTTGCCCGCGACATCGCGATGAAGTTCAACCTCGACTATGCCGAGCATATCAGCAGGACCGGCTACGGCGTCGACATCACCGTCGGCAACGAGCCGGTGCACGCCTATTTCCCGATGGTCGAGCCGTTGATCGGCGGACCGGCGCCGCGCGTCATGTCGCTGCGCGACGGCACCAAGAAAATGTCGAAGTCGGACCCTTCCGATCTCTCGCGCATCAACCTGATGGACGACGAGGACGCGATCTCGAAGAAGATCCGCAAGGCCAAGACCGATCCGGACGGCTTGCCGAGCGAGATCGACGGGCTGCAGGGCCGTCCGGAAGCCGACAATCTGGTGGCGATCTATGCCGCACTCGCCGACAAGTCGAAGGCGGACGTGCTTGCCGAATTCGGCGGCCAGCAATTCTCCGTCTTTAAGCCGGCGCTGGTCGACCTGGCAATCAACGTGCTCGCGCCGATCACCGGCGAAATGCGCCGGTTGATGGACGATACCAGCCATATCGACGCGATCCTGCGCAAGGGCGGCGAACGCGCAAGGGCCCGCGCCGAGGTGACGATGCGCCAGGTGCGCGACGTCATCGGCTTCCTCTATTGAGATAAATCTCCTCTTCTCCCTGTCGCGGGAGAAGGGGGGCCTTCCCCTGGGGAGAAGAGGATTTCTTCCGGGGCATCAGGGCAAAAACTGGGCTTGCAAATTTTCCGCTTCGGGTGTCAGAGTCCGCGCCATGGTATCGAAGCGACTCTCACGGCTCGAAGGTCATCGCCGCAAATTCATGGCGGTGATCGACGGTACACCCGAATGCCAACGCGCCGTTCATTATGCCGGCCGGCGCGCGAAGAATTCCAATGGCGGGCTGGTGCTGCTCTACGTGATCCCCGACGGGGATTTCCAGCAATGGCTCGGCGTCGAAGAGATCATGCGGGCCGAAGCGCGCGAGGAAGCCGAGGCGGTCGTTGCCAAGATCGCCCAGATCGTCCGCGAGACCATTGGCATCGAGCCTGAGGTCGTCATCCGCGAGGGCGGTGCTGCCGAACAGATCAACGCCGTGATCGAGGAGGACCGCGATGTGGCGATCCTGGTTCTGGCCGCCGGTTCTGCGAAGGAAGGTCCAGGGCCGCTGGTCTCGTCGGTCGCCGGTCGCGCGGCAGCGTTTCCGATCCCGGTCACCGTGCTGCCGGATACGCTGACCAACGAGGAAATCGATGCTCTCTGCTAGAGCATGATGCCGAAAACTCTGAGCGGTTTTCGGACGACATCATGCTCTAACTGTAGCATTTCTTGAGTACAAGTCTCTTGATTAGAGCCGTCAATCGGCTTATCTTCTTTTGAAGAATTCTAAAGACGGCCGAGACCATGGGCCGGCCGCATGGAGAATCAGATGTTCATTCAGACCGAAGCCACGCCGAACCCCGCTACGCAGAAGTTCCTGCCGGGCAAGGTGGTGATGGAAAACGGCACGGCCGAGTTCCGCAGCACTGAGGAGGCTCAAGCCTCGCCGCTCGCTGCCCGCCTGTTCGAAATATCGGGCGTTACCGGCGTCTATTTCGGCTATGATTTCATTTCCGTGTCCAAGGATAATGCCGACTGGCAGCATCTTAAGCCGGCTATATTAGGCTCGATCATGGAGCATTTCATGTCCGGCAAGCCGGTCATGGGCGATGCTTCCATCCTTTCCGAAGACGCCGATGCCGGCGACGAATTCTTCGACGAAGGCGATGAATCGATCGTGCTGACCATCAAGGAGCTTCTGGAGACCCGCGTGCGCCCGGCCGTTGCCCAGGATGGCGGCGACATCACCTTCCGCGGCTTCAAGGACGGCAAGGTCTATCTGAATATGAAGGGTTCCTGCGCCGGCTGCCCGTCTTCGACGGCAACGCTGAAGCACGGCGTCCAGAACCTGCTGCGCCATTTCGTTCCGGAAGTGCAGGAAGTGATTGCCGCTTAAAAATCCTGAATTCGTCCCGCCGTTCATCTCCGGTTCGGCCGAACGGATTTATCGATAGGCGACACTGGTTTATTCGGAAATTGATGGCATGATCATTCTGGCGCTCGACACGGCAGGCGTGGACTGCGCTGCCGCCGTCTATGACAGCGGCAGGGATACGGTGCTGGGGGAGGCATCGGACATGATCGGCAAGGGGCATGCTGAACATCTGATTGGTATCGTCGATCGCGCACTCGATCAGGCGGGACTGGCCCTTTCGGATGTCGACCGCCTTGCCGTCACCATCGGTCCCGGCTCCTTTACCGGTATCCGCGTCGGCGTTGCCGCAGTCCGTGGTTTTGCGCTTTCCCTCAATGTACCGGCCGTCGGCGTCACCACGCTGGAAGTCATGGCATCAGCCCAGCGCGACAAGACGCCTCATCGCGCCGTGCTGGCGGCGATGGATGCCAAGCGGGACGAAATCTATCTCCAGTCCTTTGCGGCCGACGGTTCGCCCCTCGACGCACCACGGGCAGTCAGCGTTGCAGAAGCGCAGGCATATGCTGCCGGCTTCGACGGCGAGGTTACCGGTTCGGCGACGGCCCTCCTGATGGCGGACGCCGGCGGCGATCACACCAACAGGTTCCCGATCTCCGTCGTGGCGCGCCTGGGCGCTGCCGCCTCCCCCGATGCCGGAAAGCCGAAGCCCCTTTATCTGCGCGGACCCGATGCCAAGCCGCAGGCCGGGTATGCGATTGCGCGACGAGTATGACGATGCTGGAAGCCTATCTGACGCTGAAACCGGAATTCGAGATCATCGCCATGGAGCGCGAGGATTGCCGCGAGGTCGCCCTCCTGCACGGCGAGCGGTTCGCTCGGCCCTGGGGCGACGGTGAATTTCACGGCCTGCTGATGCAGGATACCGTGTTCGGCTTCGTCGCGCGCCAGACCAATGCCATCCTGAAAAAGCCGCTTCCGGGGTTCATCCTCGCCCGCCATGTCGCCGGCGAGGCGGAGATCCTCACCATTGCCGTGCAGGCGAAGGCCGCCCGTGCCGGGCTTGGCTGGCGGCTGATGCAGGCGGCGATGCGGGAAGCGCGGTCGCGCGGCGGCGAGAGCATGTTTCTCGAGGTCGACAACGGCAATACGGCAGCGCTTGGCCTCTACCGCAAGCTCGGCTTCGAAAAGGTCGGCGAACGTCAGGGTTACTACAAACAAGAAAACGGCGCCCTCTCCACGGCGCTTGTCATGAAGCGCGTTCTTCGGTAGTTCCCTGGCAGCGAGATAACATGCAGGCCGGCGCGAATGCCGTGCGGCGTTGTCGAAACACGAATATCTCTATAGGCCGGCGATGACTGATGTAGCCAAGACCCTTGAGGAGCTTTGCACCGAACGCGGCATGCGCATGACCGAGCAGCGCCGCGTGATCGCGCGCATCCTGGAAGATTCGGAAGACCATCCCGACGTCGAAGAACTCTACCGCCGCTCGGTGAAAGTCGATGCGAAGATCTCGATCTCGACCGTCTATCGCACCGTGAAACTGTTCGAGGATGCCGGCATCATCGCCCGCCACGACTTCCGCGACGGGCGCTCGCGCTACGAAACGGTGCCGGAAGAACATCACGACCATCTCATTGACCTGAAGACCGGCACGGTCATCGAATTCCGCTCGCCGGAGATCGAGGCGCTGCAGGAGCGCATCGCCCGCGAGCACGGCTTCCGGCTGGTCGACCACCGCCTCGAGCTCTACGGCGTTCCGCTGAAGAAAGAAGATCTCTGAAGCAATGGCAGCCCGGGAGACCAGCATTTGATCGCCTGGCTGCGCATCGCCTTCGCCGCGGTCGCCATCCTCGCCGTCAGCATCGTGCTCATGCCGCTGCAGGTATTGGCGCTGCGGTTCGACTGGCGGCTGCGCCGCCGGCTTCCGCGCGCCTGGCACCGGATCGTCTGCTATTGCCTCGGCATCCGCGTCCGAGTGAGCGGCAAGCTGGAAGATCGCCGGCCGCTGATGCTCTGTTCCAACCATTCCTCCTGGCTGGATATCATGGTGATGTCGGCGGTTGCCGACGTCGTCTTCATCGCCAAGATCGAGGTGCGCGACTGGCCGATCTTCGGCACGCTCGCCAAGCTGCAGAAGAGCGTCTTCGTCGTGCGCGAGGAGCGGCGCAAGACCGGTCATCAGGCAAACGAGATCGCCGGGCGCATGGCCGACGGTGAGATCGTCGTGCTCTTCCCCGAGGGCACGACCTCGGACGGCAACCGGCTGCTGGAGGTCAAGTCCTCGCTGTTCGGCGCCGCCGCGATGGCCGTGCCTTATTCGCCGACGGGAACCGTCGTGGTGCAGCCGGTGGCGGTTGCCTATACCAGGGTGCACGGCATCGCCATGGGGCGCTATCATCGGCCGCTCGCCGCCTGGCCGGGTGATATCGAGCTGCTGCCGCATCTCCTCGACATCGTCCGCTGCGGCGCCATCGACGCCGAGGTTTCCTTCGGCGAGGCGGTCGATTACCGCGCCGAGACCAGCCGCAAGGAGGTGAGCGCGACGATCGCCTTGCGCATCCGCAACCTCCTGAACAGCCGCCTGCGCGGGCGGGAAATCTCCTGAAAGAAGATTTCGATTTTCTCCGGCGGCAAAAACCACTAAATAGCGCGCCATGACACAGGACAGCGCCCTTCTCCAGGCCCCGGCGGCAATTCCCAGCGAGAGCCTCCGCGATGGCAGCAACAGCCGGAAGGTCTTCATCAAGACCTATGGCTGTCAGATGAACGTCTACGATTCGACGCGCATGAGCGATGCGCTCGCCCGCGACGGCTATGAGCCGACGGAAGATATGGAAGAGGCGGACCTCGTTCTCCTCAACACCTGCCATATCCGCGAGAAGGCGGCCGAGAAGGTCTATTCGGCGCTCGGGCGGCTGCGCGAGATGAAAAAGAAGAAGGCGGCGGACGGCCGGGAGATGATGATCGGCGTTGCCGGCTGCGTCGCCCAGGCCGAAGGCGAAGAGATCCTGCGCCGTGCACCCGCCGTCGACGTCGTCATCGGCCCGCAGACCTACCACCGCCTGCCGGAGGCGTTGCGCCGGGCCAAACAAGGCCAGCGCGTCGTCGACACCGAATATGCGATCGAGGACAAGTTCGAGCATCTACCGATCGCCGAGAGCCGAAGGATCCGCGCCCGCGGCGTCACCGCCTTCCTGACGGTGCAGGAAGGCTGCGACAAATTCTGCACCTTCTGCGTCGTGCCCTATACACGCGGCTCGGAAGTGTCGCGGCCGGTTTCCCAGATCGTCGAGGAAGCCGAAAAGCTCGCCGACAGCGGGGTGCGCGAAATCACCCTGCTCGGGCAGAACGTCAACGCCTGGCACGGCGCCGGGAGCCAAGGCGAGGCATGGAGCCTCGGCGACCTGCTCTACCGGCTGGCCGAGATCCCCGGCCTTGCGCGGCTGCGCTATACCACAAGCCATCCGCGCGACATGGACGACCGGCTGATCAATGCCCATCGCGACCTCAGCGCACTGATGCCTTATCTGCACCTGCCGGTGCAATCGGGCTCCGACCGCATCCTGAAAGCGATGAACCGGCGCCACACGGCGGCCGAATATCTGGCGCTGATCGAGCGCATTCGCACGGTGCGGCCCGACATTGCGCTGTCGGGCGATTTCATCACCGGCTTTCCGGGGGAGACAGATGAGGATTTTGAGGATACATTGAGACTTGTGGAGGGGGTCCGTTATGCACAGGCCTTCTCGTTCAAATACTCGACACGGCCGGGCACGCCCGGCGCGGAACTGAAGGACCAGGTGCCGGAAGAGATCAAGGCAGAACGGCTGGAACGCCTGCAAATGCTTCTTCTGAAGCAGCAGCAGGAATTTGCCGAATCCTGCATCGGCAAAGAGATCGACCTGTTGCTCGAAAAGCCCGGTCGCATGCCGGAACAACTAATCGGACGTTCTCCCTGGCTTCAATCAGTGAATGTTGATGCAAAAGCATCGCAAATCGGTGACATTATTAAAGTGCGAATCACAGGGACCGGAACAAACAGCCTGTTTGCCGAACGCGCAGAGGCTGCGGTCTAACCCAAGGAGCCCGACCGCTTGAACGGACAAGAATTGGTTTCTTCTTCACCGCGCCACCCCCGCACGCCGAGCGATACCAATCACTTCGTCCTGACGTTCGAGAACAACCGGTTCGCCAGCGAGCTCTTTGGTCAATTCGACCAAAACCTCAAGCTGCTCGAGCAACGGCTGAACATCGATGCGCGGGCACGCGGCAATTCGGTCGTCATCACCGGCGATATCGTGACCACCAACCAGGCGCGGCGCACGCTCGACTATCTCTATGAAAAACTTCAGAAAGGCGGCAGCGTGGAACGATCCGACGTCGAGGGTGCAATCCGCATGGCGGTCGCCGCCGACGATCAGCTCAGCCTGCCGACCATGGAGCGCAAGGCCAAGCTGACGATGGCGCAGGTTTCCACCCGCAAGAAGACGATCATCGCCCGCACGCCAACCCAGGACGCCTACATCAGGGCGCTGGAACGCGCCGAGCTTGTCTTCGGTGTCGGCCCGGCCGGCACCGGCAAGACCTATCTCGCCGTTGCCCATGCCGCCCAGCTCTTGGAGCGGGGCGCTGTCGAAAAGATCATCCTGTCGCGCCCGGCCGTCGAGGCCGGCGAGCGCCTCGGCTTCCTGCCCGGGGACATGAAGGAAAAGGTCGATCCCTATCTTCGCCCGCTCTATGATGCGCTCTACGACATGATCCCTGCCGACAAGGTCGACCGGGCGATCACTGCCGGCGTCATCGAAATCGCGCCGCTCGCCTTCATGCGCGGCCGCACGCTCGCCAATGCCGCCATCATCCTCGACGAAGCGCAGAACACGACGTCGATGCAGATGAAGATGTTCCTGACGCGTCTCGGCGAAAATGCGCGCATGATCGTCACCGGCGACCCGAGCCAGATCGACCTGCCGCGCGGCGTCAAATCCGGCCTCGTCGAGGCCTTGCAGCTTCTGAACGGCGTCGAGGGCATTTCGATCGTGCGCTTCACGGATACCGACGTCGTCCGCCACCCGCTGGTCGGGCGCATCGTCAGGGCCTATGATTCCACCTATGCCGTCGCCGAAGACGTCAGCCGGCAGGGCTAATGGCCGAACTCGACATCCAGATCAGCGTCGAGGACATCGGCTGGCCCGGCGAGGAGACGCTGCTGTCGTTTTGCGAACGTGTGCTCGGTGCCGCCGCGGTCTATCTCCGCGACAGCGAGAAGCAGCCCTTCCCGACGATGCCGCCCGAGGTTTCGCTTGTTTTCACGGACGATGCCTCGATCCAGGACATCAACGCCGAATGGCGCGGCAAGGACAAGGCGACCAACGTGCTCTCCTTTCCGGCCTTTCCGGTTCAGCCCGGCAAGATGCCCGGCCCGATGCTCGGCGACATCATCATCGCCCGGGAGACGCTGGAGCGGGAAGCGGCCGAGCTCGAAAAGAGTTTCGACGACCACCTGACCCATCTTCTGGTGCACGGTTTCTTGCATCTTCTCGGCTACGACCATATGAATAGTGCCGAAGCCGAAATTATGGAGGGGTTGGAGACTCGCATTTTGGCGCAGCTCGGCCTATCTGATCCCTACGAGGGTCAAGACCTTAAAATGGAACCATGAGCGACTTTACGACGAAGCCGGCGGCAGACGCCAAGGACTCCGAGCCATCCTCCTCTTCGGACGAGGCAGGCAGTAGTAGTCGGCCATCTGGCCGATCACAATCCTTCTGGTCGCGCGCCGCGCGCATCCTTCGCCCGCAGCAGGGCTCGCGACTGCGCGAGGATCTCGCCGACGCACTGATGACCGATGCGGCCGGCGACGACGCCTTTTCGCCCGACGAACGGGCGATGCTCAACAACATCCTGCGCTTTCGCGAGGTGCGCGTCGCCGACGTGATGGTGCCGCGCGCCGATATCGAGGCGGTCGACCAGAACATCACCATCGGCGAACTGATGATCCTCTTCGAGGAATCCGGCCGCTCACGCATGCCTGTCTATGCCGATACGCTCGATGATCCGCGCGGCATGGTGCATATCCGCGACCTGCTCTCCTATGTCGCCAAGCAGGCGCGCAACAAGCGCCGCGGTCCGACGAAACCGACCACCGTCGTGCCGGCGATCGAGGTTGCGCCCGAAAACATCCAGAAGACCGCGCGTTCGGCCAAGCAGAATTTCGATCTCGCCCGCGTCGACCTGCAAAAGACGCTGGCCGAGGCCGGCATCATCCGCAAGATCCTGTTCGTGCCGCCGTCGATGCTGGCGTCCGACCTGTTGCGCCGCATGCAGGTGAACCGCACGCAGATGGCGCTCGTCATCGACGAATATGGCGGCACCGACGGGCTTGCCTCGCATGAAGACATCGTCGAAATGGTGGTCGGCGACATCGACGACGAACATGACGACGAAGAGGTGATGTTCAAGCGCGTCGCCGAGGACATGTTCATCGCCGACGCCCGCGTCGAGCTGGAAGAGATCGCCCAAGCGATCGGGCCGGATTTCGACATCAGCGAGCAGGTCGACGAGGTCGATACGCTGGGCGGCCTGATCTTCTCGGCACTCGGCCGCATCCCGGTGCGCGGCGAGGTCGTCCAGGCGCTGCCGGGCTTCGAATTCCACATCCTCGACGCCGATCCGCGCCGCATCAAGCGGCTGCGCATCACCCGCAAGCGCCACGCGATCCGCCGCCGCGCCAAGTCGGATGGCGACGCCGCTCCCGGCTCCGAGACCGGCGACGATCGGCCGGCGAAATCGACTGCCAACTGACAGGACCCAACTGACGGGACAAAGAGCCGCTTTTTTGAAAGACTGCGAATGGGTTGATTCGCGGTTTTGATGGGAGTGCGCATGGAGCGGCTTGCGGACAGGGTTATCCTCGTCTGGGGTTTCAAACGGTCGCTGCTGGCCATCGCCGCCGGGGCATTCGCGGTTCTGGCGCTGCCGCCCATCGGCTTTTTCGCGGCGATGTTCGTTTCCTTCACGCTGCTCGTCTGGCTGATCGACGGGGCGGCGGCTTCGCCTGAAAGCGGCCTGATCGGCAGGTTATGGCCGGCGTTTGCCACCGGCTGGCTGTTCGGCTTCGGCTATTTCGTCGCCGGCCTCTGGTGGCTCGGCCATGCGCTGCTGGTCGATCAGGAGGAATTCGCCTGGGCGCTGCCGCTGGCAATCCTCGGGCTGCCGGCCTGTCTTGCGATCTTCTACGGGCTGGCGGCCGCCCTTGCCCGCATCGTCTGGTCTGATGGCATGGGGCGGATCGCCGCGCTTGCGGCAGGCTTCGGGCTGATGGAATGGCTTCGAAGCGTGATCCTCACCGGCTTTCCCTGGAACGCCATCGGTTACGGCATCATGCCGGTTCCATTGATGATGCAGTCGGCGCATGTGATCGGGGCGATGGGCGTGACGGCCCTTGCCGTCTTCGTCTTTTCTGCGCCTGCCCTTGCCGGGACGCGGCAGGGCGCGCGACCGGGCATCGCGCTCGCCGTCCTGCTATTTGCTGCCCATCTGGGTTACGGCGCTTACGCTCTCCATCTTGCGCCGCGGCCGGACACATTGCCTGAGGACAAGCGGCCGGTGGTGCGGCTGGTGCAGCCGGCGATCGACCAGACAGAGAAAATGGATAACGACGTCGACCGCGCCGCGATCTTCGAGACGCATCTGAAACTCTCGGCCGAAGCGCCGAAGAATGGCGGGCGCAAGCCCGATATCATCGTCTGGCCGGAAACCTCGATCCCCTTCATCCTGACCGACAATCAGGATGCGCTGACGCGGATTGCCGATACGCTCGACGACAATCAGATCCTCATCGCCGGCGCCGTACGCGCCGAGGAGATGGGACCAGGCACGCCGCCGCGCTACTATAATTCCATCTACGTGATCGACGGCCGCGGCCAGATCATCGCCGCCTCCGACAAGGTGCATCTGGTGCCCTTCGGCGAATATCTGCCCTTCGAGGACGTGCTCACCGAATTCGGCATCCAGAACGTCGTCGAGATTCCGGGCGGCTTTTCGGCCGCGGCAAGCCGGCACTTGCTGACGCTGCCCGGGGGACTCAATCTCTATCCGCTGATCTGTTACGAGATCATTTTTCCCGGCGAAATGACCGGTGACATAAAAGACGCCAACGCGATCCTCAATATCACCAATGATGCCTGGTTCGGCACGACGCCCGGCCCCTACCAGCATTTCCAGCAGGCGCGGGTACGGGCTGTTGAAACCGGCCTGCCGCTGATTCGCGACGCCAATAGCGGCATTTCAGCGCTGGTGAATGCGCATGGGGAAATTATTGCGGGCCTCGGTCTTGGAGAAACCGGCTTCGTCGATGCAACGCTCGATAGCATCAGCGATGGAGTCGGAACGACATTTCCCCGGCAAACATACTTCTGGTTGACCGAGGCGCTGCTGATTTTGATTGCGCTAATTTCTCGCAGAGGTTTTATTTCCGGGTTGAATTGACCAAAAACCCCTAAAATTGCATAGTGATGTCAATCGGCGTTCTTAACGTATGTTTGAAGGTGGGTTCCTCACCGCTTGCAACGTGGCGTTTTGGGATGGATCAGGGGCATGCCGGTTAGAAACAGGTTGAAATTCTTAGCTAGGGCACGACCATGATTGAAAACAAGAAGAAGCCGAATCCGATCGACATCCATGTTGGCAGCCGTATTCGCCTCCGCCGTACAATGCTGGGCATGAGCCAGGAAAAGCTTGGCGAAAGCCTTGGCATCACCTTCCAGCAGATCCAGAAATACGAAAAGGGCACCAACCGCGTCGGCGCAAGCCGCCTGCAGAACATCTCGAACATCCTCAATGTTCCGGTGTCGTTTTTCTTCGAGGACGCGCCCGGCGAACATTCCAGTGCCGGCGGCGGCATGGAAGCCTCCAGCTCGAATTACGTCGTCGATTTCCTGTCGTCCTCGGAAGGACTGCAGCTCAATCGCGCCTTCGTCAAGATTTCCGATCCCAAGGTTCGCCGCAAGGTCGTGGAGCTGGTGAAAGCCCTGGCCGCTGAAGCCGACGCCGACTGAACCAAGACCAGCGCAGAATTCGAAAGGCGGTCGAAAGGCCGCCTTTTTTGCGTTTTTGGGGCAAAATTTGTCACTTTGCCGCAGATATAAAGATATATTTATGTCCTTCTGCGCTTGTCATCGGCCCTCGAACTGAGTACCTACTAGCTGGCTTTTATTCTTTGAGGGGAATCCCGAAATGCGCGCGAATTATCTCTTTACCAGCGAGTCTGTTGCCGAAGGTCATCCGGACAAGGTCTGTGACCGCATCTCCGACGAGATCGTCGATCTGGTCTACCGCGAAGCGGCCAAGACCGGCGTCAATCCGTGGGGCGTGCGCATTGCCTGCGAAACGCTGGCGACGACCAACCGCGTCGTCATCGCCGGCGAGGTCCGCCTGCCGCCGAGCCTGATGAAGAAGGACAAGGATGGCAAGGACGTCATCAATCCTTCGAAGTTCAAGGCCGCCGCCCGCCGCGCCATCAAGGATATCGGCTACGAGCAGGATGGCTTCCACTGGAAGAAGGCAAAGATCGACGTGCTCTTGCACTCGCAGTCGGCCGACATCGCGCAGGGCGTCGACAGCGCCGCCGACCAGCAGGGCGACGAGGGCGCCGGCGACCAGGGCATCATGTTCGGTTATGCCTGCCGCGAAACGCCGGACCTGATGCCGGCCCCGATCTATTATTCCCACAAGATCCTGCAGTTGCTGGCAGTTGCGCGCAAGAAGGGCGACGGTGAAGTCGCCAAGCTCGGCCCCGACGCCAAGAGCCAGGTGACCGTGCGTTACGTCGACGGCAAGCCGTCGGAAGCAACCTCGATCGTGCTTTCGACCCAGCATCTCGACGAGAGCTGGGATTCGAAGAAGGTCCGCGCCGTCGTCGAGCCCTATATCCGCGAAGCGCTCGGCGAGCTGAAGATCGCCGACGATTGCAAGTGGTATATCAACCCGACCGGCAAGTTCGTCATCGGCGGACCGGACGGCGATGCGGGCCTCACCGGCCGCAAGATCATCGTCGACACCTACGGCGGTGCCGCTCCGCATGGCGGCGGCGCATTCTCCGGCAAGGACACGACGAAGGTCGACCGTTCGGCCGCTTATGCCGCCCGCTATCTTGCCAAGAACGTCGTCGCCGCCGGTCTTGCCGACCGCTGCACGATCCAGATCTCCTACGCGATCGGCGTCGCCCAGCCGCTGTCGATCTATGTCGACCTGCATGGCACCGGCAAGGTCACCGAGGATCAGATCGAAGCGGCTATCCGCAAGAACATGGACCTTTCGCCGACCGGTATCCGCCGCCATCTCGACCTCAACAAGCCGATCTATGCCAAGACCTCCGCTTACGGCCATTTCGGCCGCAAGGCCGGCCGCGACGGCTCGTTCTCCTGGGAGCGCACCGACCTCGTGAAGGCGCTCAAGGAAAGCGTGAAGGCCTGAGATAAAGCATGACGGATATGGAACGCCGCGGCCGGGCGACCGAAGCCTTCTTCGGTCGCCGCAAGGGCAAGGCCCTGCGCGAACAGCAGGCCGAGACGCTGAACAGTCTGCTGCCGGCATTCCTGATCGATCTGTCAGCGGCTCCCCCGGAGCCGCTGACTTCCCTTTTCCCGGTTCCAGTCGAAAGATTGCGGCTGGAAATTGGTTTCGGCGGCGGCGAGCATCTGATCCACCGCGCGCTGGAGACACCTTCGACCGGCTTCATCGGTGTCGAACCCTTCGTCAATTCCATGCAGAAGCTGCTGTCGCGCATCGGCGAGACGGGTGCCTCCAATATCCGCGTCTATAATGACGACGCGACGCAGCTGCTCGACTGGCTGCCGGACGGCGCACTCGATCAGATCGACCTGCTCTATCCCGACCCCTGGCCGAAGCGGAAGCACTGGAAGCGGCGTTTCGTCTCGAAAACCAATCTCGACCGCTTTCATCGCGTGCTCAAGCCCGGCGGCCTGTTCTGCTTCGCCTCCGACATCGACACCTATGTGAACTGGACGCTGATCAAATGCCGCGACCATGGCGGCTTCGACTGGATAGCCAACAATGCAGCGGATTGGCTGAACCCTTATGAGGGCTGGCCGAGCACCCGTTACGAGGCCAAGGCGCGGCGCGAGGGCCGGTCTTCGGCCTACCTGACATTCAGGAAGAGGCAATAGGCAAGTCGGCGAACGCGCCCGTGATGTTCTTCGGCGCGAATGGTCGCGTCGGACGCTTGCCTAACGAATTTCCGGCATCCGGCTCTAAAGCCGACAACGACAACAAACCGGACTGAACGAGCTACGCTCTCACTTGCGGCGCGTATAGTTCCGCCGTCGACCGGTTGCCATTAGCGCTCACGCGACTATTTTCTGTGCTGGCCACCCTCCTCTCAAATGAAGAGAGACAATGACCGGGAGCAAGTCATGTGCCGAAATATAAAACCCCTGTTCAATTTCGATCCGCCAGCGACGGACGACGAGATCCATGACGCCGCGCTCCAGTTCGTACGCAAGGTGAGCGGAACGACCAAACCATCGAAGCGCAATGAAGCCGCATTCGAGCACGCGGTCAGTTCGATCGCGGCATGCGCCCGCGAGCTGCTCGATTCGCTGGAAACGTCTCAACCTCCTCGTGATCGCGAGGAGGTAGCGGCAAAGGCGCGCGCGAGAACCGCGGTCCGGTTCGCTTAAGAAAACCCTGTCACGCAGAGATCTCAATCAAGGCTCAAATGGCCTTGACGGTCAGTGCAGGCTGACCGTCTTCAATTCGTCCTCGGCAGCCTTGAAAAAAGTGCTGGAGCGGTTGTCCGTCAAAAGGATCGGCGTGCCGTCGGCGCCAAAGAGTGCCCAGAGATCGACGTTCGGATCGATATCCGGCGCCTCTGGAAAGCACTTGGCGACCTCATCGGTCCGCATTTTTCTGATATAGGCGACCTCGCCGTTGCCGATGTGGGCAAGCTCGGATTTGGTCAAGTGAGACGTGGCTTCTTTCATCAACATTCCTGTTCCTCCGGGAGAAGGGACCAACGGTTCGACAAACCGTTGTGCTACTGTGAGACCGAAATGTTAATTTTCTTGACCATTCGCGCCGGTTCCGGACGAATTAGATCGACGGAGAGCAGACCGTTCTTCAGGCCGGCGCCGAGCACCTGCATGCCGTCGGCAAGAACGAAAGTCCGCTGGAACTGACGGGCGGCGATACCGCGATAAAGATAGTCCCGTTCACCCTGTTCGACCTGGCGGCCGCGGATCACTAGCTGGTTCTCCTCAATGGAGACATCGAGCTCCTCCTCGCTGAAGCCGGCCACGGCAAGGGTAATGCGCAGACGTTCCGGCGCGCCGGTGTCGGCGGCGATGCGTTCGATATTATAAGGCGGATATCCGTCACTCGCTTTGGAAATGCGCTCCAGCGTCTTTTCCATGGCATCGAAGCCCAGAAGCAGCGGGCTGGCGAAAGGGGTAATGCGGCTCATCTCGTTTCAAGTCCTTGATGCAAGCGACCATCCCGGACCTTAACGGGCAGCATCCGGATGCCGCTAATATGGGGAGAGGAGCCCGGCGCTGCAAGGCATGGGACGCGACGTGTCGGCGCCCCTCTCAATTTTGAGGTGGTGGCGGCCCGGCTCTTTCCTTGACAAAGCGTCCGCTGCCTCGCATCAAAACGTGCCCGCGCGGAATGTGCTGATTTGTGACGGGACGTGAAGAAATCGGTGCATACCCGATAACACGCAGTGCGAGGATGGAACGATCGGAATGGCAAGCGCAAGAAAGATCATCATCGACACGGATCCCGGCCAGGACGACGCGGCCGCCATCATGCTTGCCTTCGGCAGTCCCGATGAGCTTGAGGTGCTGGGGATCACGACGGTCGCCGGCAATGTGCCGCTTTCGCTCACCAGCCGCAATGCGCGCATCGTCTGCGAGCTCTGCGGCCGGACGGAGACGAAGGTTTTCGCCGGCGCCGACGCGCCGATCGCCCGCAAGCTGGTGACCGCCGAACATGTGCATGGCAAGACCGGCCTCGACGGTCCGGAACTCAGCGAACCGACGATGGCGCTGCATGTCGGCCATGCCGTCGACTTCATCATCGAGACGCTGCGCCGCGAGCCGGAAGGCACAGTGACGCTGTGCACGCTCGGGCCGCTCACCAATATCGGCATGGCCTTCCAGAAGGCGCCCGACATCGTCCCCCGCATCCGCGAGCTGGTGATGATGGGCGGCGGCTTCTTCGAGGGCGGCAACATCACGCCGTCGGCCGAATTCAATATCTATGTCGACCCCGAAGCCGCCGATGTCGTCTTCCGCTCAGGCGTTCCGATCGTGATGATGCCGCTTGACGTGACGCATCAATTGCTGACCCGCAAGGACCGGGTGAAACGTATGGCCGAGATCGGCACGGCGCCGGCAAAGGCCATGGTCGAGATGCTGGAATTCTTCGAACGCTTCGATATCGAGAAATACGGTTCCGACGGCGGGCCGCTGCACGACCCGACCGTTGTCGCCTACCTGCTGAAGCCGGAGCTTTTCAAGGGCCGGGACTGCAATGTCGAGATCGAGGTCCAGTCCGAACTGACCGTCGGCATGACGGTCGTCGACTGGTGGCATGTGACCGAGCGCAAGCGCAATGCCAGGGTCATGCGCCATGTCGATGCGGACGGCTTCTTCGATCTGCTGATCGAACGCTTCGCCCGCATCTAAACTTCGGTTTCCCTCCTCGCGAGGAGGAAGGAAACGATCTCAGGCGTCTTTTTCGTCGAAGACGGAGTTGGTTTCGGCTTCGGTCGGCTTCGGGCCGCCCTTGGCGACACCGACCATGGCCGGGCGCAGCACGCGCTCGCCAATGGTGAAGCCTGCCTGCACGACCTGGACGACCGTGTTGTTGGGCACGTCGGGGTTCGGCACCTCGAACATTGCCTGATGGAAATTCGGATCGAACTTCTGGCCAACCGGCTCCAGCTTGCGAACGCCGTGGCGCTCGAGAGCCGACAGCATGGCGCGCTCGGTCATCTCGACACCCTCGATCAGCGTGCTCAGGCCGGCATCGGCCGCGGCCTTGGTCTCCGGAGGGATGGCATCGAGCGCGCGGCGCAGATTATCCGAGACGGCGAGCATGTCGCGCGCGAAACCCGCGACGGAATAGGACTTGGCATCCTTCACCTCGCGCTCGGTGCGCCGGCGCAGATTGTCCATCTCGGCAGCAAGGCGCAGATAGCGGTCGCGCAGTTCGCCGTTTTCGGCTTTCAGAAGCTCGATCGGGTCCGGCTGGGCGGGCTCTTGCTGCGCAGTTTCGTTCTCGACGTAGGCGGCAGCGTCGGCTGCGGCATCGGCCGCAGTTGCGTCAGGTCCGTTTTTCGTCGTGTCATCGGTCATGACGGTCTCCGGTTGGTGTCTTCAGATGCGCCCGATATCGAGGTTTGACCGAAAAAAATCAAGTCTGCGTGACAAAGAAGCGAAAATTCCGCGTGACTGATAGCTGCGCGTCAAAGCTGATTGCGCGAAAGGCGGGAGACGAGCTGGGCTGTATAGTCCACCATCGGCACGATGCGCGAATAATTGAGCCGCGTCGGGCCGATGACGCCGACGGCACCGACGATGCGATCATCGTCGTCACGATAGGGCGCGACGATGAGCGACGAGCCGGACAGCGAGAAGAGCTTGTTCTCCGAACCGATGAAGATGCGCACGCCCGAACCGCTTTCGGCGAGATTGAGGATCTCGATCAGGCTGTCCTTCTTCTCGAGATCGTCGAACAGCAGGCGCAGCCGGTCGAGATCCTCGGCGCCGGCGAGGCCTTCGAGCAGGTTGGCGCGGCCGCGGATGATCAGCTGCGTCGGCTTTCCCTCGTCCGGGCTGCCGGCCCAGACAGCAATGCCGCGCTCGACGAGATCGCGCGACAGGGCATCGAGTTCGTGACGGACGTCGTCTTTCAGCCGGCTTAATTGTTTGCGAAGCTCCGGCAGGGTCTGGCCGGACATATGGGCATTGAGGAAATTCGCTGCTTCCGTCAGTTGCGAGGAGGTGACGCCCGCCGGCAGCTCGATGATGCGGTTTTCCACCTGATCATGATCGCCGACGAGCACGGCCAGCGCCTTTGTCGGTTCGAGCCGGATGAACTCGACATGTTTCAGCACCGGATCGCTTTTCGAGGTGATGACGAGTCCGGCGCCGCGCGAAATGCCGGATAACATGCGGCTGGCCTCGTTCATCATCGATTCGACAGGATTGCCGCCGCTTTCGACCCGCACCTGGCGGTCGATGTTGGCGCGCTCCTCGGCCGAGAGGTCACCGACCTGCATGAAGGCATCGACGAAGAAGCGCAGGCCGATCTGGGTCGGCAACCGGCCGGCGCTGACATGCGGCGAATAGATCAGGCCCAGCTCTTCGAGATCGCTCATGACGTTGCGCACCGAGGCCGGCGACAGCGACATCGGCAGGATACGGGACAGGTTGCGCGAACCGAGCGGCTCGCCGCTTTCCAGATAACCTTCGACGATGCGACGAAAAATTTCCCTGGAGCGCTCGTCCAGCGCAGCTACGGCATCCGAAACCGTCGTCGACCTGATGCCCATGAAGCTTTCGAACCCGTGCTGATGATACTTCCTGAAAAGTAAGTCAAACTAACACCCGTGGCAAAAGGGAATTTGCAAATGAGCGCCGCCAATCGTAGAAGCGGTCAAATAAACCCCAGGAGATAAGAATGCGGCCTTCAGGCAGAAAAATCGACCAGATGCGCAAGGTCTCGTTCGAGCGCAATTTTTCCAAGCATGCGGAAGGCTCCTGCCTGGTGAAGTTCGGCGATACGCATGTGCTCTGCACGGCGAGCCTCGAAGAAAAGACGCCGCCATGGCTGCGCAATACCGGCAAGGGCTGGGTCACGGCCGAATACGGCATGCTGCCGCGGGCGACCGGCGAACGCATGAAGCGCGAAGCCGCCGCCGGCAAGCAGGGCGGCCGCACCCAGGAAATCCAGCGGCTGATCGGCCGGTCGCTGCGCGCCGTCGTCGACCTGCAGGCGCTCGGTGAACGGCAGATCACGCTGGATTGCGACGTCATCCAGGCCGATGGCGGCACGCGGACCGCCTCGATCACCGGCGGCTGGATCGCGCTTTACGACTGCCTGAAATGGATGGAAAGCCGCAACATGATCAAGGTCGATCGGGTCCTGAAGGATCATGTCGCCGCCATCTCCTGCGGTATCTTCGCCAGCCAGCCGGTGATCGATCTCGATTACCTCGAGGACTCCTCGGCCGAGACCGATGCGAACTTCGTCATGACGGGCACCGGCGGCATCGTCGAGATCCAGGGCACGGCCGAAGGCACGCCGTTCAGCGAGGGCGAATTCACCTCGCTGATGCAGCTTGCCAGAAACGGCATCGGCGAACTCGTGGCGCTACAGAAGCAAGCCGTCGAAGGATGAACCCCATGCTGGAAGGCATGTTGGAAACGGCGCTCTATGCGCGGGATCTCGATAAGGCCGAGACGTTCTACGAAGACGTTCTCGGGCTTGAAAAGATTGCCCGCGCCGCCAACAGGCATGTCTTCTTCCGCTGCGGGCCAGGCGTTCTCCTGATCTTCAACCCTAAGGAAACGGTGAAGCCGCCGGCGCCGGAAGCACTGCAGGTGCCGCCGCATGGCACGACCGGCCAGGGCCATGCCTGTTTCCGGGTGTCCGGCCGCAATATCGATGCCATGGCCGAACGGCTGACGGCGGCGGGCGTTGCGATCGAATCCGAAGTGCGCTGGCCGAACGGCGGCCGCTCGATCTATTTCCGCGATCCTGATGGCAACAGCCTGGAATGCGCGGAAGCTAAAATCTGGGGCATCGAACAGGACATCTGAATGCGCAAGCTTGAAACGAAGACCATCGTCGTCGCCAGCCACAATGCCGGTAAGATCCGTGAGATCCAGGAATTGATCGGGCCGCTCGGCTTCACCGCCAAATCGGCCGCCGAGCTGAATTTCGTCGAACCGGATGAGACGGGCACGAGCTTCGAGGAGAATGCGACGATCAAG
This sequence comes from Rhizobium acaciae, assembly GCF_025941625.1. Taxonomy (NCBI): domain Bacteria; kingdom Pseudomonadati; phylum Pseudomonadota; class Alphaproteobacteria; order Hyphomicrobiales; family Rhizobiaceae; genus Rhizobium; species Rhizobium acaciae. The sequence goes on from NZ_JAPCZO010000008.1 coordinate 65,847, forward strand.
GCGGTCGCCTCGGCCAATGCGTCAGGCATGCCGGCGCTGTCGGACGATTCCGGGCTGGTGGTCGATGCACTCGGCGGCGATCCCGGTGTCTACACCGCCAATTGGGCGGAGAGGGCAGACGGCACGCGCGATTTCGACATGGCGATGGCCAAGGTGGAAAAGGCGCTGCAGGATGCCGGCGCGACAAAGCCCGAACAGCGCAGGGCGCGGTTCATCAGCGTGCTCTGCCTCGCCTGGCCGGACGGGCACACGGAGCTGTTTCGTGGCGAGGTGGAAGGCAGCGTCGTCTGGCCGCCGCGCGGCACCCAGGGCTTCGGCTACGATCCGGTCTTCCAGCCCGAGGGCTACGACATCACCTTCGGCGAAATGAGCGGCGAGGAAAAACACGGCTGGAACGTCGGCAAGCCGCAAGCGCTGTCGCACCGGGCCCGCGCCTTCAAACTCTTTGTCGAAACCTGCCTGGAGGCATAGGGACGGTCCGTGGTCAATTTCGACACGCCAAGCACCTCGCGCGACGCGGCTCTGCTGCCAGATACCGGCGAGCCGGGCTTCGGCGTCTATGTGCATTGGCCCTTCTGCGCGGCGAAGTGTCCCTATTGCGACTTCAACAGCCATGTGCGCCACCAGCCGGTGGATCAGGAGCGCTTTACAGCAGCCTTCCTGAAGGAGATGGCGGCAGTCCGGGCGATCAGCGGCCCGAAGACGGTGACGAGCATCTTTCTCGGCGGCGGCACGCCCTCGCTGATGAAGCCGGAAACGGTTTCCGCCATTCTCGACGGCATTGCGCGGCACTGGCATGTGCCCGATGGCATCGAGATCACCATGGAGGCCAATCCTTCGAGCGTCGAGGCCGAACGGTTCCGCGGCTATCGGGCGGCCGGCGTCAATCGCGTCTCGCTCGGCGTGCAGGCGCTGAATGACCGGGACCTGAAATTCCTCGGCCGGCTGCATGATGTCGCCGACGCGCTGAAGGCGATAAGGCTGGCGCGCGACATCTTCCCGCGCATGTCCTTCGACCTGATCTATGCCCGGCCGGAGCAGACGGTCGAGGAATGGGAAAAGGAACTGAAAGAGGCGATCTCCTATGCGGTTGACCATCTTTCGCTTTATCAGCTGACCATCGAGGAAGGCACGCCCTTCTACGGCCTGCACAAGGCCGGCAAGCTGATCGTGCCGGATGGCGAGCAATCGGCATTGCTCTACGAGGCGACGCAGGAGATCACCGCGCGCGAGGGCATGCCGGCCTATGAGGTTTCCAATCATGCCCGGCCGGGGGCCGAAAGCCGGCATAACCTGACCTACTGGCGCTACGGCGATTATGCCGGCATCGGCCCGGGCGCCCATGGCCGGCTGACGCGTGGCCCGGAGAAGCTCGCGACGGCGACCGAGCGCAAGCCGGAAACCTGGCTCGATATGGTCGAGCGTGATGGGCACGGAATTCTCGACGAGGAGCGGCTCGGCTTCGAGGAACAGTCCGACGAGCTGCTGCTGATGGGGCTGCGGCTGAGAGAAGGCGTCGATCTTGCCCGCTGGCAGCAGCTTTCGGGCCGCGACCTCGACCCGAAACGCGAGGAATTCCTGCTCGAACACAAATTCATCGAGCGGATCGGCAATTCACGCCTGCGCTGCACGCCATCAGGCATGCTGATCCTCGATTCCGTCGTCGCCGATCTCGCCTGCTGACACCCATACGATGTGTGGATTTGCAGCGCGGCGGCATTGACATCACCGCCGCGCAAGAAGGCATGTCTCAGCCGTGGCTTGTCGCGCCCGTCTTGAAGAGGTTGCCGGTCGGCGTCTTCAAAAACATCTCCAGCGGAATATGCTCCTGGTGCAGGAAGCCGGTCGTCGGCAGCAGGCCGTCGCGGACCATCTCGATGACGGCGACGACGGAGGCCGACGTCGTCCAGGCGATCGCCGTGCGGCGCGCGCCGGCAATCTCGATCGGGTAGTAGGCGCGCACGAACTCCTTGCGGCGCAAGCTCCCATTCTCGGTGCCTTCGGCGGCGACATGGACATAGACGACATCGTCTTCAACCGGCGGCTTGGCATTGGTCAGGATCTCGCCGGCGAGCTTGCGCTTGTCGCGCATCAACAGCTCGTGGAAGAAGAAGTTCATCAGCTCCATATGGCCGGGATAACGCATGGTCTTGTAATCGAGATTGTCGATCTTGCCGAGCATCGTATCGCACATGGTGCCAAGGCCGCCAGACGTCGTGAAGGCTTCCAGCTTGACGCCGCCGACATAGACGGTCTCGTGCCATTCCATCGGCGAGACGAGCTTGCGCACACCGCCCTCGATGACCTCGCAGTCGTTCAGATATTCGTTGACGACGCCCTCGGGCGACCAGTTGAAGGCGTAGCCGAGCAGCCCGGTCGGATGCTGCGGCAGGGCGCCGACGCGCATGCGGATCGACCGGCAGCGATCGAAGCCGTCGGCCAGGCTTGCGCCGACGATGCCGACGAAACCCGGCGCCAGGCCGCATTGCGGCGCCATCAGGCCGCGCGCCGTCTTCGACAGCTCGATGATGAAATTGGTGGTCGGAACGTCTTCGGTCAGATCGAAATAATGGATGCCGGCAAGATGGGCGGCGCGCGCCAATTCGATGTTCAAATGATAAGGCAGGCAGGAGAGCACCGCCTCGACATTCGAGAGCAGTTCGCCGATCACTTCCGGTTCGGAGATATCGCCGGTGCGGCACTTGAAGGGAACGTCGCTCAGCGGCAATTGCGCGTCGACGCCGATGACCTCGAAGCCGCCTTCATGCAACAGCGTCGCCGCCAGCCGTCCGACCTTGCCCAGGCCGAGAACGGCGATCTTTTCGAAACTCATTCATTCCTCCCACGCGCCGTTTTGGCGCTTCAGTCTTGACATGCACGTAATGCGCGGGAGGTATAGAATAAAAAACTTATAAAGGAAAACGGCCGGAATCGCTTCCAGCCGTGGATTTTTCGGAAGAACCCGTCGATTATTCGTTGATCAGGCGCTTCAGAAGCTCGACTTCGTGCGAAAGCTTGGTGTCTCCCGAAATCAGCTCTTCGATCTTGCGCACAGCATGCAGCACGGTCGTATGATCGCGCCCGCCGAACCGGCGGCCGATCTCCGGGAAGGAGCGCGGCGTCAGCGTCTTCGACAGATACATGGCGATCTGGCGCGGCTTGACGATGACGCGGGTGCGGCGGTTCGACACCAGTTCCTGGCGCGAGACATTGTAATGCCTTGCGACGATGCGCTGGATATCCTCGATGCGCACACGACGGGGCTCGCCGGAGCCGACCAGATGGGCGAGCAGTTCGTCGACGCGTTCGATCGACAGGTTCGGCTCGAAGGAGCGGCGGAAGACCAGCTGGTTGAAGGCGCCTTCGAGTTCGCGGCCGCTGGCCGTGACGTTGCGGGCGACGTGCTGGAGCAGTTCGGCCGGAATTTCGAGCGACGGATCTTCGAGCCGGGCGACAGCCAGGCGACGCTTGAGGATTTCGAGACGCATCTCGTAATCCGGCGCGTCGAATTCGATCGCGACACCGCCCTGCAGCCGCGAGCGAACGCGGGGGTCGAGCGACTCCAGCTCCCAGGGCGCACGGTCGGCGGCAACGACGACCTGCTTGGCGCTGTCGAGCAGCATGTTCAGGAGATGGCAGAATTCATGCTGGATCATCTTGCCCTGCAGGAACTGCATGTCGTCGATGATCAGGAGATCGATGTTGCGCAGCGAATCCTTCAGCGTCAGCGCATCATTGTCGCGGATCGCGGTGGCGAAACGCCACATGAAATATTCGGCCGTCAGATAGACGACGCGCAGAGCCCGCGGGTTCTGCACTGCCGCATTGGCGACAGCCTGCAGCAGGTGGGTCTTGCCGAGGCCGACGGTCGAATGGATGAAGAGCGGGTTGAAGCGCACGGCGCCCTGACCGGCTTCCGCGATGGTCTTTGCCGCCGCAAGTGCGACCCGGTTCGAGCTGCCTTCGACGAAGGTGTCGAAGGTAAAGCGGCTATCGAGCGGCGAACCGAAGAGCGGCGAGCCGAAGCTTGCTGGCCTTGCGGCGGCAACAGCCGAAACCGCCTGCTGGACGGCCTGACCGGCCGGCTGCGCGCTTGTCGGGCGGCGCATCTGCGTGGGGGCGGCTGGTTCCGGCGCGACCGCCTCATCTAGCGCCTTGGTGCCGTGGCGCGTTGCCGTACGCACCAGGACTTCGATTTTCAGAATTTCCGGATCCTCGGCCTGGAACAGACCGGTGATGAGATCGAGATAACGATTGTTGATCCACGACTTCAGGAAGGTCGTGGGAACCGAAAGGCGAACCACGCTCTTCGATACCGAATGCAGCTTCAGCCTGGCAAACCAGCTGGCATAGACGTCAGGACCGACCTGGGCCTTCAAGCGCGCGCTGACGCGCTCAAACAATACGTTCTGCTTCATTTCCGCCTTTGCTTCGCCCGCTTCGAGGCGAATGGAGCCGAACGCTTGCGGTGCCGCATCCCCATTGTCGAGCCCGCCCGTCGTCATCGTATTCATCTGCATAATGCCGCCTTTCAATTCCACCGGGCGGCATCCGCTAAAACAGCCGCCCGATCAATCCCCGCTTTGGCGGGCTGACGGATCCTCATGAGCCGCTCGCCTGCCGGTTCACTCAAAACACTGGCCCCTCAATGGGACCGACACAGAACTCCGTTGCAGGGGCCGCATTCATGCGGCAACCTTCATCGGCTTTCCGTGTCAGGCTGTCGGTCGAACCTCGTTTTCGGCCGACCAGCCCGAACGCAATATTACTTTACCTTCTCCGGCGGCCTCGCCTTAAACGTGTGGCCACTGAAGGCACAAAACATCCCCGCTCCGTAACAGCCACGTTACGGCCCAAATCCGTCGAGTGCTTGAAAAAACGAAAGCGCAAGGCTCCGTAACAAAAGGCACAAACTCATCGCCCTGCCGACGTGGCAGTTAAAACCGAGCCTCTGCAGGTGATGTCCGCGCCCTCTGTTGGAAGCCATTTAGGCAGGATCAAACGGCAATATCAACGATGAATTTTACGCAAAATTAACAAGCGGCCATTGACTCCGCCTGCCGTTTTCGGGCGTCACACCAGCGTCAAAAAAGAATCGCAGTTGAATCAAAGAGATTCCCCCGTTCGGGCTATTTTGACACGCATTGAAAGAAAAAAAATAAAATCCTCTTGACTCGCCTGTGGTCCCGGAAGCTTGGGGCGGAGTCGCGCAGTGCAAAAGCATCCTTGCGCAAGTCATTGTTTTTGAACAATTTTTCCTGTCATGGCGCTGACACGAAACAGTCGTGAGATTAACCATGCAGGGTCTGATCGGCGGAATCGAAAAAGCCCGGTAAAATTACCGGGCTAATCATAAAGAAGAAGTCCTTAACGGAAGATTACGCGGTCGTGGTGACCGAAAGAGCCTTCACACGAGCAGCCAGACGCGAGACCTTGCGCGATGCCGTGTTGGAATGCAGCACGCCCTTGCTGGCGGCGCGGGCAAGCTCGGGCTGAGCAGCCAGGAAAGCTTCCTTCGCCTTGGCGGCGTCACCGGATGCGATGGCCTCTTCGACCTGGCGAACGAAAGTACGAACGCGCGAGCGACGAGCCTTATTGACGTCGGTACGGCGGGCGATCTTGCGGGTCGCTTTTTTCGCCGAAGTTGTATTGGCCATGGATGCCTCTCTCAAGAATTCGAACAAACTCCGCCATTACCGCGGGCCCTGCGGCCACAAAATCCAGCAATGCGGGACCAATCGCGGAAAACCAAACCGGCTTTCCGAACCGTGGGCGGGCATATAACTCTAAAGCCGGCCCACGTCAACGCGGATTTTCAAGCTTTACCACCGGCAAGCGCCTAAAAGCATTCAACGGTGCGTAAAAGCAGGTTTGCGCTTCTCGACGAAGGCGGCCATGCCTTCTTTCTGGTCGTCCGTGGCAAAGAGACTGTGAAACAGCCGGCGCTCGAAACGCAAGCCCTCCTCCAGCGTGGTCTCGAATGCGCGGTTGACCGCCTCCTTGGCCATCATCACCGAGGGGCGCGACAGCGAAGCGATCTTTTCGGCTGCGGCAAAAGCCTCGTCGAGCAGACGTTCGGGCGCGACCACACGCGAAACGAGTCCCGATCGTTCGGCTTCCGCCGCATCCATCATGCGTCCGGTCAGGACAAGGTCCATCGCCTTCGCCTTGCCGACGGCGCGCGTCAGCCGCTGCGAGCCGCCCATGCCGGGAATGACGCCGAGGGTGATTTCCGGCTGGCCGAACTTCGCCGTCTCCGAGGCGATGATGAAATCGCACATCATGGCGAGCTCGCAGCCGCCGCCGAGCGCAAAACCGCTGACGGCGGCGATCACCGGCTTGCGCGCCTTGGCGACCTCATCCCAGCCGCTGATGAAATCACTCTTATAGATATCGGCAAACTCAAGCGGCTGCATCTCCTTGATATCTGCGCCGGCGGCAAAGGCGCGCTCGGAACCGGTCAGCACGATCGCCCCGACCGTCTCGTCGGCGTGGAAGGCGGCATAGGCCTCTTTCAGCTCCTTCAGGACGGTGGAATTCAGCGCGTTCAGCGCCTGCGGGCGGTTCAGCGTGACGAGGCCGACATTGCCTCGGGTTTCGACGATCAGGGTCTCATAGGCCATGCTGTTCTCCCGGTTTCTCGCTCTTACTTCTGGCAGGCTTACTTCTGGCAGGTGGCGCAATAGAAGGTGGAGCGACCCGCCTGGACGATGCGGGCGACCGTACCGCCGCAGCCGGGCGTGCGGCAAGCCTGACTTTCGCGATCATAGACGGAGAAGGAATGCTGGAAATAGCCGAGCGATCCGTCGGTCTGGATGTGGTCGCGCAGCGATGATCCGCCGGCGGCGATCGCGTCGGCGATGACGTCGCGGATCGAGGCGACGAGCAGGTCGAGCCGTGCCTTCGGCCGGCCGGTCGCCGTCACCAGCGTGCCGGCGGCGCGGATCGGCGAAAGATGCGAGCGCCACAATGCTTCGCAGACATATATATTGCCGAGACCGGCAATGTTCTTCTGGTCAAGCAGCGCACGCTTCAGCGGCTGCGCCTTGTCCCGAAAGCGTTCGGCCAGATAGGCGGCGCTGAGCTCGTTTCCCGTCGGCTCCGGGCCGAGATCGCGGAAGAAGGGGTGGGCGGCGAGATCGGCGCGTCCCACCATATCCATGAAGCCGAAACGGCGAGGATCGTTATAGACGACACGGCGGGGGCCGCTTGCCGCTTGCAGATGGAAGACGACGTGATCGTGCTTCTCGTCCTTCGAGCGGGCATAGTGGAATTCGCCCGGCGCGGCGGAGGTCGCACCCTCCTCGATGCGAAACGAACCGGACATGCCGAGATGCGAGATCAGCGTGTTGCCGTCGTCGAGATCGACCAGCAGATATTTGGCGCGGCGGCCAAGGCTGACGATGGTGCGGCCGGAAACCCTGTCTGCGAAAGCGTCGGGAAAGGGGAAGCGCAGATCGCCGCGGCGCAGCTCCAGCCTGGTGACGCGCGTGCCCTCCATCGCCGGCGTCAGGCCGCGTTTCACCGTTTCGACTTCTGGCAATTCCGGCATCTTAACCCATCTATCTCTAACGTGTTTCAACCGACGACGATGTGCGCTATAGCGCCAGTGTGCCGCGGAAAACGCGGCCCATAGATAACGTCGCGCGCGGTCTTTCGCTATGGCCGTCGCGCCCGAATCTTCAGGAACGGAGCAGTCTGATGTCAGAAAGCCGCACTTCCGCCGATGGCGGCATGGAGACCTCCTACGGCTTCCGCCAAGTAGCTGACGGCGAGAAGCAGGGCCTGGTCAACCAGGTGTTCCACAAGGTCGCCAAGCGCTACGACATCATGAACGACGTCATGTCGATGGGCATGCACCGCGCCTGGAAGGATGCGATGATCTCGGCGCTGAACCCGCGCAAGGAGCCGGGCTACAAGGTACTCGACGTTGCCGGCGGCACTGGTGATATCGCCTTCCGCATCGTCGAGGCGTCGGGCAGACAGGCGCATGCCACCGTGCTCGACATCAACGGTTCGATGCTCGGCGTCGGCGCCGAGCGGGCGGAAAAGAAGAAGCTTTCCGGCAATCTCACCTTCGTCGAGGCAAATGCCGAGGAACTGCCTTTCGAGGCAGGCAGCTTCGACGCCTATACGATCGCCTTCGGCATCCGCAACGTGCCGAGGATCGATGCGGCGCTGTCTGAGGCCTATCGCGTCTTGAAGCGCGGCGGACGGCTGCTGGTGCTGGAATTTTCCGAAGTCGATATGCCGCTTCTCGACAAGATCTACGACGCCTGGTCGTTCAACGCCATTCCGCAATTCGGCAAGGCGATCACCGGCGACGCCGAACCCTACCAATATCTGGTGGAATCGATCCGCAAGTTCCCGAACCAGGAGAATTTCGCGGCAATGATCCGCCAGGCCGGCTTTTCGCGCGTCACCTTCACCAATTATACCGGCGGCATCGCCGCACTCCATTCCGGCTGGAAGCTCTGACGCATGACGCCGAAAAGTGTAGAGCGGTTTTCGAATAGCGTCGCGCGAGAATCAAACAGAACATGAGTACATTCGGCGCATATTTCCGCCTTTGGCGCGTCGGCTGGGTGCTCGTGCGTGAGGGTGTCGTGTCCGCCCTTCCTTCCGAGGGGCTGCCGCCTCCGGTCGCGCTCGCCAAATCCTTCGTCACGATTTTCGAGCGAAGCAAGGCGCGGCATCAGAAGCGCAGCGACCGGTTGGCCCAGGCTGTCGAGCGGCTCGGTCCCTCCTATGTGAAGATCGGGCAGTTCCTGGCAACGCGGCCGGATGTCGTCGGCGTCGAATTCGCCAACGACCTGTCGCAGCTTCAGGACCGGATGGCCTTCTTTCCCTCGGCGGCCGCCAAGGCCAATATCGAAGGCTCGCTCGGGCGGCCGATCGGCGAGCTCTATGCGAGCTTCGGCGATCCGATCGCCGCCGCCTCGATCGCGCAGGTGCATCCGGCCGAGGTCGAGAGCGCCGAAGGCCGGAAGAAGGTCGCCGTCAAGATCGTGCGGCCCGGCGTGCGCCAGCGCTTTGCCCATGACATCGAGGCGATGTATCTCGTTGCCCATATGCAGGAGCGTTTCCTGCCGTCCAGCCGGCGGCTGCGGCCAGTCGAGGTGACGAAGACGCTGGAGCAGACGACCAAGGTGGAGATGGATCTTCGCCTGGAGGCGGCGGCTCTTTCCGAGATCGCCGAAAATACCGAAAAAGACCCGGGTTTCCGCGTGCCGAAGGTCGACTGGGAGCGCACCGGGCGCGACGTCATCACCATGGAGTGGATCGACGGCACGAGAATGTCCGATGTCGAGGGCCTGCGCGCGGCGGGCCACGACCTCAACCTGCTTGCCGATACGCTGATCCAGTCGTTCCTGCGCCACACGCTGCGCGACGGCTTCTTCCATGCCGACATGCATCCGGGCAATCTCTTCGTCGATGCTGATGGCATGATCGTCGCCGTCGACATGGGCATCGTCGGGCGGCTGGGCAAGAAGGAACGGCGGTTCCTCGCCGAAATCCTCTACGGCTTCATCACCCGCGACTATATCCGCGTCGCCGAGGTGCATTTCGAGGCCGGCTATGTGCCCGGCCACCACAATGTCGAAAGCTTCGCCCAGGCGATCCGGGCAATCGGCGAGCCGATCCACGGGCAACCGGCCGAGACGATCTCGATGGGCAAGCTGCTGACGCTGCTTTTCGAAGTGACCGAGCTCTTCGACATGGAGACGCGGCCGGAGCTGGTGATGCTGCAGAAGACCATGGTCGTGGTCGAAGGCGTATCGCGCATGCTCAATCCGCGCTTCAACATGTGGAAGGCCTCCGAGCCCGTCGTCGGTGACTGGATCCGTACCAATCTCGGACCGAAACGGATCGCCACCGATCTCAAGGACGGGTTGAAGGCGGCGGTCAAGCTCGCCGAAGCCGTGCCGGAAATCGCAGCGAAGACCGAAAAATTCCACCATCAGCTGCTGCATATGAGCGAGCACGGCTTACGTTTCGACGCTGAGACGGCGGAGGCGATCGGCAAGGCCGAAGCGCGGCACAACCGTTCGGCCAAGATTGCCCTGTGGATCATCGCATTGACGCTTGTCTATATTGCCTGGATGCTGAGCTGATCCGCCTGCCAAAAACATGCTGTGTTCGGCATTTGGGATATCCCATGTGACGGAGGGCTCGCTTAGTCTCGTCTTCAAAGCATGATGCCGAAAGTGTGAGCGACATCATGCTCTGACTCTTTAATTTAGAACGGGATTCAGATTTTGGGCCGATCGGCCTAAAATCATCCCATTCTAGGGAGATATGGCACATGAAGCACGAACGCCCTGGCATCGAACTTTCCGGACGACCGCTCGGTTTTGCCGAGATGGTGACGATCGGGGCGGGCAAGGCGGCGGTTTCGGCTTCGGCGACAGGCATGGCCCGCATCGCGATCGCCCGCGAGGTCGTCGAGGATGCGATTGCCTCCGGCATGCCCGTCTACGGCTCGACGACAGGCGTCGGCGCCATGAAGGATGTGGAGTGGTCGGCCGACGAACTCGACACCTTCAATCTCGGCCTGGTGCGCGCCCATCATTTCGGCACCGGCACCCCCTTTTCCTGCAATATCGTGCGCAATGCCATGGCGATCCGAATCAACACGGCGCTGACCGGCCAGGTCGGGTGCACGCCGGAGTTGATCCAAGCCTATATCAGGATGCTCGAGGCCGATCTCATCCCGGTCGTGCGCCGTACCGGCTCGATCGGCTGTGCGGATATCGGGTTGATGGGACAGATCGGCGCGGTGCTGACCGGCGTCGGGGAAGCAATCTATCGCGGCAACCGGATGCAGGCGGCCGAGGCTTTCCAGGCGGCCGGGCTGGAACCGATGCGGATGGCGCCGCGCGACAGCCTCGCTTCACTCAGCATCAATGCGGTGAGCTTTGCCTCGGCAGCGGAAACGACGCGCAACGCCGCGGCCTCGATCCGCGTCCTGCTGGCGACGGCGATGATGGCGGCCGGCGCGCTTGGCGCCTCCCGCGATCCCTGGAAGGCGGTCCGGCATGTCGGAACGGCGCGCGAAGCGCTGATCGGCGCCTGGCTCTGCAATGCCTCCGACGAATGGAACTGGCCCGTGGCAACGCATGTGCAGGATCCGCTCAGCCTGCGGATGATCGCGCAGGTGTTCGGCGCGGTGATCGAGAACCTCTTATCGACCGGCCATAAGATCCTTGCCGCCACCGGGCGCTCGGACGACAATCCCGTCGTGGTCGAGGGCCGGGTGATGACGTCGGGCGGTTCGCTTCCCCTCGATGTGACGATCCTGCTCGAATCGGCAGCACTCTGCATGGCGCATGCGGCGCGCAACGCCTTCAACCGCTGCGTCATTCTCGGCAACGGCCAGCGGCGCGACCTGCCGGTCAATCTCGTGCCGCCGGGGCGGATCGCCACCGGTTTCGGGCCGATCATCAAACTTGCCGGCGAGATCTTCTCACGCGTGCTGTCGATGTCCAATCCCGTGTCGGCGCAGTCGCTGGTGGTTGCGGCCGGGCTGGAGGACGAGGCGGCCTTCCTGCCGCTGGTCATCGAGCGCTTCGACCGGCAGATGCGGGCGCTGAAGCGTCTCGCAGCCCTCGAGGCGCTGCTGTCTGCCCAGGCGATCGACATTCTCGGCGATGAACCGAAGGGTGTCGCCGCCATGCTCTACGAGGTCGTGCGCAAACATGCGGATTTCTATACGGTCGACCGGCCGCTTTCGGCTGAAGTGGAGGCGATCGAGGAGGAACTTGGTTCGGACGAATTCGTGACCAAGCTAACCGAGCAGGTTCCGATCGCCTCCTTCGACGATTTCTTCGCCCTCGGCTCGCTGGAGCGCATCGAGGAACGGCTAACCCATCACGAGCCGGCAGCAGTCTGATTTCAGCTTAGGAAGGAAGCGCCATGGATTTCGATCTCGTTCTGCAGGGCACGGTGGTGCTGCCGGACCGCATTCTCGACGAGGGCTATGTCGCCGTGCGCGACGGCAAAATCGCCGAGGTCGGCCTCGGCGTGCCGCCGGCGGGCCGCGAACGGCATCTGCTCGGAAAATCGCTGATCCTACCCGGGGCGATCGACGCGCAAGTGCATTCGCTTTCCCAGAAAGACCAGGAGGATTTCCTCTGGTCGACACGCTCGGCGGCGGCCGGCGGCGTGACTGTCATTGTCGACATGCCCTATGACGAAGGCAATCTCGTCTGCTCGGCGGCGGCGGTGAAGCGGAAGATCGACCATGCCGGTCCGCAGGCGCGCGTCGATTTCGCGCTTTACGGCACCGTCGATCCCGAAGAAGGGCCGGCGCGGATCCGCGAAATGGTGGAGGCAGGCGTCGCGGCTTTCAAATTCTCGACCTTCGGCACCGATCCCAAGCGCTTTCCGCGCATTCCGCCGGCCCTGCTCGACGCCTGCTTTGCGGCAATCGCGCCGACGGGGCTGACGGCGGGCGTGCACAATGAAGACGACGAGGCGGTGCGCACTTACATGGAGCAAGTGAAGGCAAGCGGCATCACCGATTGGCGGGCGCACGGCCTGTCGCGGCCGCCGATCACCGAACTGCTGGCGATGCACACGATCTTCGAGACCGGTGCCAATACCGGCTGCCCGGCGCATGTGGTGCACTGCTCGCTCGGGCGCGGCTACGATATCGCGCGCGCCTATCGCCGCGACGGCTTTGCGGCAACAGTCGAATGCTGCATCCACTACCTGACGCTCGACGAGGAAAACGACGTGAAGCGCCTCGGCGGCAAGGCGAAGATCAATCCGCCCGTGCGGCCGCGCGCCGAGGTGGAGAGGCTCTGGCGGAAGGTGGCCGAGGGCGATGTCTGGCTGGTCTCGACCGATCACGTCAGCTGGTCGGAAAACCGCAAGACCAATCCCGACATGCTCGCCAATGCCTCCGGCGTTCCCGGTCTCGAGGTGATGGTGCCGCTTTTCGTCAAAGGTGCCATCGAACGCGGCATTCCGCTGACATGGGCCGCCAGGCTGATGGCGGAGAACCCGGCGAAGCATTTCCGGCTCGACCATATCAAGGGTGCGCTGACGCCTGGCAAGGATGCCGATATCGTCGTGCTGGAGCCGCGCGACAGCGTCTATGACGCCGCCGCGAGCGGCAACAATGTCGTCGGCTGGAGCCCCTATAACGGCATCCGCCTGCCCTGGACCGTCTCGGCCACCTATCTGCGCGGTGAAAAGATCGCCGAGGGCGCGAAGGTGCTGGCCGAGCCCGGCACCGGCCGGTTCGTGCGGCCGCTGCCGCGCCAGGTCATTGCGGGAGCTGAAGCATGAGCCGCAATCTACCCGTCAATGCCGGCCGGATCGCTGAAGATATCGAGGCGCTGGCCGGGATTACCGAGCCGGGGCATCCCTGGACGCGGCGAGCCTTCTCGCCGCTCTTCTTCGATGGCCGGGCCTATATCGAAGCACGGATGAAGGCGGCGGGACTGGAAACGCGGATCGATGCCGCCGGCAATCTGATCGGCCGGCGGACAGGCCGGAAACCATGGCTCGGCACGATCATGATCGGCTCGCATTCCGACACGGTGCCGGACGGCGGCCGCTTCGACGGCATCGCCGGCGTGATCTCGGCGCTGGAGGTGGCGCGGGCGTTGCGCGATCAGAATATCGAACTCGATCACGATCTGGAAATCGTCGATTTTCTTGCCGAGGAGGTCAGCATCTTCGGTGTGTCCTGCGTCGGCAGCCGCGGCATGACCGGCCAACTGCCGGAGGCCTGGCTTTCGCGCGTCAGCGACGGGCGCGACCTGGCCGGGGGGATCGCCGAGGTCGGCGGCAGACCCGATGTGCTGATGCAGCAGAACAGGGCCGATATATCCGGCTTTCTGGAACTTCATATCGAGCAAGGCCCGGTGCTCGAAGCCGAAAAGGAGGATGTCGGCATCGTCACCGCGATCTCGGGCATCACCCGGATCGAGATCACCGTCGAAGGGCGGGCCGACCATGCCGGCACGACGCCGATGGACCGGCGGGCAGATGCGCTGGTGGCGGCATCACAGCTGGTGCTCGACATCCGCAATGCCGCCGCCGAACTTGCCAAGTCGCCGGGGCATTTCGCGGCGACGGTCGGCGAATTCCGGATCGAGCCGAATGCCGCCAATGTCGTGCCGTCGAAGGTGGTGCTGCTGATCGATGGCCGTGCCGAAATCCGTGCCGACATGGAGGCTTTCTGCCGCTGGCTCGAGGGCCATGTCGAAAAGCTGGCGGGCGCCTATGCCGTGACGATCAAGACGCCGAACCGGGTTTCCGACAATCAGCCGACGCCTGGCGATGCCGGGCTGCTGTCGACCTTGGAGGCTGCCTGCGAGCGCGTCGGCGCGAAACACCGGCGCATGGCCTCCGGAGCAGGGCACGATACGGCCTGGATCGCCAAGGTGGCGCCGGCGGCGATGATCTTCGTGCCTTGCCGGGAAGGCCGCAGCCATTCGGCCGATGAATGGGCTGAGAATGACGATATCGCGCTCGGCGCCGCCGTGCTTTTCGAGGCGGTGCGCGAGATGGACACGCGCTTGAATCAGGAGAAGGCGAATGGGACGCATACTCGTTGAGAAGGACGTGGAAGCTGCCGTCAAGGGCGGCTCCGTCTATGCCGCCGGCGGCGGCGGCTGGGCCGATCACGGACGGGTGCTCGGTTATGCCGCCGTCAATGTCGGCAAGCCGGAGCTGGTCTCGATCGACGAGCTGAAGGACGAGGACTGGATTGCGACTGCGGCTGCGATCGGCGCGCCGGCCTCCACCACCCCCTGGGAAATGCAGGGCATCGATTATGTGAAGGCCGTGCAGCTGCTGCAGGAGGCGCTCGGCGAAAAGCTTTCCGGGCTGATCATCGGCCAGAACGGCAAATCCTCGACGCTGAACGGCTGGCTGCCCTCAGCAATCCTCGGCACCAAGGTGGTCGACGCGGTCGGCGATATCCGCGCGCATCCGACGGGCGACATGGGCTCCATCGGCATGGCCGGATCGCCCGAGCCGATGATTCAGACCGCCGTCGGCGGCAATCGCGCCGAGAACCGTTATATCGAACTCGTCGTGAAGGGCGCGACGGCGAAGATCTCGCCGGTGCTGCGGGCCGCCGCCGACCAATCCGGCGGCTTCATCGCCAGCTGCCGCAATCCGCTCCGGGCCTCCTATGTCCGCACCCATGCGGCGCTCGGCGGCATCTCGATGGCGCTTGCGCTCGGCGAGGCAATCATCGCGGCGGAGAAGCGCGGCGGATCTGATGTCATCGATGCGATCTGCAAGACGACGGGCGGACATATCCTTGCCGAAGGCGTCATCACCCGCAAGGACGTCGTCTACACCAAGGAAGCCTTCGACATCGGCACGATCACTGTCGGCTCGGGCGGAACATCGGTAACGCTGCATGTGATGAACGAATATATGGCGGTGGATGATGCGGATGGCGGACGGCTTGCGACCTTTCCCGCCGTCATCACCACGCTTTCACCGGAGGGCGAGCCGCTCAGCGTCGGCCAGCTCAAGGAGGGCATGCGGGTGTTCATCCTGCATGTGCCGATGGATATCATTCCGCTGTCGGCAAGCGTGCTCGATCCGACCGTCTATCCCGTCGTCGAAAAGGCGATGGGGATCGAGATCGCACGTTATGCATTGGCGACGAAGGCCTGAGCCATGGCGCGCGATCCCGGTCTCGAAGAACTGATGCGCGAGGAGCTCGGCGGTCAGCCGGGCCTTGCCGAAAAGTCCATGTTCGGCGGCTGGGCCTTCATGCTGAACGGCAATCTTCTCTGCTGCGCGCGCCATGACGGCATGCTGATCCGTCTCGGCAAGGGCAATGACGGCTGGGCGCTGGCGCTGCCGGGCGTGATCCAGATGCTGTCGGGCGAGCGGGTGATGCATGGCTGGGTGCGAGGTGGTGCCGAGGTTTACGGCGACGATGCCCTGAGACGGCGTTTGCTTGATGCGGCGCTCGCCTATGTGGGATCGCTGCCCAGCAAATAACGAACGATGCCATTCCCCCTTCTCCCCAGCGGGGAGAAGGGAAAAGCAGAGAGCAAAACGAGGAACCCACGATGCCGAAGGCCAATCCACGTCATCCGAAATTTCCGATTCCCGGCGGGCCGGAGCTGCGCGCCAAGGGCTGGCGGCAGGAGGCGCTGCTGCGGCTGCTCGAAAACGTGCTCTCCGTCGGCGAGGATCCCGATAACCTGATCGTCTATGCCGCGCTCGGCAAGGCGGCCCGCAACTGGGCGGCGCACAGGGGCATCGTCAACGCGCTGACCGAGATGGAGGAGGACCAGACGCTACTCATCCAGTCCGGCAAGCCGATCGGCCTCGTTCGAACGCATGCCAAGGCGCCGCTCGTCATCATGGCGAACTGCAATATCGTCGGGCAATGGGCAAAGGCCGAAGTGTTCTACGAGCTGCAGCGCAAGGGGCTGATCTGCTGGGGCGGGCTGACGGCCGGTGCCTGGCAATATATCGGCAGCCAGGGCGTCATCCAGGGTACCTACGAAATCTTCATGCGTATCGCCGAGCGGCGCTTCGGCGGAGACCTTCTCGGCCGGTTCGTGCTGACGGCCGGCCTCGGCGGCATGGGCGGAGCGCAGCCGCTCGCCGGCCGCATGGCAGGCGCTGCGATCCTCTGTATCGACATCGATCCGGAGCGCGCCCGCAAGCGTCAGCAGATCGGTTATCTCCAGGAAATCGCACCCGATCTCGATACCGCGATTCAGATGATCGATGCGGCGGTAAAGGACAAGCGGGCGCTGTCCGTCGGCCTCGTCGGCAATGCGGCGGAGGTCTATCCGGAAATCGCCCGCCGCGGCATCGTGCCTGATATCGTCACCGATCAGACCTCGGCGCATGACCTCGTCTACGGCTATGTGCCGAAGGGTATGAACCTCGAGCAGGTCAAGGGTCTGCGCGACGATGGGCAGGGCCAGTTGATGGCGGCAAGCCGCGCCTCGATCGTCGAGCATGTGACGGCAATGCTGGAGTTCCAGAAAAAGGGCTCGGAAGTCTTCGACAATGGCAATCTGATCCGCACGCAGGCCAAAGAGGGCGGCGTTGCCAATGCCTTCGACATTCCGATTTTCACCGAAGCCTATCTGAGGCCGCTGTTTGCCCGGGCGATCGGCCCGTTTCGCTGGATGGCTCTGTCAGGCGAGGAGAGCGACATCGCCCGGATCGACGATCTGCTGCTGGAAATGTTCCCTGATAACAAGATCATCACCAACTGGATCCGGCTGGCGCGCGAGTATGTGCCCTTTGAAGGACTTCCGGCCCGCATCGCCTGGCTCGGCCATGGCGAACGCACGGCACTCGCAAGGCGCGTCAATGCGCTGGTGGCAAGCGGCGAACTGGAGGGCCCGGTCGCCTTCTCCCGCGACCATCTCGACGCCGGCGCCATGGCGCATCCAAATATCATGACCGAGCGGATGAAGGACGGGTCCGACGCGATCGCCGACTGGCCGCTGATCGATGCGATGATGCTCTGCTCATCGATGGCCGATCTGGTCGTCATCCATTCCGGCGGCGGCGGCTATGCCGGCTACATGACGAGCTGCGGCGTCACCGTCGTCGCCGACGGCACGGATGCCGCCGATGAACGGCTCAACCATGCGCTGACCAACGATACGGCGCTTGGCGTCATGCGTTACGCCGATGCGGGTTACGAGGAGGCGCTGGATGAGGTGGCGAAGAAGGACGTGCCCTATATCCGGCTTGGTTGATCAAAAATTGCTGTATATCGTTGTCACATCTCATCGGGAGCCATGACATGGAGACAGCAAAGATCTTCTGGTCGGGGCGCTCTCAAGCCGTCCTGCTGCCCAAGGAATTCCGTTTCGACGGCGACAGCGTCGCCATTCGGCGGCAGGGGCGTGCGATCATTATCGAGCCGATTTCCGATGATTGGGACTGGCTTGCAGACGTGGCCGGTCCGGTCGATGCCGATTTTGCAACAGCGGTGGAAGAACAGCCTGCTGGGCAGGAGTGATCCGAACTCGACTTCTTCAAAATGAAGTAGCTGGTTGACGTGAGTGCCGTCATTTCCAACGATGAAGAGCAATGATCGTCTCGTCGCAAAACTGGGCAAACACCCGCAAGTCTTCGACGGATCGGCTGGAGCCGGGCAGCGCGTCAGGCGATCAGATTGGAGACTTCGATGAGATTGCCGTCGGGGTCCCTGAAATAGACCGAGCGCAGACGTCCGGTCGCACCGGTGCGTTCGACCGGGCCCTCTTCGATCAGAACGCCCGCGGCCTGTAGATCAGCAATGACATCGGCAAGCGGTGTCTCGGCGATGAAGCAGAGGTCGCCGGAGCCGGGTGTGGGGTGTCTCGCCTTGGGATCGAATTCGTGGCCGGCCTGGTGCAGGTTGATCTTCTGCCCGCCGAATTTCAGCGCCTTGCGGCCCTCTGCAAAGGTGTCGACCGACATGCCGAGGATGCGGGAATAGAAATCGCAGGTGATAGCGATATCGGCGACAGTCAGCACGAGATGGTCGAGGCGGTCTATGCGGATCATGCTTTTCTCCTTGCGAATTGCTGGGCAAGACAGGCGGAGACAAAGGCCAGCGCCAGCATGGCAAGCGTGAAGATAACGACGGCGGTCCAGCCTTCAACCGCGAAGAACCAGCCGCCCGCCGAACCCATGAGGCTGGAGCCGACATAATAGGCGAGCATATAGAGCGAAGAAGCGTGGCCCTTGGTGCCATGTGCCAGCTTGCCGACAAGGCCACTGGCGATGGAATGGCTCATGAAGAAGCCGGTCGTCAGCACGATGATGCCGAGGATGATGGTCGGGAGAGAGGCAAAGAGCGTCAGCGCGCTGCCGGCGGCGGTGAGTGCCAGACCGAAGAGAAGCACGGAAAAGTGCCCGATCCTGTCCCCGAGCAGGCCGCCGATCGAGGAGGCGCCGATGCCGAAGAGATAGACGGTGAAGATCAGGCCGAGTTCGGTCTGGTTGAGGCCGTAGGGCGGCGCCACCAGGCGGAAACCGGCATAATTGTAGATGGTCACGAAGGAACCCATCGCCAGGAAGGCGATGGCGAAGATGAAGGGCAGCGCCGGATTGCTGAGATGGCCGAGCCAGGCTTTTGCATGAAAGCGCGGATCGAAGCCCGGCCGGCGGACAAAATTGCGTGACGGCGGCAGGAGGGCGATGAAACCGATCGCGGCGGCAAGGCCGATGGCGCCGATGATGAAAAGCGCCGGACGCCAGGTGAGATATTCGGCGAAGATGCCTGTCAATACGCGGCCGGACATGCCGCCGAAGGCCGTGCCGCCGACATAGAGGCCCATGGTGGCGCCAAGACCGCGCGGATCGATTTCCTCGGCGAGATAGGCCATGGCGACGGCCGGCACGCCGCCGAGAACGAGGCCTTGCAGGGCGCGGATGACGAGCAGCAGGTGCCAATTCGGGGCAAAGGCCGTGGCGATGGTCAGCAATGCCGCGCCGACCAGCGATATCGACATCAGGCTGCGGCGGCCAAGGCCTTCCGAGACGGCGGCGGCACAGACGATCGCGACTGCGAGGGAACCGGTGGAGAGCGAGAGCGACAGCGAGCTTTCGGCCGGGCTGACGGAGAATTGCTGCGAGAAGATCGGCAGCAGCGGCTGGACGCAATAGAGCAGCGAGAAGGTGGAGAAGCCGGAAAGGAAGAGCGCCAGGCTGGCGCGGTGATAGGCGCCGGTGCCACGGGTCAGGTATTGCTTCTGCCCTGGGATTGCGGCTGTCTCGGCGGTCTTCACGGCATGCACTGACGTCGGCATATCTTCATCCTTCCGCCCTCCGATCTAGCCAACGCCACTCCATTTGTCCAATATATGAAACCGGCGATTTCGATAGGTTTTGGAGATGGCGATGGAGTTGCGGCACCTGAGATATTTCCTGGCAGTGGCAGAAGAAGGCAATTTCACCCGTGCCGCCGGCAAGCTCGGCATCGGGCAGCCGCCGCTCAGCCAGCAGATCCGCGATCTGGAGAGGGAAGTGGGTGCGGCGCTGTTTCACCGCGTGCCGCACGGCGCCGAATTGACGGCAGCGGGTACGGCCTTCCTCGGCGAGGCAAAGGCGTCGCTCGCGGCCGCGGAAAAGGCGAAGCTTGCGGCGCAAAGCGCCAATCGCGGCGAGACCGGCCGACTATCGCTCGGTTTCACCGCCTCCTCCGCCTTCAATCCCGTGGTCAGCACGACGATCCGCCGCTTTCGCGCGTGCTGGCCGGAGGTGCAGCTATCGCTGACGGAAATGAATACGCTGGCGCTGATGCAGAAGCTGGAACGCGGCGAGCTGGACGCCACCTTCATGCGCCCCAGCCTCGACGATCCCGCCGGTATCCGGCTGCGGCGGCTGCCGGATGAGCCGATGGTGATCGCCCTGCCCGCCAGCCATCCCATGGCACGGCGCAGCGAGCTACCGCTTGCGGCGCTGGCGGACGAACCCTTCATCCTCTTTCCGCGGCTCGTGGGCTTGAGCCTCTACGACGATGTCGTGCTTGCCTGCCGCAAGGCGGGATTCGAGCTGACCGTGGCACAGGAGGCGCCGCAGATTTCATCGGTCGTCAATCTGGTGGCGGCCGATCTCGGCGTCTCGATCGTGCCGGCCTCGATTTCGCAGATCAAGCTCGAAGGTGTGGCCTACCGGCCGATCGAGGGGCCGCCGGCCGTGGCGCGCCTGGCGCTGGCAATCCTGAAAACACATCGTTCGCCGGTCACCGAGAACCTGATCAGCCTGCTGAGTACATGAGTTAACCCACCGGATCCCAATAGGGCGGATCGCCGAAGCTCTTCTTCAGGTGGTCGGCGATGGCGCGAAGCTTGGCGGAGGGATTTCGGCCTTCGGGATGGGCCATGTAGATGAATTCGGCCTCCGGCCTATGGCCGACATCGATTTCGGCAAGCCGGCCCTCGCGGATGGCCGGGCCGGCGATGAAGGCTGGCAGCAGCGCGATGCCGAGCCCGGCAATCGCGGCGTCGCGGAGCATATCGCCATTGTTGATGCCGAGCGCCAATTTCGCGCGCACGACGATCGCACCGTCGAACGTCTGGAACCGCCAGTCGGCAACGCCGCGATTGGTGTAGAAGATGCCGCGATGGCTGTTGAGATCAGCCAGCGACGACGGAATTCCCTGGCGGGCGAGATAATCCGGTGAGGCGCAGAGAAGGCGGCGGCTATGAGCGAGCTTCCAGGCGACCAGCCGGCTATCGGCGATCGGGCCGTTGCGGATGATGGCATCATAACCGTCCGAGGCGGCATCGACGCGCCGGTCATCGATATCGAGGGTCAATTCGATCTCGGGATGTTCGGCAAGAAAAGGATAGAGCGCCGGGCCGAGATGCATGCGGCCGAAGGTGACGGGGGCGGCGATACGGATCGGGCCGGACAGCGTTCCGCGCCGCTCCGCCATATCTGCCGCGGCTTCCTCGATCTCGCGCACGATGCGCGCGGCGCGCCCAAGGAAGACCGTGCCATCCTCCGTCAAGGTGAGCTTGCGCGTCGTTCGGTGCAGCAGGATGCCGCCCAGCGATTTCTCCAGTTCCGCCAGCCTTTCGCTGACGACGGATTTGGATAGCCGCAGGCGCCGGGCCGCCTCGCTGACCGAGCCCGCCTCAACCACGGCGACGAAAGCCGCAATACCTTCGATCCTGATCATCGTTCGGCTTTTCCGAATTCGAATTCCCCAATCTGAAGACTAATCCGAACGAAAGGAAAATGCCATCTTCCCTTCATCGAAAGGGACGGCAGGGGCCGCCTCACCTTAAACCCAGGAGATGGAACCATGAACCGCTTGAACAACAAGGTCGCGATCGTCACCGGCGCAAGCTCCGGCATCGGCCGCGCCACGGCAAAGCTCTTCGCCGCCGAAGGCGCCAAGGTCGTCGTCGGCGCCCGCCGCCAGGGCGAACTCGACAGTCTCGTCGCCGAGATCAAGGCAGAGGGCGGCGACGCCATGGCCATTGCCGGCGACGTGCGCTCGGAAGACTATCACAAGGCGCTGGTCGCCGCCGCCGTGACGAAATACGGCAAGCTCGACATCGCCTTCAACAATGCCGGCACGCTCGGCGAAGCCGGTGCGAGCACCGGTGTTTCGGAAGCAGGCTTCAGCGAGGCGCTGGCGATCAATCTGACGGCCTCCTTCCTCGCCGCCAAGCACCAGATCGGCGCAATGGTGGAAAATGGCGGCGGCTCGGTGATCTTCACCTCGACCTTCGTCGGCTACAGCTTCGCCTTTCCGGGCGTTGCCGCCTATGCCGCCAGCAAATCCGGCCTGATCGGCCTGACACAGGCGCTTGCCGCCGAATTCGGCCAGCAGAGCGTGCGCGTCAATGCCATCCTGCCGGGTGCTGTTGATACCGACATGTATCGGGACATGAACGACACGCCTGAGAAGCAGGCCTTCGTCACCAATCTGCATGCGCTGAAGCGTGTCGCGACACCCGAAGAACTCGCCCGCTCGGTTCTCTATCTCGCCTCCGACGATGCGAGCTTCGTCACCGGCACGGCATCGCTGGTCGACGGCGGCGCCTCGATCACCCGCAGCTGAGACGGCAGGGCGCGATTATCCGCTGCGGGTTGGTGATCCTTCAACACGCCGGCTTATCGCGCCGCTTTTTTCAGAGCATTCTCCCATCCAACAACAACGGGCCGCGGCCCAAAATTCGATCAAAGGAACGTCATCATGTCACGCCTCCAGAACAAGACAGCCCTCATCACCGGCGGCACCAGCGGCATCGGTCTCGAGACCGCCCGCCAATTCATCGCCGAGGGCGCCCGCGTCGTCGTTACCGGCAGCAGCGCGGCAAGCGTCCAGGCGGCCCGCGCCGAACTTGGCGGCAAAGCCACCGTCATCCAGGCCGATGCCGGCAATGCGGTCGGCCAGAAGGCCGTCGCCGATAGCGTGAGAGAGGCTTTCGGCACGCTCGACATCCTCTTCGTCAACGCCGGGGTCGCCGAATTCGGGCCGCTGGAACAGTGGAGCGAAGCCGCCTTCGACAAGTCGGTTGATATCAACGTCAAAGGACCGTTCTTCCTGATTCAGTCACTGCTGCCGATTTTTTCGAAGCAGGCCGCGATCGTGCTCAACACCTCGATCAACGCCCATATCGGCATGCCGAACTCCAGCGTCTATTCGCTGACGAAGGGCGCGCTGCTGACGCTTGCCAAGACATTGTCGGGCGAACTGATCGGCCGCGGCATTCGCGTCAACGCCGTCAGCCCCGGCCCGATCGCCACGCCGCTCTACAGCAAGCTCGGGGCGTCGGAAGCGGATTCCAAGGCGATGACCGCGCAGATCCAGGCTCAGATCCCCGTCGGCCGCTTCGGAACCCCCGGCGAAGTCGCCAAGACGATCGTCTTCCTCGCCTCCGATGAGGCGGCCTATATCGTCGGCAGCGAACTCATCATCGACGGCGGGATGAGCAACCTCTGACTCACAAGCGCGGCGGAGACCAGCTGCCGCAGCTTGCCGCCTTAGCATGGCGATCGCGATCGTCATGCTAAGGCTGCCCGAGCAGATCCTATGCGTGTCGCACGGGCGATTGCATGTTCTCCGCCAAAGGCTTAGGGTCGAGGACGGTCAGAAAAGGCAACGGGTAGAAGGCCATGGCTCTCAGCGGCAAACGCATCCTCCTCATCATCTCCGGCGGCATCGCGGCCTATAAGAGCCTGGATCTGATCCGCCGGCTGCGCGAGCGCGGCGCGAGCGTGCGCCCTGTCATGACCAAGGGCGCGCAGGAATTCGTCACGCCGCTTGCCGTCGGTGCACTGGCGGCGGACCATGTCTTCCTCGATCTGTTTTCGCGGCAGGACGAACAGGATATCGGCCATATCCGCCTGGCGCGCGACTGCGACCTCGTGCTGATCGCCCCTGCCACGGCCGATCTGATGGCGAAGATGGCGAACGGGCTTGCCGACGATCTCGCCTCGACCGTGCTTCTGGCGACCAACAGGCCGGTGCTGGCCGCACCGGCGATGAACCCCGCCATGTGGGCGCATCCGGCGACGCGGCGGAATGCGGCGATGCTCAGAGCCGACGGCATCCGCTTCGTCGGGCCGATGGCCGGCGAGATGGCGGAAAGCCGGGAGGCCGGGCTCGGCCGGATGGCGGAGCCGCTGGAGATCGTCGCGGCTGCCGAAACCATGCTCGACGACGGAGAAAAGCCGCTCAAGGGGCGCAAGGCAATTGTCACCTCAGGACCGACCCACGAACCGATCGATCCGGTGCGCTACATCGCCAACCGCTCCTCCGGCCGGCAGGGACATGCGATCGCCGCCGCCCTGGCTAAGCTCGGGGCGGAGGTGACGCTCGTATCGGGGCCGGTGACGATCGCCGATCCCGTCGGCGTCAACGTCGTGCATGTCGAGCGGGCGGAGGAAATGCGTGATGCCGTGCTTGCGGCGCTGCCGGCCGACATCGCGGTGATGGTCGCAGCCGTGGCGGACTGGCGCGTGGCCTCGGCCGCCGACCAGAAGCTGAAGAAACATCCCGGTGAATCCATCCCGACGCTGGCGCTGACCGAGAACCCGGACATCCTGAAAACCGTCGGCCATCATACGATGCGGCCGAAGCTGGTGATCGGCTTTGCCGCCGAGACGCAGGACGTCGAAATCAATGCGAAGGCGAAACTCGAGAGGAAGGGCGCCGACATAATCGTCGCCAATGACGTTTCTCCGGCGACCGGCATCATGGGCGGCAGCCGCAACCGCGTCAAACTCGTTCGCCGCGACGGCGTCGAGCAATGGCCTGACCTGGCGAAGGAAGAGGTCGCCGAACGACTCGCGGCACTGATCGCCAAGCAGTTCAGTTAACGCCGGGGGATCAGGCTGGAACGACGACGCACTGCGATTTGACGGCCGCCCGTTTGCCCGGTCGAAAATCCGCGACGTCGATTCCTCCTTCGCCGACCGTGACGGCGCTGCCGTTCGGGATCTCGGCCCAGGCATCGCCATCGTCGTTCAGCGGCTCCGAGACGAGGCAATAGCCCTTGCCGACCGGCGAGGCATAAAGAGTCGGCGCCTTGCGATCGGTCGCATAGCGGATGGCATAAAGCGCCTTGCCGTCGGAGAAGGCAGCGGTAAAGCGCAGCAGCACCGAGCCGATGGTGTTTTCCGCCAGATCCTCGATGAAGCCGATCATTTCCGCCATCGCGGCGATCGGCGCTTCGCGCAGGCCGAACTGCAGCGCCAGCAGGAACATCAATTCGGAATCGGTGGTGCCACCGCGGGCATTGAACAACTCGTCGTCGAGCATCGCCTCCATCGGCCGGCGCAGGCGCTCGAAGCCTGCGATCTGGCCGTTGTGCATGAAGGACCAGGTGCCATGGGTGAAGGGGTGGCAGTTGTCGCGGCGCGTGCCGCCGCCTGTGGCAGCGCGGACATGGGCGAGGAAGAGCGGCGAACGGATCTGCCGCGCCAGGCTCTTCAGATTGCAATCCGACCAGGCGGGCAGGGTATCGCGGTAGCGGCCGGGCTCGGGTCTATCGCCATACCAGGCAATGCCGAAGCCATCGCCGTTCGTCGCGGTCTTGGCGCGGGTGGCGCAATGCGACTGCTCGATCAGGGAATGGGCGGGCGAGGATACCAACTCCTCGAGATAGAGGGGGTCTCCGCGATAGGCTGCCCAGCGACACATGGCTCTTTGCTCCGGAACCCGCCGCATCGGCGGGAAATGCTGAAACGACAACTGAATTGTCGAATGTCGTCGCTAATAACAGCTTAACGCCCTGCCGGTTTGCAAGTGAAACATGACGATTTCTTGACGCCTGACCTCTTCAAATTCGGCGAAACGCTGTGTTCTTTTGTGAACACTGCGTTGTCTGTCCCGCAGACTTCGCGCCCGGCAGCCGGGCGGCTATAGTCGCCGCCAAGTTGAACCCCTAGGAGGACGCCATGTCGATCCGCCCCGTCAAGCATGAAAGTATTGCCACACCGACCATGGAAGGCGCCGGCGTCAAGCTGCACCGCGTCTTCGGCTTCGGCGATCCCGCGATGACCGATCCCTTCCTGATGATGGATGATTTCCGCAACGACAATCCGGCGGAATATATCCGCGGTTTTCCCTGGCATCCGCATCGCGGCATCGAGACGATCACCTATGTGCTCGCCGGCACCGTCGAGCACGGCGACAGCTTGGGCAATAGCGGCCTGCTCGGCGCCGGCGACATCCAGTGGATGACGGCCGGCAGCGGCATCATGCACCAGGAAATGCCGAAGGGCGATTTTGCCGGCCGTATGCACGGCTTCCAGCTCTGGGCGAACTTGCCCTCCTCGCTGAAGATGACGGCGCCGCGCTACCAGGACGTCAAATCCACCGATATTCCTGTCGTTGTTGATGATGACGGCACGGCGGTGCGGGTGATCTGCGGCGATTTCTGGGGCAAGGCCGGTCCGGTCGATGGCGTCGCCGCCGAGCCGATCTATCTCGACGTTTCGGTGCCGCCCGGCCGGAAGAAGCGCCTGCCGGTCGATACCTACCGCAATGCCTTCGCCTATATCTTCGCCGGCTCCGGCACCTTCCGCGATGCATCGAAACCCTTCGGCGTGCGCGTCGAGAAGGAAGTCGACGGAGAGGAATTGAATATCCGCGACATGTCCGGCAACCGCACGCTCGTGGTCTTCGACAGCGGCGACGAAGTGACGGTGCAGGCAGGCGACCAGGGCATCCGTTTCCTGCTTGTCTCCGGCAAGCCGATCGAGGAGCCGGTTGCCTGGCACGGCCCGATCGTGATGAATTCGCGCGAGGAAATCATGCAGGCAATGCGCGAACTGCAGAACGGCACCTTCATCAAAGCTGCGCACTGAACGCATTTCTCTCTTGCATCTGCGAAGAATCGGCCTACTTTTAAGTCATCAGCAACAGAACGAAAGGAAGGTGATCCAATGTCTAATGAGATTTCGGACCTCGTAACGGGCATGGAAGAGGTGACGAAGGCGAGGCAGCCCTCGCTCTAATCCCCGCCTTCCTGGGGCTGCATAGACAGTCCAGGCCAGTTTGAGGCCAAACTCATGGAAAGGGTCGCTGAGGCGGCCCTTTTTATTGTCTTGATGCCTTTATTGTCTCGATGCCGGGCGTTGACGAAAGATCGAAATCCCACTACTCATAAAGTCATCAGATGACTTTATGAGTAGTGGGATGAGAGCGCTCAGCAAGACCAATCTCGCCGATGAGGCGATCGAGGCGATCCGCGGCGACATTCTCGGCAAACGCTGGGCGGTCGGCGAGAAATTGCCGAATGAGGCCTCCCTGTCGGCCATGCTGTCCGTCAGCCGCGGCACGGTGCGCGAGGCGGTGCGCGTTCTCGTCTCCCAGGGTTATCTCGAGACAAGGCAGGGTTCGGGCACCTATGTCCGCGCCACCAGCGATGCCGGCCGACCGCTGACGATGGCGCGGCGCGCCAGCCTGCGTGACCAGTTCGAGGCGCGCCTGGCGCTCGACGTCGAGGCCGCCCGGCTGACAGCGATCCGCAAGACGCCGGAGATTGTTACCGGGCTTCGCAGGCTGCTTGCCGAACGCGGCAATTACGACGGCGGCAACCAGGCCGCCTTCATCGGACGCGACCTCGCCTTCCACAAGGCCGTCATCGCCGCTTCGGGCAACCGCGCGATGATCGAGATCTACGATTTCTTTTCGGCCTCGATCGCCGACACCATCGCGGCGACGCTCGGCAAGGATATTCCGGAACCCGATATGCAGGCGCATGCCGAGATCGTCGACGCCATCGAAACCGGCGATCCCGACAAGGCGGATGCGGCGGTGCGCCGCTTCATCGCGCCGGTTCTTGCCGCGCTCGAGCGGATGATCCTGTCATGAACACGCCTGCCAACCATGCCGCCAGCGCGCTCGACGCCGCCGACGAATTGCTGATCGATGCCGAGGCCGGCAGCCTTCCGCCGCCGCAGGCCACGCCGGTGCGGGGAGCTGCGGGTCGTTTTCTGCTGGGCGCAAGCCTGGTGCTGATCGCCTTCAACCTGCGCCCGGTCTTCTCCAGCGCCTCGGCGCTGCTGCCGGAAATCCGCTCGGAGCTCGGCCTCAGCGCGCTGGGCGCCAGCCTGCTGACGACGCTGCCGGTGGTCTGCCTCGGCGCCTTCTCGCCGCTTGCGCCCCGTCTTGCCCAGCGCTTCGGAACGGAACGCACGCTGCTCGACGTTCTCCTGCTTCTGGCGCTCGGCACCGCATTGCGCGGGCTTTCCTCCATACCGCTGCTCTTCATCGGCACGGCCCTTGCCGGCGCCTGCATCGCCGTCGGCAACGTGCTGCTGCCGGGGCTGGTGAAGCGGGATTTTGCCGGGGGCGCCGCGCTGATGACCGGTTTCTACACGATGGCGCTCTGCGCCGGGGCGGCAAGTGCCGCCGGGCTGACGCTGCCGATCGAGCACGCACTCGGCGGCTCTCTCGAGGGCGCCCTCGCCGTCTGGGCGCTGCCCGCCCTCATCGTCAGCCTGCTCTGGCTGCCTGAGGTTCTTCGCAGCGGCAGGCAGGCAAGACGGAACGGCTTCCACGTCAAAGGCCTCTGGCGCGACCGGCTCGCCTGGCAGGTGACGCTGTTCATGGGGCTGCAATCGGCGCTTGCCTATTGCGTCTTCGGCTGGCTGGTACCGATCCTGCGCGAACGCGGGCTCGACGGCGTCACCGCCGGGGCAATCGTCTCGCTGTCGGTGATGGTGCAGGCGGCCTCCTGCCTGATCGTGCCGCATATCGCGGTGCGCGGCCGGGACCAGCGGCTGATCAATGCGAGCCTTTGCGGCATCGCCGTCATTGCCCTGCTCGGCCTGGTCTTCGCGCCGCTTTCGACAGTCTGGCTGTGGGCGGTGCTGCAGGGCATCGGCCAGGGCGGGCTGATCGCGGCAGCCATGACGACGATCGTGCTGCGCTCGCGCGATCCCGATGTCGCCGCCCATCTTTCCGGCATGGCGCAATGCGTCGGTTATCTGCTGGCCGCCATCGGCCCGCTCATCGTCGGCCTCATCCGCGGCTGGACCGGCAGCTTTTCCTGGTGCGCGGCCCTCTTCGTTGCGCTCGGACTGGGCGCCGCGATCAACGGCTGGAAGGCCGGGCGGGCGGTGGAGATCAATGTCCATGCTATTGAAAAGGACGGCTGAGCCGCTCGCTCACCTGTCCATCACCATCTCTTGATGCCGGTCGTCGGCCGCGGATGCTACGCTATCTCAGCCTCTCATCCCGAACGCCGGAGGAAACATCTTGCGCATACGAACACTGTTTCTGCTTGCCGTGTTTATGGCGTCGCTGGCACCTGCCCTTTCCCATGCACAGGAAAGCGGTACACCGAAGGCAACCGCCCAGAGCGGCGCGCGCGAGGGCGTGCTGAAATTGCTGCCGGCCGATTCCGTCACCGAGCACGCGCTGACGATCGGCGGCCGGAAGTTTGCCTATACCGCCACTGCCGGCACGCTGGATCTCTTCGGCCAGGACGGGGCCCAGACCGGCGCGATCTTCTACACCGCCTATGTCGCAGGGGATAGCGGGGCGAACCGGCCTCTGACCTTTGCCTTCAACGGCGGGCCGGGTGCGGCTTCCGCCTTCCTGCATCTCGGGCTCGTCGGGCCGAAGGTGCTCGATTTCGGGCCGGACGGACGCGACGGCGCCAATGCGAAACTCGTCGACAACCCGCAAAGCTGGCTCGATTTCACCGACCTCGTGCTGATCGATCCGATCGGCACCGGCTGGAGCCGGACGGCAAAGGCGGACGACGCCTCCAACTATTACAACGTCAGTGCCGACGCCCAGAGCATCGCCAAGGCGATCGCGCTCTATGTCGCGCACAACAACCGTTCCAACTCGCCGAAATATCTTCTCGGCGAAAGTTATGGCGGCTTTCGCGCCGCCAAGGTCGCCTCGGCGCTTCAGGAAAGCCAGGGCATCATCGTCGCCGGTGCGGTGATGCTTTCTCCCTTGCTCGAGGGCCAGCTGATGTTCAATGCCGATCAGTTCGCGCTCGGCGCGGCCCTCGAACTGCCGTCGTTGGCGGCCGCCGAACTCGACCGGCATAAAGCCTTTGACGAAGAGAAGCAGAAGGCAGCCGAGACCTTCGCGCTCGGGGACTATCTGACGACGCTGGCCGGGCCGCCGCCGACGGGTGCCGATGCCGCCGCCTTCTATGGCAGGATCGCTCGCCTGACGGGCATTCCCGAGGATATCGTCACCCGCAACCACGGCTTCCTCGGCAGTTCCTTCGTCAAACACTCCGGCGCCGGCAGCGGCGAGGTGATGAGCTCTTACGACGCCTCCTTTGCAGCACCCGATCCCTATCCGGAATCGGATTACGATCGCGGCGGCGACGCCATCCTCGACGGTTTCACCCGCGCCTATGGCGGGGCTTTCGCCGACTATGCCCGCAACGAACTCGGCTTTAAGACCGAGATGACCTATTCGCTGCTCGACGGCGATATCAGCCGGCGCTGGGAATGGGGCGGGGGGCGCGGCGGCGGATCGCGCTTCCAGGCCAGCGCCACCGACGACATCAGGCAGCTGCTCGCCGCGAACCCGGCCTTCCATCTGCTGATCGCACATGGCTACAGCGATCTGGTGACGCCTTATGGCGTCAGCCGCTACGTG
Source organism: Rhizobium acaciae (assembly GCF_025941625.1). Lineage (NCBI taxonomy): Bacteria > Pseudomonadati > Pseudomonadota > Alphaproteobacteria > Hyphomicrobiales > Rhizobiaceae > Rhizobium > Rhizobium acaciae. The sequence goes on from NZ_JAPCZO010000008.1 coordinate 96,403, forward strand.
GTCGACCATCTGCCGCCCTCGCTCGCCAGTGGCCGCGTCGGACTGAAGCTTTATCGCGGCGGCCATATGTTCTATACAAGAGCTGATCAGCGGGCCGCCTTCACGGCGGATGCAAAGGCCTTCTACGCCACACATCCGGCCGCTCAGCCGGCGGACTAAAGCGTGGCGATGTCTTTGTCGCTAAACCGCCGTACAGTTTTGCGCGACATGCTTTGGGGATTTGCCGATGCATATTACCGGAGGATGCCACTGCGGCGCGATCCGCTATCAGGCGGAGATCGACCCGGAGCGGGTCTCGATCTGCCATTGCACCGATTGCCAGCGGTTGACGGGCTCGGCCTATCGCATCACCGCACCGGCGCAGCCGGAAAGTCTCACGCTCACTTCAGGCGAGCCGAGAGGCTACGCAAAATATGGCGACAGCGGTGGTCTCAGCCGGCAATTCTTCTGCCCGAATTGCGGATCGCCGCTCTACCGCACGGACGGCGAAGGCGGCGCGATCGGCATCCGCGTCGGCAGCATCGACCAACGGCAAGTGTTGCAGCCGAGCAAGCAGATATGGTGTGGCTCTGCCCTGCCCTGGGTGGAGAATATCGAACCGCTGCCGCGCTTCGATGGCGAGGATTAGGATGAGGACCTATTAAATTCGGGGCAGCGTGACGGTTAGAGCCACAAACCGTTGGCTGCGGCCCGGCGCAATCATATCGATCCCACCAAAATGCAACGGGAGAGCGGCTGATGGAGAATGCCGTAAGGACGCTATTCGAGCGATACGAAGGTTTTTTCAACAGATCCCTCGGTGATGACGGGGATATGGATGAGGTTGCATCGCTGTATGCCTCGGATTTCATCGCGGCCTCGCCGGCCGGCGTTATGACCGGGAAAAACGACGATCAACTCAAGCAAGTCATGAAGCAAGGATACGCCCGCTATCGGGCAATAGGGACCAAGGAGATGCGCATACGCGATGTCCGCATCTCCCCGATAGATGACCATCATTGTTTGACGCATGTCGCCTGGACGGCGACCTATGCCCGAGAGGATCGGCCGGACACGGTCATAGATTTCGATGTTCACTACCTCGTGCAGAAGCTGAACGGCGAGGCGAAAGTTTTCGGCTGGGTGTCAGGCGATGAACAGGCGCTTCTCAGAAAGCATGGCATCGGCTAGCGGCAACGTCGTCCACACATCAGCGGTTTGTCTCGGCCGCGCCATGGCCTTGTGCCCCCTGAAATATCTCGTCCGTGGTGCTTGCAGCCTTATTCCGGCAGAGGCATCTCCGGCCAGCGATCGGTGACGCCGGCCTGTACCGGACGCTCCAGATAGGTGGAAAGCGCAATATAGCTGCGGGTGCCGGTGACGCCGGGGACGGCATGGATCTGGGCGAGAAAAGCTTCCAAGGCCTGCGGGCTGGCGGTGCGGACCTTGAAGAGAACGCTGGCGTCGCCCGCGACCGAATGCATCTCCTCGACCTCGGGAAACTGCAGGACCTGCATCAGCCGCTCGCTCTTGCCCCAGCCGGCCGCCTCCACATGCACGAAGGCAAGCAGCGGTTTGCCAAGCGCTGCGCCATCCAGTGCGGCATGCACGCCCTTGATGGCGCCGGATTGTCTCAGGCGGCGCACACGCTCATGCACGGCCGGCGCCGACAGGCCCACCGCTTCGCCAAGCCTGGCATAGCTCTGGCTGCTGTCGGCGGCGAGCGCGGCTAATATTCTTCGGTCGAATGCATCGATGACCGGCTGCTGTGGGCGTCTTTGCCGAAGATCGTCTGTATTTTTCGCCATTCCGCAAACTCCCCTTTCTGCCGAAGAATAATCGCCGATACTGGCATTCTTCAACAGAATATTCGGAAGAGGAGGAAATTCATGGAGATGATCGCGCGCAATCCAGCAAACGGGATCTATGCAGCGAGCCCTGATTACATCCATGCGCTGGAGGTCAGGCAGACGTCCCGGCTGCTCTTCGTCAGCGGTACGATGGGTCTCGATCAACAGGGAATGGCGGCGGCCGATCTGGACGGCCAGTTGGAGCTCATCTGGTCCAATCTGCGCGCCATCCTCACGTCCGCTGATATGACGGTGGACAATATCGTGCGGCTGACGAGCTATCTCCGCGACGGCGCCTTTGTGGAGGCGAACCAGAATGCCCGTCTTCAGGCGCTTGGCGGCCGCGCCGTGCCGACCACGGCGATCATCGTCGAAACGCTGCGCGACGACTGGCTCGTCGAGATCGAGATCATCGCCGCTGGCTGACGGCAGATCGGCCGTCGCACCGCAAAGGTGCGACGGCTGGGACGATCAGGCCGCCTGTCTCAATAGGCCGAGTGCCTCGGCCAGATCGACCTCGCCGCGGAAACCGCCGCTGCTTTTTGCCTCCTGCCGATGCTCGATCGCATGGGCAAAACGCACGGCCGGCTCCTGCTGCATGCGTTCATAGAGGCGATGCAGGCCGGGAAACTGCCGGCGGTCGACGACCTTGTGAAAATCGTTCCAGCGGGCGATGCCGACGAAATAGGCGTCCGCCAGGCTTGGCCCATTGCCGAGAAGCCATTCGCGGCCTTCGAGCAGGCGCTCCAGCGTCTGATGCGCCTTTTCGACCGCGGTGATGCCATAGGCCGTGAGGGCCTGCTTCTGCTGCGGCTCCAGCGGATGCTCGATCGCATACCAGAGCGGGCCGAAGGCCTGGAAGAAGGTGGTGTTGAGAAAGGCGAGCATCTGGTTCAGCCGATCGAAATCCGCCGAGCCCTGCGTAAAACCAAGACCGTTGCCGATCGAGCTGGCGCCGATATGGTGCAGGATCGCCATGCTTTCGCTGATCGCCCTGCCATCTTCGAGCAGCAATGACGGCGTTTCGCCGACCATGTTGATCCGCTTGTATTCTTCACTGGAGACTATTTCCGGCATCTCGACGCGGCAGAGCCGATAAGGCAGGCCGGACCATTCCAGCGCGACGATCGAGCCGAAGGAGCAGCCTTCCGGCACGCCGTAAAACAATATGGGTGACATCAATCGTTCCTTTCAGAATTGAACCCGTTTGGACACGATCAATGTGAGGATGTGGACGATCTTGCGGTAGAGGCTATAAATGCATCGCAATGTCCACAAATCTGGAAGCTGACGATGGCGCTTTTTAACCTCAACGACCTCCATCTTTTCGTGCAGGCCGTCGACAGCGGCAGCTTTACCGCCGCCGCAAGGCATCTCGGCATTCCGAAATCGACGGTGAGCAAGCGGGTTGCGGAGCTGGAGGCACGGCTTGGCGTGCGGCTGATCCAGCGCACGTCGCGAAGCTTCGCGCTGACCGAGCTCGGCCGGGGATTCTTTCAGCATGCCCAGGCCTCGATCATCGAGGCGGAGATGGCCGAAGGCATCGTGCGGCGGCATCTGGCCGAACCCGCCGGCAGCGTTCGCCTCACCGCCTCGGTACCGACGGCGCAGTTTACCTTGACGGAGCATCTGCCGGCGCTGGCGGTGCGCTATCCGAAGCTCCGGCTCTGCGTGCACGTGACGGACCGCTTCGTCGATATCGTCCAGGAAGGCTTCGATATCGCGCTGCGCAGCCACCGCGGGCCACTGCCGGATTCGGCGCTCGTGCAGAGGAAGCTCGCCAGTCACCCCTTCTTCATCCTCGCCTCGCCGGACTATGTGAGTGCCCATGGCCAACCGCGCCGGCCGGAGGAGCTGGCACAGCATGCGACGATCATGACCAGCCTGACGGAGGACCAGTGGCGGCTTTATTCGGGCGGCGACGAGGTTCTCGTCACGCTGCATTCCGTCATGGCCGCGGATGAGCCCTATGTCTTGATGGAAATGGCCATGGCGGGGCTCGGCATCACCTGCCTGCCGACATCCGTCTGCCGCAAGGCGCTGGCAGACGGGCGGCTGGTGCGGGTGTTGCCGGAATGGACGGCCGGCAGCATCGAGACGACCATCCTCATGCCGCATCGGCGTGGCCAGCTGCCGGCGGTGCGCGCCGTCGTCGATTTCCTGGCGGAACGGCTTGCCGGTGAGAGCCGCTTCGTACTTCCTGGAGTTTAGCGATCACGCCGCCTTGGCGGCGTGATATTCCTTGATGGCGACCATCTTGATCGCCGGATGGCGCTCGGATTCGTAACGCAGCGAAAAACCGTCCTGGGCGAGGAAGACCGGATCACCGTCGAGATCGCGGGCGATATCGCCGCGTTTGACAGTGAGGAATTTCTCCAGATCCGCCGGCTGCTCGGCCGAGATCCAGCGGCAGACGGAGAAACGCGACATTTCGAAGGAGACCGGCAGGCCGTATTCGGCCATCAGCCGCTCCTTCAAGACGTCGAGCTGCAGGGCGCCGACGACGCCGACGATCGCCGGCGAGCCGTCTTCCGGCGAAAACAGCTGGACGACGCCTTCTTCGGCCATCTGCTGCAGGGCTTCCTTCAGCTTCTTCGCCTTCATCGCATCTTCCAGACGCACGCGGCGCAGGATCTCCGGCGAGAAGTTCGGCACACCCTGGAAGACCAGCGATTCACCCTCGGTCAGCGTGTCGCCGATCCGGAGCGTGCCGTGGTTGGGAATACCGACGACGTCGCCGGCATAGGCGGTGTCGGCGAGCTGGCGCTGCGAGGCGAAGAAGAATTGCGGCGCCGTCAGGCCGAGCTGTTTGCCGGTGCGGGCAAGCCTTGCCTTCATGCCGCGTTCGAGCTTGCCGGAGCAGATGCGGGCAAAGGCGATGCGGTCGCGGTGGTTGGGGTCCATGTTCGCCTGGATCTTGAAGACGAAGGCCGTCATCTTGTCGTCGGTCGCGTGCACGGTCCTGGTATCGGCAACCTGGTCACGCGGCGGCGGCGCAAAATCGCCGAGCGCGTTGATGAGGTCGCGAACGCCGTAGTTGCGCAGCGCCGAGCCGAAAAAGACCGGCGTCATATGGCCTTCCAGGAAGGCCTGGCGGTCGAACGGACGGCAGGCCTCGATCGCCAGCTCGGTCTCCTCGACGAAGACCTGGCGCTCGTTTTCCGGCAGCCTGCCGGCCACGCTTTGCGGGCCGTTGACCGGCGTTCCCTCGATTTCGGTATCCGAACCGCGCACCGTGTTGGCGGCGATATTATACGAGCCGCAGAAGGTCTTGGAGCGGCCGATCGGCCAGGTGATCGGCGCCGTATCGAGCGCCAGCTTCTCTTCCACCTCGTCGAGAATCTCGAAGGGATCGCGGCTTTCGCGGTCCATCTTGTTGATGAAGGTGATGATCGGGATATCGCGCATGCGGCAGACTTCGAAAAGCTTCAGCGTGCGCGGCTCGATGCCCTTGGCGGCATCGATGACCATGACGGCGGCGTCGACGGCGGTCAGCGTGCGATAGGTGTCGTCGGCGAAGTCTTCGTGACCCGGCGTGTCGAGGATGTTGAAGACATTGTCGTTATATTCGAAGGTCATCACCGAGGTGACGACGGAGATGCCGCGCTCGCGCTCGATCTTCATCCAGTCGGAGCGCGTCTGCATGCGATCCTTCTTCGCCTTGACTTCGCCGGCAAGCTGAATGGCGCCGCCGAACAGCAGCAGCTTTTCGGTGAGCGTCGTCTTACCCGCGTCCGGGTGGGCGATAATAGCGAATGTGCGGCGGCGGGAGACCGCCTCGGCGAGACTTTCGGCCATACTTGTGAATCCTGTGGAATTGCCGCGTATCTAGCGATTAAAGCCCGGCAATGCAATTGACCTGAGGCCCTCGGGCGCAAAGTAATGGGCCATGACCATTCATCACGATACGCGCCCGACGCTGAACCTGATCCGCTTAGCCAATGGCGAAGGCCTCGACCTGCCCGCCTATGAAAGCAAGGGAGCGGCCGGCATGGACCTGCGCGCTGCCGTCGACGAGGCAGCACCACTGACGCTTCTGCCCGGCAAGCGGGCGCTGGTGCCGACCGGCTTCATCTTCGAGATCCCCGAAGGTTTCGAGGGACAGGTTCGGCCGCGTTCCGGCCTGGCCTTCAAAAACGGTATCACCTGCCTGAATTCGCCGGGCACCGTCGACAGCGACTATCGCGGCGAAGTGAAGGTACTGCTCGCCAATCTCGGCGAGGAAGCCTTTGTCATCTCGCGCGGCATGCGTATCGCCCAGATGGTGATCGCGCCGGTAACCCAGGCGCGGGTGGCGGAGATTACCGAGGCAAGCGAAACGATGCGCGGCGCAGGCGGCTTCGGCTCCACCGGCGTCTGATGGCACAACGCCTCGACAGCGCTGGCCTGACCTTCCGGCAGGACTATTTCGGCGACCCTGCCGGCTGGGCGGCGCTGGTCTGCCTGCTCAGGGATATTTTCGGCATCGATATCGGACCGCTGCAGCAGCTCGGCGGACCCGATCCGACGAGCATGCCCTTCGGCTGGTTTGATGCCGACGGTGGGCTTGCGGCCAATATCTCGGCCTTTGCGCTGCCCTTCGTCCTCAACGACAGGATCGTCCATGCCGCCGGGCTGCAATCCGGCGCCGTGCGGCCAGCATGGCGCGGCCGCGGGCTCTATCGCGACGTGACGGTAAAAGCGCTCGACTGGTGCGAGAAGCAGGGCTTTGAAGCCGTCATCCTCTATACCGACAAGCCGTCGCTCTACGAACCCTATGGGTTTCACCCGATACCGCTGCACCGATACGAGGGAGCGGCACCCGCACCTTCTGCTTCTGCCGCACCCGCCCGGTCGCTTTCGCCGACCAAAGCGGATGATCTTGTCCTGCTGCAATCGCTGCTGAAAGGCCGAAGCCCGGTTTCGACGTCGCTGGCGGTCACGGTCAATGCGGCGATGTTTCTGATCAACACCCAGCTCGATCCCGATGTCCGCATCAGCTTTCTGGCAGAGCGGCAGGCGGCCATCGCCTGGAAGATCGACGAGGCGGGCCGCTTCAGCCTCCTCGACGTGGTGGCCGCGGAGATGCCCTCGCTTGCCGCGATCCTTGGCGGACTGGAGATCGTGCCCGCCTCCGTCGAGGTGCTTTTCCGTCCCGACAAACTCGGCTGGGAGGGTGTTCCACAATCGTTGGAAAGCGGCACGAGGCTGATGCTGCGCGGGCTCGGCGATGCCACCCCGGATTTTCCGGCGATGTTGTCACCGATGGCGGAATTCTAGAGCAGTTCGGTTGATGAACGGCGGGAGCGGTGTTTGTTGGAGGCGCTTATGTCATTTAGGAAAGCGCCATGGCGTTTGATTGCGGGACTAGCCACAGCGCTGATCGCGACACCGACGCTCGCGATCGAGTCAGCAAAACTTCAGTCGATTCGCTCATCTTTGTCTTTGGAAGAAATAGTTGCGTTTGCGGTTTCCAAATCGACAGCGCCCATTCTCGATATCGACAAAACAATCGAAATGAACATCGTCCTCAACGTGAAGGGCATGGAGAAGCGCGATATTCAATCTTTGCAGATCGAGCTTTTGCGCGTGTTTTCTGCGATCGGGGCTTACGCAGAAATCAGTATCAATTTCGATGCTAGCCGATCCATCGATTACTCGCCTGCAGCGCCGTATGCACCTTTCGGCGATCAGAACCAGCCGCCAAACACCCAGACTCTCGACGTGTTCATCGATCGTGATGCGCTTAAATTGGCAAAGTTGGGCCAAATAGCAGTTCACGACATAGACACGCTTCGAGGCAAGCCAGACACCTCGACATGCTATCACGAGAGCCAAATAGGAAACCCGGTTATCAATGTTATCGTCGACCGCGACATCAATCCGGTAGGCTGCGTTTATGGGGTTCTACTACAATCAATCGGACTTACGGATGCTTTTGGCCGAGCCGCCGCGACTTTCAGTCCCGGGAGAATTCCCGGCTTCAGGATCAACGCTGAAATGGCGGCAGCATATGCCATTCGTGAGTGCCGATCTGTCGTCAATAAAGAAGATCAGCTTGAGAAATGCCTGAGAGGCGTTCTCAAGGAAGGGAACTAAGGACCGCGAATTGGCCGATGCCGCCTCGAGTCCCCGCGCGAGACGCCGTCGATGGCAAATTTCTAGGGCTCCTGCTTAGGGCAATACCTACTTTTTCCGTGAAAGCGGCGGCAGGCGGCGCTTGACGGGCGAGGCTTTGATCATCGCGGTGTTGGTCTCCGCCCTTTCGGCAACCCGGTCGAGAATGCCGTCGAGATCCGCCATGGAGCGGATGACCAGGCGGGCGATAAAACAGTCATCACCCGTCACCTTATCGCATTCGATGATTTCGGGAATTTCCTGGATGATGCGCTCGACGATGTGCAGCTGTCCTGGCAGCGGACGCACGCGCACGATCGCCTGCAGGGGATAACCGACGGCGGCGGGATCGAGATCGATGGTGAAGGCCTTGATGACGCCGCGTTCCTCCAGCCGGCGCAGACGCTCGGCGGCACTCGGCGAAGACAGGCCGGCCTGCTGGGCCAGCTCTTTCAGCGAGATCCGCGCATTGCCGGTCAGCGCCTCCAGAATGGCCTGATCGACTTCGTCGAGCGACTGCACATCATTAGCCACGGCGAGATATTCCCCTCACATGATTAGGTGATACCGATCATTTTCCTTCTTATCCTTATATAAAAATGCCTCTCGCCGCAATATTCTTATGCCACCGAAATGGAGGCAATCATGGGCAGCGACATCAAAAGAGGCACGGTGGAAATGACGGCAGCGATGCTGATCTCGGGGACGATCGGCTGGTTCGTCGTCATGTCGGGTCAACCCGTCAGCGGCGTGGTCTTCTGGCGCTGCCTGTTCGGCGCGCTGACTTTGCTCGTCATCTGCGGCGCTCTCGGGCTGCTGCGGCCCGGCATCATCACGCTGCGCGCCTTCGGCATCGCCATTTTCGGCGGCATCGCCATCGTCTTGAACTGGCTGCTGCTGTTTGCCTCCTACTCGCATGCGACGATCTCGATCGCGACGACCGTCTATAACACCCAGCCTTTCATGCTGCTCGTGCTCGGCGCGCTCTTTCTCGGCGAGAAGATCACCGCGACCAAGCTGTTCTGGCTGGCGCTCGCCTTCGCCGGCATGATTGCCATCGTCGAGGCAAAACCGGAGACTGGCGGGGCGACATCTGACGGTTACGGCCTCGGTATCCTGATGGCGCTCGGTGCGGCCTTTTTCTATGCGCTCGCCGCCCTTGCCGCGAAATGGCTGAAAGGCACGCCGCCGCATCTGATCGCGCTCATCCAGGTCGCAACCGGCATGCTGACGCTGGCACCGATGACGGATTTTTCCCATCCGCCCGGCGATGTCAGGTCCTGGGCGATCCTGGTGACCGTCGGCGTCGTCCATACCGGGCTGATGTATGTGCTGCTCTACGGCGCGATCCAGAGGCTGCCGACGCATCTCACCGGCGCCCTGTCGTTCATCTATCCGATCGCGGCGATCCTCGTCGACCGGCTGGCCTTCGGCCACGCACTGCAGCCGATGCAGATCGCAGGCGCGGCGATCATCCTGCTTGCCGCCGCCGGCATGAATCTCGGCTGGACGCCGCGCTGGCTGCGGCCGCGGGCGCTGGAGGGCTGAGAACCGGGCGTCCCGATCGGGATGCTGAGACGCCCGGTTGCCGACATTACCTCTGCGGGCGCGTCGTTTCGAACAGGAACCAGGTGCGGCGCTCGCCCTCGTCGATCCAGTTCTCGATCAGGCTGGCGGTCGCGACATCATTATGCTCGTCGCAGAGGCCATGCACCTCGCGCAGCAGCGAAACGAGCTGAACGTTATCCTCGCGCAGTTCCGACAACATGTCCTCGGGCGTGACGAAATCCGCGTCATTGTCCAAAAGGCGCTGCTGACGAGCGATCTGGCCGATGGAGCGCAGCGTCGTGCCGCCGATCTTGCGGGCACGCTCGGCAATGTCGTCGGTCATCGCGAAGATCTGTTCCGCCTGTTCGTCGAGCAGCAGATGATAGTCGCGAAAATGCGGGCCGGACATGTGCCAATGGAAATTCTTGGTCTTCACATAAAGCGTAAGGACATCGGCGAGCAGCGCGGTCAGCGCCGCCGAAATATCGGTAATGGCGTTGGTCGACAGGCTGGACGGCGTCTTGAGTGGCGAAAGCCTGCGGGTTTCGGCTGGCGTATGGGACATTTAATCTCTCCTTGGTGATGAAAATCTCTAGCGCCACCGGCCGGGAAAACGCGGCGGGCCGCGCTGATCGCGCATTTGCAGAGAGAGAAATAGCAAGGCCGGGTCGCTTTCCAAGTGGATCATGGTCCAGCAGACCTATTCCTTATGGTTATGGACCGATCAGCGCCAAAGCATTGATGAGGAAGCGGCGCTTGCCTATAGATGGGCGGTGGAAGCCCTGAGGGTTAAGAAGATGAGCCTCACCGTCCTGATCACCTATGCCGGAGCGCTGTTCATCGCCGCGGCCATTCCGGGACCGGGGATTACCGCGATCGTTGCGCGTGCGCTCGGCTCGAATTTCCGCGAGACCTTCTTCATGGGTCTCGGCCTGGTGCTCGGCGACATGACCTATCTCACTGCGGTCATTCTCGGCCTTGCCTTCGTGGCGCAAACCTTCACCGAGGTGTTCATAACAATCAAGATCGCCGGCGTCCTCTATCTCGGCTACATCGCCTGGAAACTCTGGACGGCGGGGCTGCTGCCGCAGGATATCGCAGCACGGAAATCCACCAATATCGGCCTATCCTTCCTCTGAGGCCTGCTGGTGACGCTCGGCAATCCGAAGACGATGCTGTTCTATGTCGCCCTGGTGCCGACGCTGATCGATATCGGCAATATCGGCTTGCCAGACTATGCAATGCTGCTTGCCGTCACCTTCGTGGTGCTGATCGTCGTGCTGGTGCCCTATATGCTGCTTGCCTCGCGGGCCCGCACGATGCTGAGAGAGCCGCGGGCCTTGCAGGCGCTGAACCGGATTGCCGCCGGCATCCTCGCGGGCACGGCGGCGTTCATCGCCACGCGGGCCGCCTGAAATAAACATTCGGCAAGAACCGGTTTTCAAAGGTTATTTTCTCCAAGGACCGCCTCCCCAGGATGAACGCGGTCTGGCCTAGACCGGCCTTTGACCCTATTCTCCTTCTCGATTTCAGGAGCAGGATTTCAAAGGGAGAGCACCCATGTCGCACAAGCCCGGCCGCGGCCGCATCTATTCCTCGATCACCGAGACCATCGGCGACACGCCGCTCGTGCGCTTCGACAAGCTGGCACGGGAAAAAGGCGTCGTGGCGAACCTGATCGGCAAGCTCGAATTCTTCAACCCGATCGCCTCCGTGAAGGATCGCATCGGCGTCGCGATGATCGAGGGCCTTGAAGCCCAGGGCAAGATCACCCCCGGCAAGACGGTGCTGATCGAGCCGACCTCCGGCAACACGGGCATCGCGCTCGCCTTTGCCGCCGCCGCCAAGGGCTATCGGCTGATCCTCACCATGCCGGAGACGATGTCGGTCGAGCGCCGCAAGATGCTGGCGCTGCTCGGCGCCGAGCTGGTCCTGACTGAGGGACCAAAGGGCATGAAGGGCGCCATCGCCAAGGCCGAGGAACTGGCGTCCTCCCTTCCCGATGCCGTCATTCCGCAGCAGTTCGAAAACCCTGATAATCCCGAGATCCACCGCAAGACGACGGCCGAGGAAATCTGGAACGATACCGACGGCACGGTCGATATCGTCGTCTCCGGCATAGGCACCGGCGGCACGATTACCGGTGTCGGACAGGTGCTGAAAAGCCGCAAGCCCGAGATCAAGATCATCGCCGTCGAACCGGCCGATTCGCCGATCCTGTCCGGTGGCAATCCCGGCCCGCACAAGATCCAGGGCATCGGCGCCGGCTTCGCGCCGAAGATCCTCGATACCGGCATCTATGACGAGGTCGTCACCGTGACCAATGACGAGGCCTTCGAACAGGCGCGCCTGGTCGCCCGGCTCGAAGGCGTGCCGGTCGGCATTTCCTCGGGTGCTGCGCTGACCGCCGCAATCAAGGTCGGCATCCGTCCCGAGAATGCCGGCAAGAACATCGTCATCATCATCCCCTCCTTCGCCGAACGCTATCTTTCGACGGCGCTGTTTGAGGGGCTTGGCAGCTGAGGCTGTCTTTGACCGGGGCTTTCCCGGCTGTCATCTTCGGAGATTTCGGGGCGCTTCGGCGCCCCTATTTGCTACGCCGCAGCTGTCAGTCTCTCGCCTGCGATGCGGTAGGAGATCGCCTTCGTCATGCGGCCTTGGAGGCGGATGGCTTGTTGTCACGCCGTGCATCGATCAAAACCACATCCTTATTATCCTCCAAACCAAGCCTGTTGAGGATGCCCTTCACCCTCACCAGCTCGGGCGCGGTGAAGTAGATGATAGCCTTGATTGCATACTTCGCATCGCTCGCCGCTTGGTAAATCTCGGCCTGCTTAGCGAGGTTCTGCTCAAGCTTGGTATTTTTCGCGAGTTTCATTTCAACTAAGGTCTTATCCCGACCCCGGCTGATCTTGAAGTCGACTGGTCCCCGTCCATCATTAGCCTCAGCGCCGGCGTCGGAAGGCGTACCAAACCACACCAAGCGATAGAGAACGTGTAAATCCTTTTCACGCTCGATCGGCTCGCCCTTGTCATCGTAGAAAAACCGGTGGCCGCCTTTATTTTCGATGACATCCTTTAGGTACGCAAGGCGGGCGTGCGCCTCTTCATAGGTAGTCTTACCGATCTTATAAAAATCTGTTTCCGCCAGCAGAACCGATTGTAGCGCCTGCAACTGCTCGATAAACAGATATTCGATCGCGAGGACCTTTTCCTCGCTGACATCTTTCGCCTCGTCGCCGCGCATTTCCTTTAAGCGGATGTAGTAGTCAATGATCTGGGGAAATCTCTGCATGGTCGCGACAACAGCGGCCGAGCGCTCCTTCTGAGTAGGTTTGCTCTCTTTTTCCCGCCTCTGCCGCTTCCTCTTTTCCAGATTGGGAGATTCGGCTTTTGTCCTACGATGCAATTCCAGCTCAAAGTAGTTGAAAACGGAGGCCCTGAGCTGGGCGTCGGGTATCGCCTCGGGAATTTCTTCGAAGCCGCTAATCAGGTCAGCACGATTGATCCAGTTTTCGTCACGGGTTAGCATGTCCTTCGGTGTCAGGATCACGTAGTCACCGTTGACCCAAGGCAACTTGTAGCGGCCCCGAGACCAACTCTGCGTCTTGTAGTTAAATTTCGCGCGATCAACCGACACCTCGCGCACCGCTCCGACCGAAAGATGGTCAGCGGCAAACTTCTCAGTATATTGGCATAGGAAATCTTTGATCAGATTTGTCGTGAAGTCGCTGATATTGTCTCGACCCACTCCGTCTGACACTAGGCAGACCTTTTCGAGGTGACTGCTTTCTGTGATCCTTTCCGCTCCAAAATCGGAAAAGATGATGTGCAGGTTGGCATGCAGGTTTCTTGCGAAATCGATGCCGAGACCAGCACCGTTATTGCCCGTCTCCGAGAAGCCCAACCAATTCTGCTTTACTTCAGGAAAGCAGTACCAGTTTCGCAATTGCCCGTCGTCCACACGCCCCGCAGCGGCACGGTCTCGCAGGAATACGAGATATTCAATGATACTCTCGTGAAGAGTCACGTACTCGGGCTTTTGGCTATGGAAGAGCAGGAATGGATCAATGAACAACGGGAGGTCATTGACTACCGATATGTTCACCGCGCCGTAATCCTCGAACACAGCCTGATCTATACCGAAGTAGTCGCTGATAAATGTCGCCAAGTTGCAGCCTCGCCAATGCAAGCAGAGATTACAGATGACGTGCAGTTTCTCAACTGCTTATTACTATGTGTGATGGCAATGCGCCGGGAGAGGCAAGCAATCAGAGGTTACGCTTGCATACGCCCACCGCTTTCCCTGCCTGCCTGCCAAGCCGGCCGATGATTACTCCTTCTTCTCACGCCGCGGCCGTCAATCTCTCCCCAGCGATCCTGTAGGAGATCGCTTCGGCGAGGTGGATGCGGCCGACTGTCGGCTTGCCGTCGAGATCGGCAAGGGTGCGGGCGACCTTCAGCACGCGGTGGTAACCGCGGGCGGAGAATTTCATCTTTTCGGCGGCGTCGCGCAGCAGCTGCAGGCCGCTGGCATCGGGCTCGGCCAGTTTCTCGATCATTGCGGTGGAGCAGCGGGCATTGGTGCCGATGCCCTTTGCGCCGGTGCTTTCGAAGCGCTCCTGCTGGATCTCGCGGGCGCGGGCGACGCGGCGGGCGACGTCTGCGCTGGATTCGGCCGCCATCGGCCGGATCAGATCGGCAGCGGAGACGGCCGGCACATCGATGCGGATATCGATGCGGTCCATCAGCGGGCCGGAGATGCGGGCCTGGTAATCGCTCATGCAGCGTGGCCCGCGGGCGCAGGTATGGCCCGGCTCGCCGGCCATGCCGCAGCGGCAGGGGTTCATCGCCGCGATCAGCTGGAATTTGGCCGGATAGGAGACGCGGTGATTGGCACGCGCAATGACGCATTCGCCGCCTTCGAGCGGCTGGCGCAGCGCATCGAGCGCTTGCGGCGTGAATTCGGGAAATTCATCGAGAAAGAGCACGCCGTGATGGGCCAGCGAGGCTTCGCCCGGACGGGCGCGCAAGCCGCCGCCGACAAGGGCTGCCATGGTGGCGGAATGATGCGGGGTGCGGAAGGGCCGGCGATCGGAAAGCTTGCCGCCGGAGAGCTGGCCGGCGATCGAATGGACCATCGACACCTCAAGCAGCTCGGCGGCCGAAAGCGGCGGCAGGATCGATGGCAGCCTGGCCGCCAGCATCGACTTGCCGGAGCCCGGAGGACCGACCATCAGCAGATTATGGCCGCCGGCGGCTGCGACCTCGAGCGCGCGCTTGGCGCTTTCCTGGCCCTTGATCTCGGCAAGGTCCGGCAGGTTTGCGGCATTGGCGCGGATCGACGCTTCGGGCCTGGATAGGACCTGCGTGCCGCGGAAATGATTGGCAAGGGCGATCAGGCTGCGCGGTGCGAGGATATCGACCTCGGCGCCTGCCCAGGCGGCTTCAGCGCCGCTTTCGGCCGGGCAGATCAGCCCCTTGCCGAGCGCATTGGCGCCGATCGCGGCCGGCAGAGCGCCTGAGATGGCGGCGATCGTTCCGTCGAGATTGAGCTCGCCGACGACGACAAAGTCCGACAGCGCATCGGCGGGAATGGCGCCGAGGGCGGCCATCAGGGCAAGGGCGATCGGCAGATCGAAATGCGAGCCCTCTTTCGGCAGGTCGGCCGGCGCCAGATTGACCGTCACGCGCTTTGCCGGCAGCGCCAGGCCGGAGGCGTGGAGGGCTGCCTGCACGCGCTCGCGGCTCTCAGCCACCGCCTTGTCAGGAAGGCCGACGATCTGCATGCCGACCTTGCCGGGCGCGACCATGACCTGAACCTCGACCGGCACACCTTCGATGCCCTGAAATGCCACCGTACTGACACGCGCGACCATATGCCCATCCCTTGTCCCGCAGACTCTACCATACCGCCCAACGGCCTTTATCTGATGCATGTCGTGGTCCCAAAACCGCTTCGCACTTTTGGGCGACAGGCATTAAGGCCGACGGTTGCAATCTGGCATGGAAGCCGGAATAAAACAAGAACAATCACAGAACATAGTCAGGCATCCGCTGTGACCTTGGTTGTACCCGGTCACAGGAACAAACGGGCATGGGCGGCAGGCTCAGCCGCGCTTGCGCTCGATCGCATCCCAAAGCAGGCTCGCGATATCGGCGCCGCCGAATTTCTTGACTTCGCGGATGCCGGTGGGCGATGTGACGTTGATCTCGGTCATGTAATCGCCGATCACATCGATGCCGACGAGCAGGAAGCCACGTTCCCTCAGCGCCGGGCCGATGCGGGCGCAGATTTCCTGTTCACGCGCCGTCAGCTCGGTCGCCTCGGCGCGGCCGCCGACATGCATGTTGGAGCGGCTGTCGTGTTCGGCCGGCACGCGGTTGATGGCGCCGGCGAATTCGCCGTCGACCAGGATGATGCGCTTGTCGCCCTTGCGCACGTCGGGCAGATATTGCTGGGCGATGAAGGGCTCGCGGAAAAGCTGGCCGAACATTTCCAGCAGCGAGGAGAGGTTGCGGTCGTCGCGGGTCGAATGGAAGACGCCGGCGCCGCCATTGCCGTAGAGCGGCTTCAGGATGATGTCGCCCATCTCGTCGCGGAAGCGGCGGATCTCGGCGGCATCCTTGGTGATCAGCGTCTTCGGCATCAGGTCGGAGAATTCGGTGACGAAGATCTTCTCCGGCGAATTGCGCACCCAGGCCGGATCGTTGACGACGAGCGTCTTCGGGTGGACGCGTTCGAGCAGATGCGTCGAGGTGATGTAGGCCATGTCGAAGGGCGGATCCTGGCGCAGCAGCACGACATCCATGGTCGAGAGATCGACGCGCTCCGGCGCGCCAAGCTCATAGTGATCGCCCTTGAGGTCGCGCAGTACCATCGGCTCGACACTGGCATAAAGCTTGCCGTCACGGAAGCTCAGGCGGTCGGGGGTATAATGGAAGAGCCTGTAGCCGCGCGCCTGGGCTTCCAGGCTCATGGCGAAGGTGGAATCACCTGCGATATTGATGCCTTCGACATGATCCATCTGGACCGCTACATTGGTGATCTTGGCCATTTCCATCCCTCGCTGAATGCCGGACAGATGTAGGTCGGCCAGATATCAAACGCAACGGTCAATCAAGGGCTTCCGGCGCCTCAACGCGGGGCGTTCAGGCGGCGATGCCCTGGTTGCCGTTGTTGCGCAGCATGTTGCGGAGGCGATAGGCGATCGCCAACGGCTTCGGGAAGGGCTTGCGCAGGAAGGCGACCTTGCGGACGTAATTGTCGACCCGCCAGCTCGCCCAGGTTCCCCCGGCGAAAAAGGCGACGTCGCCGGCGCTGAGGGTTCGTTCGGTGCCGTCCTCGGCGGTGATATGGACCTCGCCTTCGAGGATCATCACCGTCTCGTCCCAGCCGAAATACCAGCGGAATTCGCCCGCCGTGCAATCCCAGATCGCCGTCAGCGCGGCCTCGTCATGGCCGCGCGAATGTTCGGCGGTGCGGGCCTGCGGATTGCCGCTGACGATCCAGTCCGGATTGATCGGCGTGGATTTCAGCGGCAGCAGATCGCTCGCATGCGCGACGAAGGATTTTCCGGCCGGCTTCGCCACGGCATACGGCACCGAGCGCGCGGCCATGGCGACCGCACTTGCAAGCATCAGCTTCCAGGCCATGAAACAACCCCCAATTGTTACCCCTGCCGTGACGGGATAGCAGAGAGTCGTAAGGACCTGGTTCAAGCGGGAACTAAAATTTTAACGATCCGGAATTCCGATGGATCGAAAGAGGTCAGAAGGCATCCGGAAAGTGCCGCGGCAGCCGGCCCGGCATGATCGCGACGATATCATAACGCTGGGAAAGCAGGGCCTGATCCCTCTGGCGGGCGAGCCAGAGATCGCTTGCCGCCCGTATCCGCTTCTGCGCGGCGACAGAGACGGCATCGACCGCCGCGGCCTCGCCGTGGCGGGCCTTGACCTCGACGAAGACGGCGAGATCGCCCTTGCGGGCGATGATGTCGATCTCGCCGAGCCGGGTGCGGTGGCGCAGAGCCAGGATGCGGTAGCCCTTCAGCATCAGGAAGGCGGCCGCGAGATATTCCGACATGCGGCCCCGGCGCAGCGCCTTCCTTCTAATGGCGGTGAGATCGCTATCGCCCATCGGCGTTCTTGATCTCCAGCAGGCGCTGGTAGAGCACCTTGCGCGGCAGGCCGGTGAGGCGGGCCGCCTCGGTCGCGGCGCCGGCCGTCGGCATCGACTTCGACAGGTCGGCCAGCATGGCTTCGACATCGGCCTCATCCGTCTCGACCGGCTCCGGCGGACCGATCACGAGGACGATCTCACCCTTGACGTTTTCCACCTGCTGATAATGCGCGGCAAGGTCGGCAAGCGTGCCGCGGCGGAACTCCTCATAGGTCTTGGTCAGCTCGCGGCAGACGGAGGCGGGCCGAGTAGGCCCGAGCACATCGGCGGCGGCCAGAAGCGTTGCGCCGATGCGATGCGGCGATTCAAAGAAGATCAGCGTTGCGGGTACTGCGGCAAGTTCACCGAGGCGGTCGCGGCGGGCCTTGTCCTTGGCCGGCAGGAAACCGGCGAAAAGGAAAGCATCGTTCGGCAGGCCGGAGCCGACAAGGGCTGCAAGCGGCGCGGAGGCGCCGGGAATGGGAATGACGCGGTAACCTGCCGCTATCGCCTGCTGCGCCAGCCGATAACCGGGATCGGAGACCAGCGGCGTGCCGGCATCGGAAACCAGCGCCACCGATCGCCCGGCTTCGAGCGCCTGCAGCAGCCTTGGGCCAGCTTCGTCGGCATTGTGCTCATGATAGGCAAAGGGGCGGTTGTGGATGCCGTAGCGGTCGAGCAGCACGCGGGTGACGCGCGTATCCTCGCAGGCAAGCACATCGGCGCCGGCCAGCGTTTCCAGCGCCCGCAGCGTGATGTCGCCGAGATTGCCGATGGGGGTGGCGACGAGATAGAGCGCCGGCTCCACCGGCCGCGCCGGCACTGTTGCATTGTGCAGGCGGAAGCTTCGCCGGCTGGCGGCGTCCGCTGTGGTTTCCTCATTCATGCCATTTGCTTTCGTCCCACCGGATCGTCGCCGGCATCGAACCCTTATGGGCGAGCCGCACCACTTCGGCAAGGGTTCGGATTTCTGTGAGCATTGCTCTGGAAAACCGCAAATGCAGGGGCGCCGGCGTCCATGCCTCTTGCAAAGCAATGCTGAAGTCTGCCATTTTGCCCGTCCACTCCCCCGGCATCAAGCCGGGACAGCATTCTTCGGGTGCTCGACGCGCCCGGACAGTCACGGTCGAAAGCGGTAGCATCCCATGCGTATTACTATTGAGCGGTCAAACCTGTTGAAATCGCTGAACCACGTCCACCGCGTGGTCGAACGTCGCAACACGATCCCGATCCTGTCCAACGTATTGCTCAAAGCCGATGGCCAGAAGCTCGATATGAAGGCGACCGACCTCGACCTCGAAATCACCGAGGCGACCCCTGCTAGCGTCGAGCAGCCCGGCGCCACCACCGTTCCCGCGCATCTTCTCTACGACATCGTGCGCAAGCTTTCCGACGGCTCGGAAGTGCTGCTTGCCACCAGCAGCGATGGCGGCTCGATGACCGTGCAGTCCGGCCGCTCGAAATTCTCACTGCAGTGCCTGCCGGAATCGGACTTCCCGGACTTGACCGCCGGTACCTTCACGCATTCCTTCAAGCTGAAGGCGGCCGATCTGAAAATGCTGATCGACCGCACGCAGTTTGCGATCTCGACGGAAGAGACGCGTTATTATCTCAACGGCATCTTTTTCCACACGATCGAGAGCAACGGCCAGCTGAAACTCCGGGCGGTTGCGACCGACGGCCACCGGCTGGCGCGCGCCGATGTCGACGCACCCTCCGGCTCCGAAGGCATGCCCGGCATCATCATTCCGCGCAAGACGGTCGGCGAGCTGCAGAAGCTGGTCGACAATCCCGAGGTGATGGTGACCGTCGAGGTCTCCGACGCCAAGATCCGGCTGACGATCGGCTCGATCGTCATGACCTCGAAACTGATCGACGGCACCTTCCCGGATTATCAGCGCGTCATCCCGACAGGCAACGACAAGGAAATGCGCGTCGACTGCACGAGTTTCGCACAGGCCGTCGACCGCGTCTCGACCATCTCCTCCGAGCGCGGCCGCGCCGTCAAGCTGGCGCTTTCCGAGGGGCAGCTGATGCTGACCGTCAACAATCCCGATTCCGGCAGCGCGACGGAAGAGGTCGCCGTCGGCTACGACACGGATGCGATGGAAATCGGCTTCAACGCCAAATACTTGCTCGACATCACCGCCCAGCTTTCCGGCGAGGAAGCGATCTTCCTGCTTGCCGATGCCGGCTCGCCGACGCTGATCCGCGACACGGCGGGCGACGATGCGCTCTACGTGCTGATGCCGATGCGCGTTTGACCGGAACGAAGGCCGCCCGCTGCCGTTTTTCCTCCTGTCAAAACGGAGGATCCCATGGTGAAAAAGACGGGAGCGGTGCGCATCGGCATATCCGGCTGGACCTATGCGCCCTGGCGCGGCCAATTCTACCCGAAGGACCTGCCGCAGAAGCAGGAGCTTTCCTACGCCGCCCGGCACTTCCGGTCGATCGAGATCAACGGCACTTTCTACGGATTGCAGCGACCCGAAAGCTTCGGCCGCTGGCGCGAGGAAACGCCGGAGGATTTCGTCTTCGCGGTCAAGGGACCGCGCTTCATCACCCATATGCTGCGGCTGCAGGATATCGAGACGGCGCTCGCCAATTTCCTCGCTTCCGGCCTGCTGCGGCTTGGCCCCAAGCTCGGGCCGATCCTCTGGCAATTCCCGCCGAACATGGTCTTCGACCCATCCCTTTTCGAAAGCTTTTTGTCGCTGCTGCCGCACGACCGCGACGCGGCGATAGCGCTTGCGAAACGGCACGACTGGCATATCAAGGGACCGGCCTGGCTTAATTGCGACAGGCACCAGCCGATCCGCCATGCACTGGAGATCCGCCACGAGAGCTTCCGCTCACCCGTCTTCATCGAGATGCTCAGGCGGCACAAGGTCGCTCTCGTCTGCGCCGATACGGTGAAATGGCCGCTGCTGATGGATATCACTGCCGATTTCGTCTATTGCCGCCTGCATGGCTCCGAAAAGCTCTATGTCAGCGGCTATGAGGACGAAGCACTCGACATATGGGCGCAACGCATCCGCGCCTGGGCGAGCGGCGGAGAACGTGAGGATGCGCCGCGGGTGCTGGCGCCCCTACCGGCGCGCAACAAGGGCCGCGACGTCTATCTCTATTTCGACAATACCGATGTGAAGCTGCGCGCCCCTGTCGACGCCGATCATTTGAGCGAAAAGCTCGCCGATCTCATGCCTCGTTCAGCGCCTAGAGCTGCATGAACTGTTGATGCCGATGTCCTTGTTGCGAAAATCCTTGTCCCTTAAGCGACAAGCGGCATATTAAGGCATTCGATCAACATGCGGATGGGTGGAGAATGAGCTTACGGGTCAAGGTGAAGGAACGGTTCGGGAAGAGGTTCGACGACGAGATCCGCTTCTTCCGGGGCATGATGCAGGGGCCGAAGACGGTGGGCTCGATCGTGCCGACCTCCTCGATCACGGCCAAGCGCATGGCAAGCGTTGTCGATATCCATTCCGGGCTGCCGGTGCTTGAACTCGGACCGGGCACGGGCGCTATCACCAAGGCCATTCTCGGCCGCGGCGTCCGTCCGGAAAATCTCGTCGCAATCGAATATTCGACGGATTTTCATAAACATCTGCAGCGGACCTATCCCGGCGTGCACTTCATCAACGGCGATGCCTTCGATCTTCAGGCCACCCTTGGCAATTTCAGCGGTCTCACCTTCGATTCCGTCGTCTCGGGCATTCCGCTGCTGAATTTCCCGATGGCGAAGCGCATTTCGCTGCTCGAAAGCCTGCTCGATCGACTGCCGGCCGGCCGGCCGATGGTGCAGATTTCCTACGGCGCGATCTCGCCGATCGCCGCCAATCCCGACCGCTACCATATCCAGCATTTCGACTTCGTCATGCGCAACATTCCGCCGGCGCAGCTCTGGATCTATAAGCGCGGCTGAGATGTTCGGGATCTACATCACTCATCCGCAGGTCAGGATCGACGCCAACGTGCCGGTGCCGAAATGGGGACTTTCCGATGTCGGCGCGGCGCGCGCCCGCAAAGCGGCAGAGAGCGGCTGGGCGAGGCAATTGCGGCGCATCGTTTCCAGCGACGAGACCAAGGCGATCGAGACGGCCGAAATCCTGGCGAAAGCTTCCGGTGTGACCGTGGAGATCGTCCACGCCATGCACGAGAACGACCGCACGGCCACCGGCTTCCTGCCGCCGCCGCAATTCGAAGAAGCAGCAAACTGGTTCTTTGCCCATCCGGAGCAGAGCTTCAAGGGCTGGGAGCGCGCCGTCGACGCGCAGGCCCGCATCGTCAAGGCTGTTAACGCCGTTCTCGCCACGCATGATGCGACGGCGCCGATCGCCTTTGTCGGCCATGGCGGCGTCGGCACGCTGCTCAAATGCCATCTGGCGGGCAGCCCGATCGCGCGCGACCGCGACCAGCCGGGCGGTGGCGGCAATCTCTATGCTTTCGGTCTTGCGGATCGGCGCCTAACATGCGACTGGACGCCCATCGAAGACTGGCAGGGGTGATTTCAGATGGACACACGCGAGCGGTTGATCGTCGGCCTGGATGTTCCAACGATCGGCGAGGCGGAAAGACTGGTTTCCACGCTCGGCGACGACATTCTCTTCTACAAGATCGGCTATCAGCTGGTCTTTGCCGGCGGCCTGGAATTCGCCCGCGATCTTGCCGCCAGCGGCAAGAAGATCTTTCTCGACATGAAGCTGCTCGACATCGACAACACCGTCGCCTCCGGCGTCGAGAACATCGCCAAGATGGGCATGTCGATGCTGACGCTGCATGCCTATCCGAAAGCCATGAAGGCGGCGGTCGAGGCCGCGGCCGGCTCCGGCCTCTGCCTGCTCGGCGTGACCGTGCTGACCTCGATGGATGCCGGTGACCTTGCCGATGCCGGCTATAGCCAGGATCCGCACAGCCTGGTGCTGCGCCGCGCCGAACAGGCGCGAGCGGCCGGCATGGGCGGTATCGTCTGCTCGGCGGAGGAAGCGGCTGCGGTGCGCGAGATTGTTGGACCCGAAATGGCGATCGTCACCCCCGGCATTCGGCCAACCGGCAGCGACAGGGGCGATCAGAAGCGGGTGATG
This sequence comes from Rhizobium acaciae, assembly GCF_025941625.1. Taxonomy (NCBI): domain Bacteria; kingdom Pseudomonadati; phylum Pseudomonadota; class Alphaproteobacteria; order Hyphomicrobiales; family Rhizobiaceae; genus Rhizobium; species Rhizobium acaciae. The sequence continues at coordinate 119,121 of NZ_JAPCZO010000008.1, forward strand.
ACGCCTTTCGACGCGCTGAAGGCGGGAGCGACGCATCTCGTCGTCGGCCGGCCTGTCGTCAAAGCGCCGGATCCCCGAGATGCCGCCCGCGCGATCCTCAGCGAGATGGTGAGCGCACTCTGGCCGGCAAATCGCTGACAGGGTTCACTGTAAAGGAAAAGACCATGGCCAAAGGATACTGGATCGCCCGCGTCGACGTTCGCGATGCCGAGCGCTACAAGGATTACGTGACGGCGGCCAAGCCGGCCTTCGAAAAATATGGCGCGAATTTCCTGGCGCGCGGCGGCGCCTTTACCGAGCTCGAGGGCAAGGCGCGCGTCCGCAACGTGGTGATCGAATTCCCTTCGATGCAGCATGCGGTCGACTGCTATAATTCGCCGGAATACCAGATCGCCGCGAAAATCCGCCAGGAAGTCGCGGATGCGGAAATGGTGGTCGTCGAAGGCGTCTAGAGCGCGGTCACATCCTAACAAACTGACGGCGTGATGGGCCTTCCCGTCGCGCCGGGATTCGGCTAAGACGAGAGCCAATTCAGCATCCCGCAAAGCCTTTCGAGGAGCCTGCCATGACCCTTGCCAACCTGCCGCCGCTCGTCACCGTGTTCGGAGGGTCCGGCTTCGTGGGCAGGCACGTGGTTCGGGCGCTGGCCAAGCGCGGCTACAACATCCGCGTCGCCGTGCGCCGTCCCGATCTTGCCGGCTTCCTGCAGCCGCTCGGCAATGTCGGCCAGATTTCCTTCGTGCAGGCGAACCTGCGCTATCGCAGCTCGATCGACCGCGCTGTCGACGGCGCGAGCCACGTCGTCAACTGCGTCGGCATTCTGCATGAGACCGGCCGCAACACTTTCGACGCCGTGCAGGAATTCGGCGCTCGTGCGATTGCCGAAGCGGCGCGCGGCGCAGGTGCGACGCTGACGCATATTTCGGCGATCGGCGCCGACGCGAAGTCCGATTCCGACTATGGCCGCACCAAAGGCCGCGCCGAAACGGCCATCCTCTCGGTCAAGCCCGATGCGGTTATCTTCCGTCCATCGATCGTCTTCGGACCGGAGGACAGCTTCTTCAACAAATTCGCCGAGATGGCGCGCATGTCGCCGATCCTGCCGCTTATTGGCGGCGGCAAGACGAAATTCCAGCCTGTCTATGTCGAGGATATCGCCGAGGCCGTCGCCCGCGCCGTCGACGGCAAGGTCGCCGGCGGCAAGGTCTATGAGCTTGGCGGGCCTGAGGTGCTGAGCTTCCGCGAATGTCTCGAGACGATGCTGAAGGTAACGTGCCGCAAGAACCCGCTGGTATCCCTGCCCTTCGGCATCGCTTCGATGATCGGCAGCATCGCTTCGCTGGTCCCCTTCATAACGCCGCCGATCACGCCGGACCAGGTGCGCATGCTGAAGCGCGACAATGTCGTCTCCCGAGAAGCCGAGGCGGAGGGCCGAACGCTGAAGGGCCTCGGCATCGCGCCCACGATGGTGGCATCGGTGCTCGGCTCCTATCTGGTGCACTATCGTCCGCACGGCCAATACACCGGCACCGGCAAGGCCGCCTGAGACTTTTTCCAGACGATGAGGGCTTTTCCAGACGATGAGACTTGGCCGCCTGCGGATGCCGCGGGCGGCCTTTTGGTGTTGCCGTGTCCCGCAAAGCCCGGCGCAAGTTTGAAGTGTTCTGGTGCTCGGCATATTCAGCAGCGTTGCATAAAAGACGCATCGGGAATTTTGTGGAATTAACGCCAAATTTAGCAGGAACGATTATTGCTATTTGTCATTCCACTGACTACCAAACCCGCGCGTCTTCCAACGGACTCAACACCTTCGGTCGCGTGCGGCAATCACTGTGAAAGGCATTTCTCAATGGGCAAGTCAATCGCGCTCCTGTTTGCGTGTGCGGCGCTGGTTATCCTTGCAGGCTCTTTCGTTGCGCCCGGTTCGGTCGCGGCGGTAAAGGGCGATTGCTCGCCGGCCTACGGCGTCGATCCTTGCTCGACGGCTTCGATCATCCATTGACGAAAGGCCGGTCCTGCGCCGGCATCTTGCCCAGACAAGCAGCCGATCGGAACGCCTGATACAGGGCGCTTCTAGATCATCGCTCAGTTTCGCCTGCTTCAAAGCGGCGGTGGGAGCGTATCCCCTCAATGACTAACTGAAAAATTCGGCGCCTTGCCGGTAATCGGGTGCCTGTTTGTGCGGTCCGACGGGGCAATTGCATTCGCGCCGGGAGTTGCGCGAATGCAATGCGGGACGGATGTCTCAGGCAATCAAGCCGGTCGCGGCCATGCCGAGCAGCAAAACACCGAGAATGATGCGGTAGATGGCAAACAGGGTAAACCGGTTGCTCCTGATATAGGCCAGCAGCCATTTGACCGCGATGAAAGCGACTACGGTGGAGACAACGAAGGCGATGCCGAGCGCCGTCCAGTCTTCGCCTGCCGCTCCGCCATCCCTGAAAGTCTTCAGCAATTCATAGGCGCTGGCCGCGTACATTGTGGGAATGCCGACGAGAAAGGCAAACTCGGTCGCCGCGGCGCGGTTGCCCGTGCCTGCCAGCATGGCGACGAAGATCGTGGCGCCGGAGCGCGACGTTCCCGGGAAGACGCCGGCAACGATCTGGGCGATACCGACCAGGATGGCGACAAGCCAGGTGATCTCTTTATGCGGCGGCCTGCGGGCGGCAGCCCATTCGGCAAAGATCATCCAGATACCGCCGATGATGAGCGCCCAGGCAATCGGCGTTGCAGTCTCCGGCAGTTCAAAGCCGAGCTTCTTGACGACCAGTCCGAGAATGGCGGTGATGAGAAAGGCGACGATCAGCTTGGCGGCATAATCGCGATTGACCGGGTCGCGCCAGCCAAGCACCAGATCCACCAGACGACGCCAGTAAATGATGGTGACGGCGAGGATGGCGCCTGCCTGGATGACGATGTTGAACATGTCCGACCGATGTCCGAGCCATTGCTCCGCAATGATCAGGTGGCCGGTGCTCGAGATCGGTAGAAACTCGGTGATCCCCTCTATGATACCGAGAATGACAGCACTTATATAATCCATACATTGTCTCCGGTTTAAAGTTCGGCCGCGCCTGAACGCTTGGGTCGCTCAGGCCGCCGTTTCCAATCATTCGTTAGACCGTGTTTCGCCATTGTCAGATGGCGTAAAATCCGATTCGCTTGTATTGGCGGGGCCAAACTCCTATAGCTTCAACCAATGAGTCATGACTAGGGCGCTATAATCGAGCTGCCACACAGTCCTGTAACAGCAATCACAAAGCCCGAGTATCGATGCCCACGCTTTATCATCATCCCATGTCATCCGCATCTCGCTTCGTCCGGCTGATCCTGGCGGAATACGGCTATCAGGCGGATCTGATCGAAGAGCAGACATGGGAGAAACGCCGGGATTTCCTGGCGCTCAACCCGGCCGGCACGCTGCCGGTCTATGTGGACGACAGCATGCGCGCGCTTTGCGGCGCGAGCGTCATTTCCGAATATCTGGACGAGACGCATGGTGTCTTGAAGCGCGACCGGCGGCTGCTCGCCGAAGACCCTTTCCAGCGGGCGGAAATCCGCCGGCTGACCGAATGGTTCATGCAGAAGATGGAAAACGATGTGACCAAGCCGCTCGCCCGCGAGCGTGTCTATAAGTTGCAGATGACCGCCGATCAGGGCGGCGGCGCGCCGGATTCGAAGATTCTGCGCACGGCCCGCGCGAATATCCGTCAGCATATGCGCTACCTCACCTGGCTTGCCGGCTCGCGTCAGTGGCTGGCGGGCGAGCGGATGAGCTATGCCGACCTTGCCGCCGCGGCCTCAATCTCGATCCTCGACTATCTCGGCGAGATCGAGTGGGCGGATTCGCCGGTCGTCAAGGACTGGTACCAGCGGCTGAAGTCGCGTCCGTCCTTCCGGCCGATGCTGACCGAGCGCGTGCGCGGCCTGACACCGGTTTCACACTATGCCGATCTGGATTTCTGACGAGGGCTCTTCATGCCCGAACCTGACAATGACGACAAAGAGCACCGCCGCCGCGACAATTTGACCGAGTTCGTCCGGGCGGAATCTGCCGCCAAGGGCTTCGATCTCTGCCGCATCACGCGCCCGGACGCGATCCCTGAAGCGAAGGAGCGTCTCGGCCAGTTCATCGATGCCGGGCGTCACGGGACGATGGACTGGATGGCGGAGACGCGCGACCGGCGCGGCGATCCCCGCACGCTCTGGAGCGAGGTGCGCTCCGTCGTCGTCTTCGGCCTCAATTACGCGCCGGAAGAAGATCCCCGCGCTATCCTCGACAAGCCGGACAAGGCAGCGATTTCGGTCTATGCCCGCAACCGCGATTATCACGACGTCATCAAGGGCCGGCTGAAGGAGATCGCCACGCGCTTTGCGGCGCGGGCGGGCGCCGATGTGAAGGTCTTCGTCGATACGGCGCCGGTCATGGAGAAACCGCTGGCTGAGGCAGCCGGGATCGGCTGGCAGGGCAAACACACCAATCTCGTCAGCCGCATTCATGGCTCCTGGCTGTTCCTCGGTACGATGTTCACCACCGCGGATCTTGTAGTCGACGCAGCCGAGGCCGATCATTGCGGCTCCTGCCGCGCCTGCCTCGACATCTGTCCGACGGCTGCCTTCCCGGCGCCTTACCAGATCGACGCACGGCGCTGCATCTCCTATCTCACCATCGAGCACAAGGGACCGATCGACGCCGATTTGCGCGGGCTGATCGGCAATCGCATCTATGGCTGCGACGACTGTCTTGCCGCCTGTCCGTGGAACAAGTTCGCAAGCTCCGCCTCCGAGATGAAGCTCAAGGCGCGGGAAGATCTGAAGGAGCCGTCGATCGCCTTTCTGCTGACGCTCGACGATGCCGCCTTCCGCGCCTTTTTCAGCGGCTCGCCGGTGAAGCGGATCGGCCGCGACCGTTTCGTCCGCAACGTGTTGATCGCCGCCGGCAATTCCGGCGACAAGGCGCTCATCGGGCCATCTCGCCTGCTTTCGGACGATCCCTCGCCCGTGGTGCGCGGCATGGCGGTCTGGGCGCTTTCGCGGCTGATGGAGGCTGGCGAATTTGCGGCCCTTGCCGCACAAAGGGCGGATGAGAGGGATGACGACGTCCTGAACGAATGGCGATTGGCGGGAGCGGGCTGATGCATGTGATGATTTTTGGCTGCGGTTATTCCGGCACGGCAATCGCCAAGGCCTTTACCGGCAACGGCGTGCGCGTTTCCGGCACCACGCGCTCACCTGACAAGATGGACACGCTCCGCCGGAACGGCATCGAAGCATTCCTTTTCGACGGGGAGAGCATGGAAGAGGGGCTGCGCCAGGCTTTGGATGGCGTCACTCATCTGGTGCAGTCGATCGCCCCTGGAAAGGCCGACCCGCTGCTGCGGCTGCTCGGTAAAGACGGCGCACGCCTGCTGCCGAAGCTCGAATGGATCGGTTATCTCTCCACCGTCGGCGTCTATGGCGATCACCAGGGCGCCTGGGTGAGTGAGGAAACGCCGTGCCTGCCGGTTTCCGGGCGGTCGACCGAGCGGCTCGAGGCGGAAGAGGGCTGGTTGGCTATGGGCCGGGAGCGCAGCGTGCCGGCGGCGGTGCTTCGCCTTTCCGGCATCTATGGGCCGGGACGCAACGCCTTCTGCAATCTGGACAAGGGCACGGCGCGACGGCTGATCAAGAAGGACCAGGTGTTCAACCGCATCCGCGTCGAGGATATTGGTACGGCGACACGTTTCCTGTCGGAGCGCGGCCTCGGCGGCATCTATAATGTCACCGACGACCGGCCCGGCCCGCCGCAGGATGTGATCGTCGAGGCAGCCCGCCTGATGGGCGTCGACCCGCCGCCGGAGCAGGCGTTCGAAACCGCCGAATTGACGCCGATGGCGCGCACTTTCTACGGCGAAAACAAACGGGTTTCGAATGCGAAACTGAAGGCCGCCGGCTTCGCATTCTCCTTCCCGAACTATCCTATGTCGCTTGCGCAATTGTGGCGGGATGGACGCTGGCGGGGGTAGTAGAACTCAGTCCTGTTTGCGACGGATACGTTCACCCAAAATGAGTAGGAAATTCCTACTTTCGCGCTTTGGCCGGACAATTTTCGCCGCATCTTATGGTTAACGGCCTTTGAATTTGCCCAAATGTGGCAGTAAATATGGCGAAATCGGAAAAATATTTTCGCGATTTTCGTGAACGCCGCGGCGTTAACTATCCCTTCGGAAAATTCGTTCGGATTTTAGCTGATTTTATTAGGTTTTTTCCACGTTTGCGCGCGGCGCGCATTCCTGAAATCCCGACACCACACTCACGAATGTTACAGATTGTAATATTCCGTGAACTGACTCGGCACTTTTTCGCCACTTTTTCACAGATTTAAGCCCCGCCGCCTGCAAGGGCGTGAGTTCAATAGTTGAGGGATACTCTGTTTTGAAGAAATTACGTCGTTCTATTATCGCCGCTGTAACTATTGTAGCCTGTTCTTCCATGCTTCCGGCAGAGGGTTTTGCTGGCAATGGCTGTGGCGGTGCTTCATGGTACGCACTTCGCTCCAAAACTGCTTCCGGGGAACGTATGAACCCTGCCATCTTGACTGCCGCACATCGTTCGCTTGCTTTCGGCACCAAGGTGAAGGTCACCAACCGCAACAATGGCCGCACCGTCATCGTTCGCATCAACGATCGTGGTCCGTTCATCCGTGGTCGTGTGATCGACCTGTCGCGCGCCGCCGCGCAGAATATCGGCATGGTAAGCTCCGGCACTGCGAAGGTCTGCTACCAAGTCGTCAGCTGAGGCCACCACTGACTGCGCCGGAAGCGGCGCTTGCTCTTGCCGTCAATCGCGGTTACCACCCGGTTGAGACTTGTGAACAATTGACTGCGTGACACTCGCGTTTGCGCTGATCGTTCCCACGCCACGGCAATAGGAGACATGTGAATGCGTCTGGGCGGCCGCCTCGAAGGGGCGATTTCTGTGCTCGCGGACATCGATGCCCGCAAGCGGCCCGTCGCCGACGCGCTGAAGGACTGGGGCCTCGCGCACCGCTTCGCCGGCTCCGGCGATCGTGCTGCGATCGGCAACATCGTCTATGACGCACTGCGCATGCGGCTTTCCCACGCCTGGCTGATGGATGACGACAGTGCTGCGGCCATTGCCCATGGCGTCATGTTCCGCCAATGGGGTTTTTCACCTGACCGTCTTGCCACTGAGCTGGCGGACGACAAGTTTGCGCCGGCGCCACTTTCAGCCGACGCCGTCTCTGCCTTTCAAAGCCGCTCGCTCGACGATGCGCCGCCGCATATCCGCGGTGATATTCCAGAATGGGTCCAACCCTCCTTCGAACAGGCCTTCGGCGCCGGCTGGCTCGCCGAGGCACAGGCACTCGCCGCCCGACCGACGCTCGATCTGCGCGCCAACCTGCTCAAAGCCTCCCGCGACAAGGTCGTCAAGGCGCTCGAAAGAGCCAACGCGCATGCAGCGAAGATCGCCCGCTACGGCATCCGGATTGCCGCTGGCGAAGGCGCCTCGCGTCTTCCCAACGTGACTGCCGAGCTTTCGTTCCAAAAAGGTTGGTTCGAAGTTCAGGATGAGGGATCGCAGATCGTCGCCGACCTCGTGCTCGCCCATGATGGCGAACAGGTTCTCGACTATTGCGCCGGCGGCGGCGGCAAGACGCTCGCCATGGCGGCCGCCATGCAGAACAAGGGACAGGTTCACGCCTATGACGCCGACCGCAAACGGCTGGCGCCGATCATCGAGCGGCTGAAGCGGGCGGGCACACGCAATGTCCAGGTGCATGACGACGCCAGGGCGCTCTCCGCCCTTGCCGGACGCTGCGACAAGGTGCTGGTCGACGCACCCTGCACCGGCACCGGCACGTGGCGCCGCCGCCCCGATACGAAGTGGCGGCTGACGGCGAAGAACCTCGACGAGCGCACCGCCCAGCAGCAGGACGCGCTGGCGCAGGCGAGCGGCTTCGTCAAATCCGGCGGCGATCTGATCTATGTGACCTGTTCGGTCCTGCCTCAGGAAAACGAGGAACAGGCACGCCGCTTCACGGCTGACAATCCTGATTTTCAGATCGTCAGCGCCCTGCCCGCCTGGGATCAGCTCTTCGGGAAAGATGCCCCGCGTCCGCATTCGTCCGACGGCCTGACGGTGACGCTGACGCCCGCCTCCACCGATACCGACGGCTTCTTCTTCTGCCGCATGCAGCGGAAGGGCTGACGCGATTTAGCGGAGGCCTCCGCAACTGCCGGTTTTCAAGCAAATGCCGTTCAAAAATGACCGGTTAGCCACGCTGTCCATTCTTAAAATCATTCCAAACTAGAGTGTTTGACACCAGTTTGCTTTTGCGCGAAGAGACGAAGCCCGATTACAGCGCCGCGCGTCTTATCAGACGCGCAAAGGACGCTGTAACACTTTGAATCGACGCATCGTGCTTTCCGAAAATCGATTCCGATTTTCGGGCCGATGCGGTAGACGGAAAATCCGTCACAGGAGAGGATCATGAAGCTCAACCGCAAATTCCGCGCAGCCGTGCTGGCGATCGCCCCCGCCGCCCTGCTCGCCCTTCCCGCGTACGCCGAGACCGATGCTGCTAGCGTGGTGAAACACTATGCCGATGTGGCGCATGCGAAATACGAGGACTCGCTGACGACGGCCAAGGCGCTCGATGCCGCGATCGACGCCTTCCTGAAGGCGCCGACCGACGCGACGCTCAAGGCGGCCAGGGACGCCTGGATCAAGGCGCGTGTCCCCTACCAGCAGACGGAAGTCTATCGCTTCGGCAATCCGATCGTCGACGACTGGGAAGGCAAGGTCAACGCGTGGCCGCTCGATGAAGGCCTGATCGACTATGTCGATGCCTCCTACGGCACCGAGAGCGACGAAAATTCTCTCTATGTGGCAAATGTCATCGCCAACAAGACGATCAAGATCGACGGCAAGGATGTCGACGCCTCCAAGCTGACGCCGGAATTCCTCTCCGGCACGCTGGCCGAGGCCGGCGGCATCGAAGCCAATGTCGCGACCGGCTATCACGCCATCGAATTCCTGCTTTGGGGTCAGGATCTGAACGGCACGGGGCCTGGTGCCGGCGATCGTCCGGCAACCGATTACGACCTCAAGAATTGCACGCACGGCAATTGTGACCGCCGCGCCGAATATCTGAAGTCCGCCTCCACCCTGCTCGTTTCCGACCTGCAGGAAATGACCGACAACTGGAAGCCGGATGGCGCTGCGACGAAGAATGTCGAAGCCGATCCGAAGGCCGGCCTCGTCGCGATCCTGACGGGCATGGGTTCGCTTTCCTACGGCGAGCTTGCCGGCGAGCGCATGAAGCTCGGCCTGCTGCTGCACGATCCGGAAGAAGAGCATGATTGCTTCTCGGACAATACCTACAACTCGCATCTCAACGACGCGATCGGCATCGCTGCCGCCTATACCGGCAACTATACCCGCGTCGACGGCACCAAGCTCAGCGGCCCGTCGCTGCACGATCTGGTGGCCGCCAAGGACAAGGCGCTCGATGCCGAAGTTGAAGGCAAGCTCAACAAGACGCTCGATGCGATGAATGCCATGGCAAAGCGCGGCGAGACCGTCGAAAAGTACGATCAGATGATCGGCGAAGGCAACAAGGAAGGCAACGCCGTCGTTCAGGCCGCTATCGACGGGCTGATCGACCAGACGAAATCGGTGCAGCGCGTTATTGCCGCACTCGATCTCGGCACGGTTCAGCTTGAAGGTTCCGACAGCTTGGATAATCCTAACGCCGTCTTCAAATAAGCAAAAAGGCGGGCCGCTTCGAAAGCCGGAGCGGCCCGGACCCTGAAATGCCATCTATTGCCTCCCTCATTCCTGTGCTCGTCACAAGAATCCAGCCACGGCGCGTCGGCGCCGTGAATGACTCGGTCAAAGGGGAGTCTTCTGCGCCCAAGGACTTGGGCGCACTGGATTCCTGTGACGAGCACAGGAATGAGGGAGCAGAGAGGGAAGCGCGCGCCGGCACCGTTGAGTTTGCCGCTTGGGATCATCGCCTCTTATCAAAACTTCGCCTATCCATCCGTATCGCCGCCTTCGCCACTCTTGCAGGCCCGCCCGCAGCCATCGCCGCCGGTTTCGATCTGCCGACGAAACGCACCGACCTCTCCGAGGCCGATCTGAAACGCGTCGCCGACGTCACCCGGCCGACAGCAGATTTTTCCAAGGCCGAACAATACGAAGCCATGCAGGCCGGTGCGACGACCTCGATCGACCCCGTCACCGAGGACAGCTTCTCGCATATTTCGGCCAACATCCCTTTCGAGGAAGAGCAGAATTTCAAGCTCGGCAATGCGCTTTTCCGCAAGCTCTGGGTGTCCTCTCCCTCCTCGACGCAGGCTTCCGATGGTCTCGGGCCGCTGTTCAACGCCCGCTCCTGCATGAGCTGCCATGTCAATGACGGCCGCGGCAAACCGCCGGAGGGGGGCCTGAGCGCCACCTCGATGTTCCTGCGGCTTTCCCGCGCCGCCACGACACCGGAGGAAGAAAAGGCGGTTGCGCGTGCCGATGTCGTCAATTTTCCCGATCCGGTCTACGGCCATCAGTTGCAGGACCTCGCCGTTCCCGGGCTTGCCGCCGAAGGCAAGATGGCGATCAGCTACAGCGAAGAGAGGGTGAGGCTCGGCGACGGAGAGACCGTGTCGCTGCGCCGGCCGAGTTATGCGGTGACGAACCTTGGCTATGGGCCGCTCGATCCCGCGACGACGATTTCGCCGCGTGTCGCCTCGGCGATGATCGGCCTCGGACTGATCGAGGCCATTCCCGAGGCCGATATCCTTGCCCATGCCGATCCGGATGATGCCGACGGCGACGGCATCTCCGGCAAGGCGGCGGTCGTGCGCGACCACCGCAGCGGCAAGATCGCCCTTGGCCGCCTCGGCTGGAAGGCGCAGAACGCCACGGTGCGCGACCAGAGTGCCGATGCCTTCGCCAATGATATCGGCATCTCGACGCCCGATCACCCGGATGCGCAGGGCGATTGCACCAAGGCGGAAGTGCAATGCCTTGATATGCCGACCGGCGTGCAGCAACGGCTGGGCGCGGAAGAAGCGCCGGGTCCCATTCTCGACCTCGTCACCTTCTATTCCGGAAATCTTGCCGTTCCGGCACGGCGCAAGGCGAGTTTCCCCGAGACGCTGCAGGGCAAGCGGATCTTCTACGAAAGCGGCTGCATTTCCTGCCACGTGCCGAAATTCGTTACCCGGCGGGATACGCCCGACAAAGCGCAGTCGTTCCAGCTGATCTGGCCCTATTCCGACTTTCTTCTGCACGACATGGGTGACGGGCTTGCCGACGGGCAGCAGGTCGGCCTTGCAAGCGGACGTGAATGGCGCACGCCGCCGCTATGGGGTATAGGACTGACCCGGACAGTCAGCGGACACAGCTTTTTCCTGCATGACGGCCGTGCGCGTGATCTCACCGAAGCGATCCTCTGGCATGGCGGCGAAGCTGAAAAAGCCCGCAACGCTTTCTCCTCCCTGCCGAAGGACGACAGGGCGGCCTTGATTACATTCCTGGAGTCACTTTGATGCGCCTTTGGCACCCCCTGCTCTGCCTTACTCTGATCGGCCTCGCCACATCCGCGGCCGCCCAGACGGCCACTCCCCCGGCAGGGCTGAACGAGGATGCCGTTCCCGCCGTCATGCAGCGCGCCGTCGACGAAGTGATCCGTCCCGGCTATCGCAACATGCAGCAATCGGCCGCCCGGCTGACGACAGCGATGAAGGATCTTTGCGCCGACGGTACGCAGCAGACGCTCGACAAGGCGAAATCCGCCTTCGACGATACGATCCGCTACTGGTCGATCATCGAGATCGTCCAGACCGGACCCGTCATCCAGGACAATCTCTTCGAGCACATCCTGTTTTATCCCGACCGCAAGGGCGTCGGCCTCAAGCAGGTGCAGGCGCTGATCGCCAAGGCCGATCCGAAGGATGCGACGGTCGATGCGATCGCCGGCAAGAGTGTTGCGCTGCAAGGCCTGACGGCGCTGGAATACGTGCTCTACGGCAATGGCTCCAACGATCTCGTCGGGCAGAAAAACGGCTTCCGCTGCCTTTACGGCGAGGCGGTCGCCGGCAATATCCAGCGTGAAGCCGGCGAAGTCGTCGCCGCCTGGGAAAAGCCCGACGGCGTGCAGGCGAGCTGGAAACATCCAGGCCCGCAGAGCAACGATTTCATGGACAATAAGGAAGCGGTGACCGCGTTGCTCGGCATTCTCGTCCATGGTGCGGAGAATGTCCGCGACCAGCGGCTGGAGCAGTTCTACAAGGGCAAGGACACCGCGCCGCGGCCGCGCATGGCGATCTACTGGCGCTCCAGGAACACCTGGAAATCGATGGCCGCCAATCTGGAGGGCCTGCGCACGCTCTGGCAGAAGGCCGGCATGGCCGAGCTTCTGCCGCCGGACAAGCAGCCGATCGCCGCCTCGATCGACGAGGACTTCAAATCGCTGCTCGACAGCGTGCCGAAGCTCAATCCCGATATCGACGTCGCCACCAGCGATGCGGAGAAGGCCAAGCTCGATACGCTGCTTGCCGACAGCCGCGACCTGATCACCCGGATCAGCGACGAATATGGCGCAGCCATCGGCCTTTCGGCCGGCTTTTCCTTTTCGGACGGAGACTGAGACGATGATGCAAAGCGCCGCGATCAACCGACGCAGCTTCGTCAAGGCGGCGGGGCTCGGCTTCCTCGCCACCTTGACGCCAAGGTCGCTGATGGCGCTGGAGCGGGCCGATGCGGTCTATGCCTCGGGCATTCGGGCCGCCGACGGCTCCTTTGCCATTGCGACCGTGACCGAGCGCGGCGAGATCGTCGATCAGGTGGCGCTTCCCGCCCGCGCCCACGGCATGGCCTTCAGCGCCAGTACCGGCAAGACTGTCGCCTTTGCACGCCGGCCCGGCACCTATGCGATGATCTTCGATCCCTGGAACAAAAGCGAGCCGATCGTCATCAGCTCCAGGGAAGACCGGCATTTCTACGGCCACGGCGCCTTCTCTCCTGACGGCCGTTTGCTCTACGCCAGCGAGAACGACTTCGACGGTAATCGCGGCATGATCGGCCTCTACGACGCCACCGACCGCCTCACCCGCATCGGCGAATTCGAGACCTACGGCATCGGTCCGCACGACATGACCGTTTCCGACGACGGACGCCTGCTGATCGTTGCCAATGGCGGCATCGAGACGCATCCGGATTTCGGCCGCACCAAGCTCAATCTCGGAGAGATGCAGCCGTCGCTGGCGCTGATCGATGCGGCGACCGGCGCGCTGGTCGAAAAACATGTGCTGCCGGCGGAATGGGCAGAACTCTCCACCCGCCATGTCGATCTCGATGGCGCGGGCCGCATCTGGTTCGCCTGCCAGTATGAAGGCCACCGCAAGGATTTGCCGCCGCTTGTCGGCCATTTCGCCAAGGGGGAGGATCTTTCCTTCATCGACCTGCCGGAGGAGACGACGCGCCGGCTCGCCAATTACGTCGGGGCGATCGCCGTCAATCGCAGCGAAGGTCTCGTCGGCATCACCTCGCCGAAGGGCGGCGCCTCGGTGACCATCGACGCAAGGACGGGCAAGATGCTGGCTGAGACTTCCGTTCCGGATGCGGCGGGCATCGCCCCGGCCAGAAGCGGCTTTGCCGTCTCCTCCTATGACGGCGATTTTCTGTCGACCCGCAGCGACGTCGCCTGGGATCAGCACATCGTGCGGATCTAAATCAGAGAAGCGCAATTCCGGACGCAAAACCGCTGCACACTTTTGCTGGAATTGCTTTAGCCGGCGCGGGAATAGGCTTTCTGTTCGGCGCCGACGCTCGATGCCGCGGCCCTTGCCGCCTCGTGCAGCCAGTCGTTTCCCCGCGCCGTCAAATCCTTCAGGATCGCCGCAGCCGCCGCATCGTCGGAATGGCAATTGGCGATCTCGAAGCCCATCAGTTCGAGCATCGTCGGCGAAAGCAGGATCTCGGGATGCCGGTCGATTTCGATCTTGCAGCTGCTCGGCGAGAGCCGGCGCACAAGGGTGCGGCCGGAAACCCGGTAATGCGGATCGGCTGAGCGCGCCCGCCCATTGGCGATCTCGCTTGCATGGATCGCCACATCCTGCGGGTTGTGGCGAAGCGACCAGGCAGACGGCACCAGCGCCTTTGCCTCGCGCAGCACCGGTCCACCCTGCCATTCGGCATAGGCGACGAAACGCGGCCGGCCGAGGCTGCCGGTGCCGCCGCTGCGTGGCTTCGCCACGAAGGATCCTGACCCCAACGGCAGCGCGTCTGCGAGCGCCTTGACATAGGCTGGTGGTGCCGGCTTCTTGCCGGGCTGCAACATTTCGTATTTCTCCCAGAATTCCCGGCGTTCGGAATTCGGCAGCAACAGCGCCTTGCGCAGCCATTTGTGGTCGCGCTCGAGGATGACGGGCAGCGGATTTTCAAGGCCCCTGCGATAACCACTGAGGATCAGCTCGCCGATCATGCGAACCGAGGGACCGTCGTCGCCGCGGGCCAAGACGGCGCTTGCCGCAAGGCGAACGAGATCAAATGCATAGGGCATCACTGCCGCATCGTCGAAGTCATTAACGCCCCAGACGAGCCGGCCCTCGATATCGCGCCAGGTGCCGAAATTCTCCAGATGCGTGTCGCCGATCGCCAGCACCTGAGGCGCGCCTGTCATTTCCGGGCAGATATCGAGGATGATCTCGCACCAGCGCCAATAGGTGGCGCGCAGGAAGACGAAATCGTCGCTCCGCATCTTCTCGTGCTTCTCCCGGAGATCGTCCTTGACGAGATCGTCGCCGAGTTCGCCGGCCAGCCAGGTCTCGAAATTCCGCACCGATTGCGATATCGTCGTCATGCCGCCGGCGCTCCATCATTTCGCGACCCGATGCGGAGAATACGCGCACCGCGCGAAGCTGCAATCGTCTTCGCATCGGATCGCCACAATCCACCGGTACTGGCCAGCGGTACCGGCCAGCTGTGCCGGCTCGCACGGCGACCGAAAGGCGAAGGGTTGCCCCGGCGACACGGTCCCGGGTTTCCATCGCCGCCCGGACCGATTTCAGCAATGTCCAGCTTGTCGAATGCGGCGCGCCATGCCAATTTCGCGGCTGCAAGAGGGGCAGACATGAGCGAGACTGACAGGGGCGATTTCCGCGCGCGAATCCGCCGTAATTTTGCGCGGCAGGCGGCGATGGAAACGATCGGCGCGGAGCTGACGCGCGTCGAGCACGGCGTCGTCGAGATCGAGCTACCCTTCGACGTCAAACTGACACAGCAGCACGGCATCCTGCATGCGGGCATCATTTCCGCAGCGCTCGATTCGGCCTGCGGCTTTGCCGCCTACAGCGTCATCGACCCGGAGGCCTCGATCCTGACGATCGAGTTCAAGGTCAATCTCATGTCGCCGGGGCGTGGCGATCGTTTCCTGTTTCGCGGGGAAATCACCAAACCCGGCTCCACCATCATCGTCGCCGACGGACGAGGCTACGCGATCAGCGACGGGCCGGCGAAACTCATCGCCTCCATGACCGGAACGATGATGGTGATCCGCGGTAGAGAGGGCATTACGGGATGAAGTTCGAACTGAAATCGGTCGCGGGGAAATCCATCCTTTTCGTCATGGCGGCGGAGGCCGAATACGGTCCCTTCCTGCGTTCGCGCATCGAACCTCTGATGACCGGCGTCGGCCCGGTCGAGGCAGCCATCGCGCTGAGCAAGACATTGGCGCGGCTGGATGCCGTCGACGACCTGCCCGATCTCGTCGTGTCCCTCGGCTCGGCCGGCTCGACGAAACTGGAGCAGACCGAAATCTATCAGGTGACCTCGGTTTCCTACCGCGACATGGACGCCTCGCCGCTCGGCTTCGAAAAGGGCAAGACACCCTTTCTCGACCTGCCGGCAACGCTCGAGCTGCCTCTGCGCATTCCCGGCATTGCCGAAGCAAGCCTTTCCACCGGCGGCAACATCATTTCGGGCGCCGCCTATACGGGCATCGACGCCGACATGGTCGATATGGAGACCTATGCGGTGCTGCGGGCCTGCCAGGGCTACAAACTGCCGCTGATCGGCCTTCGCGGCATTTCCGACGGCGCCGTCGAGCTGCAGCATATTTCCGGCTGGACCGAATATCTGCACATCGTCGACCGCAAGCTCTCTTACGGCGTCGACAGCCTGTTCACGGCGCTGGAGGACGGGGTTTTCTGGTTCTGAGCCCTACAGCGCCGCGCGCCTTGTCAGACGCGCGGGGGACAATCGGAACAATAAAAACCCGATGCCGCCGATTTCCCGGATTGCAAGGCGAGGCGCTTTTCATTAAAGCCTCGCCATGACCCAGACAGCACATCCCGACTCCGTTCTCATCGTCGATTTCGGCAGCCAGGTGACCCAGCTCATCGCACGGCGCGTGCGCGAGGCCGGCGTCTATTGCGAGATCGTTCCCTTCCAATCGGCCGAAGAGGGCTTCAACCGCCTGCAGCCGAAGGCCGTGATCCTGTCCGGCAGCCCGGCTTCCACGGTGGACGAGGGATCGCCGCGAGCGCCCCAGATCATCTTCGACAGCGGCCTGCCGGTGTTCGGCATCTGCTACGGCCAGCAGACGATGTGCATGCAGCTCGGCGGCAAGGTCGAGAGCGGCCATCACCGCGAATTCGGCCGCGCCTTTCTCGAGGTCGACAGGGACTGCCAGCTGTTCGAGGGCCTCTGGTCCTCCGGCTCGCGCCATCAGGTCTGGATGAGCCATGGCGACCGCGTCACCGCGCTGCCGGATGGTTTCGAAGTGGTCGCCACCTCCTCCAACGCGCCCTATGCCTTCATCGCCGACGAGAAGCGCAAATATTACGGCGTGCAGTTCCACCCCGAGGTCGTGCATACGCCTGATGGCGCCAAGCTGATCGGCAATTTCATTCATAACATCGCCGGCATCAAGGGCGACTGGTCGATGTCGGCCTATCGCCAGAAGGCGGTCGAGCAGATCCGCGCGCAAGTGGGCGACAAGCGCGTCATCTGCGCGCTTTCGGGCGGCGTCGACAGCTCCGTCGCAGCGCTCTTGATCCACGAGGCCGTCGGTGACCAGCTGACCTGCATCCTCGTCGACCACGGGCTGATGCGCAAGGATGAGGCGGCCGGCGTCGTCGCCATGTTCCGCGAGCACTACAATCTGCACCTGCTGCACGTCGATGCCGCCGATCGCTTCATCGGCGAACTCGAAGGCGTCAGCGACCCGGAAACCAAGCGCAAGATCATCGGCCGGCTGTTCATCGAAACCTTCGAGGAAGAGGCAAAGAAGCTCGGCGGCGCCGATTTCCTCGGCCAGGGCACCCTTTATCCCGACGTGATCGAGAGCGTTTCCTTCACCGGCGGCCCGTCGGTGACGATCAAATCGCACCACAATGTCGGCGGCCTGCCGGAGCGCATGAAGATGCAGCTCGTCGAGCCGCTGCGCGAGCTCTTCAAGGACGAGGTGCGCGCGCTTGGCCGCGAGCTCGGCCTGCCCGACAGCTTCATCGGCCGCCACCCCTTCCCAGGCCCCGGCCTTGCGATCCGCTGCCCCGGCGGCATCACCCGCGAAAAGCTGGAGATCCTGCGCGAAGCCGATGCGATCTATCTCGACGAAATCCGCAAAGCCGGCCTCTACGACGCCATATGGCAGGCCTTCGCCGTGCTGCTCCCCGTCCAGACCGTTGGCGTCATGGGCGACGGGCGCACCTATGAATTCGTCTGCGCGTTGCGCGCCGTCACCTCGGTCGACGGCATGACGGCGGACTTCTACCACTACGACATGGAATTCCTCGGCCGCGCCGCGACCCGCATCATCAACGAGGTGCGCGGCATCAATCGCGTGGTTTATGATGTGACGAGCAAGCCGCCCGGCACGATCGAGTGGGAGTGAGGGGAGTACCGCCGTCAGGCCCACCCCAACCTTCACGACTTTGTGGCCTTCAAATATTCGGTCGCGCGCTGCTCGAAGATGTTAGAGCGCCGTGAGTCCTTTCGGACGCACGAAGGACGCTCTAACACTTTGAATCTACGCATCGTGCTTTAACTCTTTGTCTTTACGCATGTCGTTATCGCAAAACCGCTGCACACTTTTGCGCGACATGCTTTAGCGCGCGCGACCAGTTCTCGGCGTCGATCACGCGATCATAGATCGATTACTGCTCCTTCTTGAGCAAATCCTGGAAGATGAGCTGGCCCCAAGTGCGGCCGCGTGCGTGCACCAGCGCGCCACCCTCGTTGAGCTTTCCCAGCTCGACGGGTGCGAACCCCAGTTGCTTGGCCAAATCCGCCACGGGAGCGATCGCGTCCTCGTCGTCGCTCGACAGAAAGACGACCCGGTGGCCGCCCTCGACGATCGGATCGGCAGCCAGGGTGGCGGCAATCAGGTGATTGAACCCTTTCACGAACTTGGCGCCGGTGAACGATTTCGCGACGAAGGCGGAGGACGGGAGGCCGTCCAGCTCTTCAGGGACGGGAAATGCGTTCATCGCATCGATGACCGTCTTGCCTTTCCAGCTCGGCAAGGCCTTCGCAACCTCGCGATGCTCCCCGAACGGGACCGCCAGGATGATCGTGTCGGCCTCGAGTGCGTCCCGCAGCGACTTGGCGACGACCGTGGGTCCAATCGCCCGAGCCTGCGGCGCCAACGCCTCGGGCGGCCGGCGGCTCGCGACGGTCACCTCGATGTTTTTACGGGCGAAGGCGTGGGCGAGGGCCTGGCCTATCTTACCGAATCCTACAATTGCGTAGCTCATAAATGCTTCTCCGATATTGTGTTGATATTGATTTCCTGGCCCTGAACGGCGCTGGGTTATCTACCGAGCCCTACGGAGCTCCGAAAAAATCGAATGGAGCGCCTGGCCAGGTGCAGCGCGTCAGAGTTGCGCAAGGCCGCCGTCAACCGCGACCTCGCTGGCGGTCATGAAGCTGCTGTCCGACGACGCGAGAAAGGCAGCCGCCGCCCCGATCTCCGCCGGATCGGCCATACGCTGGAGCGGCGTCATCGCCCCGTAGGCCTTCTGGCCTTCCTCGCCCAGCGCCTCCTTCGCAAGTTCGGTCGCCGTCGCCCCGGGTGACAGCACGTTTACCCGGATGCCGGTGCCCTTCAGGTCCTCCGCCCAGGTCCGCGCGAGGTTGCGTACTGCCGCCTTGCTTGCGCTGTAGGCCGTAAATCCCGGTGCGCCCGTGGTGCCGGCGCTCGATCCGGTCAGGATGATCGAACCGCCCTGGCCCATCAGCGGCAGCGCCTTCTGGACCGTGAAGATCGTACCTTTCACATTGGTGTCGAAGGTTTCGTCAATGTGCTCGGCGGTGATCTTGCCGAGCGCAAGCTGGCTTCCCGCCCCGGCATTGGCGAAGACGATATCCAGGGTTCCACGCTCGGCCTTCACCGCCCCGTAAAGCCGGTCGAGGTCGGCCAGATCGGAGACCGAGCCCTTCACCGCGCGAGCATTGGGCCCGAGGTCGGCCACAGCGGCGTCGAGCGCTTCCTGCCGGCGGCCGAAGATGAAGACGAAGGCGCCCTCCTCGATGAACCGCTTTGCTGCGGCGCGGCCGATGCCGGTAGCGCCACCGGTGATCACGGCGGTCTTTCCATTCAGTCTGTTCATGTCATGCATCCTTTGATCATTCGGGGACGCCCCCGAGACCGTCGAAATGGGTCCGCCGGCATCAGTTGTTGAGTGCGGAAGTGCGCACATCGGTGGTGCAAAATCGATCCGGCTGGAAGACCGACGCCAGTCGCGACGATCGGTGTCCGCCGTTCGGAATTTGGCCGCTATCGTCGACGCAAGCTGGGATGACCGCCCGTACTGCTGTACGATTCGTTCGATACGAGCTTTGGAAGACGCACCGCGCGGTGCAGGATTGCACCATGATCGACTGGGATGACATTCGCTACTTTCTTGCCGTGGCGCGCGGAGGCTCAGTGCGGGCTGCCGCCGAGGGCCTCGGGGTGTATCACTCGACCGTGCTGCGACGCATCGCACAGCTCGAGGAACGCCTCGGGGCGCAGATGTTCGAAAAGCTGCCTTCGGGCTACCGCCTGACGGCTGCGGGCGAGGAGGTCCTTGAGCTCGCGAACCAGATGGAAGCGTCGTCGCACCAGCTGGAGACGCGCGTCTTCGGGCGCGACCAGAGCGTGCGCGGGCTTCTGCGGGTGACGTTGGCTCCGACCCTCGCGACACACCTGCTCATGCCGGATTTCGCCGATTTCGCGCGTCTGCATCCTGATATCGAGATGGAAATCGTGTCGTCCGGCGAGCTGGCAAATCTGACCAACCGAGAGGCCGACGTGGCGATCCGCGTCGTCTACGACCGTAAAACTCTGCCGCTCAATCTTCACGGCCTGAAGGGACCGGAGGTGTTCGGCGGCGTCTACATGTCCTGCGATCGACTAGCCGCTTGGCGTGCGGGTGCGCCTGATCCGATCCGGTGGATCGTCATCAGCATTCATGGCATTCCGGATTGGGCCAGCGAGGGTGAGGTTCGCACCACGGGGGTTCCATTCAGGACCACGGACGGCGAGGCGCAGATCGTTGCTGTACGGCAAGGGCTCGGGATCACGACACTGCCCTGCTTCGTCGGAGATGCCGACCCCCACCTGGCGAGGGTACCGGGCACCGACCTGCACATGTACGGAACGCTCTGGCTTCTCACACAGGGAGAGACACGCAAGACGAAGCGCGTGCGGCTCTTCACGGAGTTCGTATCCCACAGGCTCGCCGCATACGCTCCGCTTCTCACGGGGCTGTCCATATCGCGCGACTGACGGCGACGGACTTCACCATCGCTGACGGTCTTTTTGGCAGGCTGGAGACGCCGCTTTTGCGGAGAGCTCGAAGGAAAATAGACCAACCGATATCGATAGTCTTTGAAACCGAGCAAATCGCGGACCGCCGAAATTCTCCTTCCTCGCTCTCGCCTGTTGATGTTGGATCTCGCAGCTTCAGACAGCGCCTGGCTTTTTGTGCGTCTAAGCCTGCACGACCGAAGCGCTTCGCGGAAGCGCGATGAAATAGACGAGCAGCCCTGCAGCGGTCAGCACAAATCCGGCAAGTGGTGAAAAGAGGACGCTGTATCCCGCAGCGATGACCAGTCCACCGCCCCAAGCCCCAAGCGCATTCGCGACATTGAGGGCCGCCAGGTTCATCGCCCCCATCAGTGTCGGGGCTTCCGGTGCAAAATGCGTCATCCGCACCTGAATGGTTGGAATCGCCGCCATCATCGCAGCACCCACGCCGAAGAGGCAGGGCATGAAAACCCATGCGTTCGTCCCAAAGCACGACAAGATAACAAGGAGGATGAGCGTTATCCCGTACCCAAGGATGAGGCCGCGAAACGCAAAAGTGTCTGCGAACTGACCACCGACAGCGTTGCCGACCGTCATGCCAACGCCAAAGACACCAAGCGCAAGGGGGATCGTGGATTGATCGAGCTGCACCACATCGGTCACCAATGGTCCGATAAAGGCGTAGACCGCAAAAATGCTTGATATTCCGAGCGCCGCAACCGCGATCATTGCCCAAACACTCCATCGACGAAGCCCGGATAACTCATGGAGAACCGAGCCTCCGTTAAGGGCATCCGTGCGCGGCACGAACAGGAACAGCGCAAGAAACGCAACTGCGCCGAGCGCGGCCATGGCGAGATAGGTGTTCCGCCACCCGAGCGTCTGACCAAGGAAGGTTGCCAAGGGCGAACCGAAGATCGTTGCGATCGTCAGTCCGGTCATGACCAGCGCGAAAGCCTTTCCGGCGCGGTCTGCGCCGAAGAAATAGGCCGCGACAACCGCTCCCGCTCCAAAATAAGCGCCTTGCGGCACGCCGCTTATGAACCGGGCGGCCGCAAACAGGCCGATATTGCTCGCCATCGACGAGAGGACGTTGCCAACTACCCATAGCGCCATCAGACACAGCAGCAAAGTCCGACGATTGAGTCTGGCCGCGACAAGCGTGGCGAGCGGCGCGCCAAGGACGACGCCGAAAGCATATCCGGTAATCGCATTCGTCGCCGTTGGAATATCGATGCCGAAGTCTTCGGCATATAATTGTATGATGCCCATGCTGGCGAATTCTGACGTTCCGATGCAGAAACTGCCCAGCGCTAGCGAGAAAAGAGCCAGCGCCTGGCTCTCATGGTGAGCACTGGACGGGGCAAACTTCGTTGCCTGGCATTGCGCTTCGTAGGCCTTTCCAAACATCGACCGATCTCCAATCCGGTGGGTGCACGAGGCATAATTTTAGAAGATGCGCCGGCGCTAGCGCTTGAAGACGATCATCTTCTCCGCGGTCATTTCGCGGGCCGTAAAGGGAATGCCGCCGACGCCGTAACCGGATTCGCGCCGGCCGGCAAAAGGCATCCAATCGGTGCGGAACGCGCTGTGATCGTTCACCATCACCGCCGAAGCGTCGAGCTTCTCGGCCGCGTTGAACGCGACAGCCAGATCGCGTGTGAAAATGCTCGCCTGAAATGCTACCGGCAGGGAATTTGCTGCAGCAATCGCATCCTCGACCTCGTCATATCCGTAGATGCAGGTGACAGGCCCGAAAATCTCATGCGTCGAGACCTTGGTGTCGCGCGGCGGATCGACGAGTATGGCCGGCTTGAGCGTGGTATCGCTCAGGCGTCCACCGCCGATCCGACGGGCTCCTGCCGTTGCGGCTTCATCGATCCACGTCTCGACCCGCGTGGCTTCGGCAGGCGTGATCAGGGGGCCGACCTCTGTTTCGGCGCGGGTGGGATCGCCGACACGGAGCTGCTCGACCCGCGCGGCGAACCGCTCGATGAAAGCCTCCTTGAGTTCGGCGTGTACATAAATGCGCTGGACGGACACGCATACCTGGCCAGCATGATAATAGCCGCCTTTGGCAAGGGGCTCGATGATCGCGTCGAGATCGGCACTCCGGTCGACAATGACGGGCGCGACGCCGCCGTGCTCAAGGGCGCAACGGGTGCCCGGAGCCAGGTTTGCGCGCAGGCGCCAGCCCACTTCCGCTGACCCGATGAAGCTCAGGAACGCGATGCGCGCGTCGCTCGCAAACGCGCTTGACAGAACGCGACTTTCGGGAAGGAAGGCCTGCACCCAGCCCTCCGGCATCCCGGCCTCATGAACCAGCTTGACCAGTTCGAGACAACAAAGCGGCGTAGCTGCAGCCGGCTTGATGATGACGGGGCAGCCGGTTGCAATCGCCGGTGCCATCTGATGGACGATGAGATTGAGCGGGTGATTGAAGGCGGAAATGGCGGCCACGACACCGATCGGCTCCTGAATCGTCCAGGCACGTCGATTGTCACTTGCCTGCGTAAGGCCCATCGGGATCTCGACGCCACCGCGGGTGCGCAGCACATCGGCAGCATTACGAATGCCGTCGATCGCGCGGTCGGTCTCGACGAGCGCGTCGGTGTAGGGCTTGCCGCCTTCGCATGCGATGCGCTTGGCGAAGACCTCGCGCTGCAGCGCGACAAGGTCCGCGAGTCTCCGCAGCACTGCCATGCGTTCATGCGGCGCAAGCCAGTCGTTGCGATTCAGAAAGCGTGCGCGCGCAGTCTCGAGCTTCGATTCCAAGGCCGCAGCATCGTCCGTCGGCAGATCGGCGATATGTTTCCGATCAAAGGCTTGCACCACTTCAAGCATGAATGTTCTCCGATCCTCGACAGGACTACGACACGGCTACCGCCTCGAGTACCAGCGCCGACCGCTCTGTCAGCGAAGGAATGCGCGCCAGATAATCCTGGTAGTGCGGCGTCCGGCGATGCGCCTCCACCGCCTCACCGTCGCAATAGAGCTCATCCAGAACGTAGCGCTCGGGAACGGCCTGGTCTCGCCAGACATCCCAGCGCAGATTGCCGGGTTCGGCTCTGCAAAGCGGTGCCATGCCGACAAGCAGTGATCGCAGGTCGGCGGCTTTGCCGGGGTGAGCAGTAAGGACGGCAGTGATTTTGGCCGGCGATTGAGTCATGCGATAGGCTCCCGATAAAATGCGCAAGTGCACTCGTTTGAGCGGACGGAGCGAGAAGCTACGAGCGCGGTCGCGGTATGGGGGCACGGCAGAATGTTTCAGCCTGCGTCTCATCAATTCACGCCGGAACGGCAGCCCGTTTGAGGGCGGCGACCAGTTCTTTTCCCAGCGGTCCCGCCGAGGCGGGGTTCTGGCCGGTGATAAGGCGGCCATCAACGATGACGTGAGGTTCCCAGTTGGATGCAGAGGAGTATTCGGCACCCTCCGCCCTTAACGCATCTTCAAGTTCGTAAGGTACGTCATCGCGGGCGTAGTCGTACTCTTCCTTCTTCGAGAACGACGTAAGCTTCTTGCCGCGCACGAACGGCGTGCCATCACCGAGGTCGACGCTGAGCAGCGCGCACGGACCGTGACAAACAGCGGTTACGAGCTTTCCGGTGGTCCAGGCGCGCACGATGGCCTTCTGGACATCCGCGTTACGCTGGATGTCGACCATGGGCCCGAGGCCACCGGGCACCAGGATGGCGTCGTAGTCCGCAGCGTCCACTTCGGACAACTTTCGGCTATGATTCAGGCGACGGAAGGCCTTGCTCTCGAGAAACTCTTTTTGGGCGGGGTCTTTCTCGTCGTACGCGTCGTAGGGCGTCCATCCGCCGGCGGGAGACGCGAACTCAACGGCGATCCCCGCCTTGTCGAGCACGTCGAAAGGATGAGCGACCTCGGCGAAAAAGAAGCCGGTCTTGCGACTGTGCGGACCGATCACGGCTGCGTTGGTGACGATGAACAGGACATGCTGGGTCACGATCTTCTCCTTGAATTGTGATGCGTTCAAAGATTGGGTTTCATTCGGACATGAAGTCACTTGTGGCGCAGGATACTTGGCGCAGCAGTAATCCGGTCTCGTTGCGCCCTCACGCTGTCAGAACGTCACGACGGCACGCCCAACGATTTTATTGTCGCGCATCAGGTCGATATATTCGTTGATGTCGTCGAAGGAGATCGTCTTGATCGTGTGCTGGATTTTGCCTTCGGCCGCGAGCGCCATTACCTCGGTGAGATCTGCGTTGTTGCCCCAGAACGACCCGTGGAAAGTCTGTTCGCCCGACACACGCGGGAACAACGGGATATCGATGCGATCGCCGATGAACCCGACATCGGCATAGTGGCCGCTGATCGCCAGCCGCGAGAAGGCGAGCTGCATCATCTCGGTCGCGCCGGCGCAATCGATGATCGCATCGAACTTGTCCTGGCCAGTGGCTTTCTTGAGCTCCTTGCCAACGTCCTCGGAGGACTTGCCCTCTATGGCGATGATATGATCCGCGCCATATTTCTTGGCCACCTGCAACTTTTCTTCATTGCGGGCGACTGCGACGACCGGACCGCCGGCGCCAAGCAATTTGGCATATTGGACGGCGTACGCTCCGAGCCCGCCAATGCCGAACACACCGATCACCCGATCCGGGCCGAGGCCACCGGCGTTACGGATTTTCTTGAGGCCGCGGTAGGGCGTCAGCCCGGCGTCGGTCAGCGGCGCGAGTTGCTCGAACTTCAGGTGTTTCGGCACCTTGATCACATAGCGTGCCGGTACCGGGATATACTCCGCGAAGCCACCATCGGGGCCGAAGCCGGGCCAACGGACATTGGGACAGATGTGCGTGTCGCCAACCATGCAATGGCGGCAGACACCGTCGCCCCAACCGGGTGCGACCACCACGTGATCGCCTTCCTCGATACCAGCAGCCTTTGGCACGACGCTGCCGATTTTCTCGATCGTGCCTGTAATTTCATGGCCGGGAATGACCGGTGGGGGGATATCGCCATAGCCCTGGAAGAAGCCGTCGATCAGCAACACATCCGACCGGCACATGCCACAGGCAGCAACCTTCACCAGTACCTCGTCGGGTTGAATATCGGGGACCGGTATATCCTCGAGAACCAGGGCCTTTTTATACTCCAAGATACGCGCTGCTTTCATCGCAAGTCTCCCTACGGTTTCGCATTTGGTGAAATTGCTTCTGCTGCCGCCACGGCGACCGCGATGTCCTGCTCGACCGAACCGGCGCTGGTGCCGACCGCGCCGATGATCTGGTCGTCGTACTTTACCGGCAGGCCACCGCCGAAGATCACGACATTGCCGCCATTGCTCTGTTCGATCCCGAACAGCGGTGCGCCGGGCTGAGCGAGCTCGGCAAGATATTCCGTCGTCTTGTCGAACAAGCGCGCTGTCTTCGCCTTACCGATCGCAAGATCGATGCTCCCGGCGAGCGCACCGTCCTGGCGGGTGAATGCGATCAGCGCGCCTCCGGCATCGACCACCGCGATATTGTAGGGGATGCCGAGGTTGGCTGCCTTGGCCTCGCCGGCCTGCAGCATCTGCTTCGCATCCGACAGCGTCAGTGTGTTGAGCGTGCGAGGCATGCGGCCGTTCCTTCCATCCGGTTTCCGCTCTGTCAGTCCGACACGAGCGCTACCGGGAATGGCCCCCGGAGGTAGAGCGCCCAAATGCCTGAATGTTTTCGTGCCGACCGACTTGCGCCCGGACCAACCGGCTCAGCCTTTTCTCAAGTTGGCCTGGGAACGTAAATAGCATCGAGGCGCTGGCGGCGCCGGTTAAAAAAGGTAAATTTGATGCAGCCGTGGAGATTACTTCAGCCAGGGAGCTACGATGGAAGAATTGGAAGAGGCCAATGTAACAACCTATTGTTTCGGCGACTGCCGCTTCATCCCCGCTCGCCAGTTGTTGCT
Organism: Rhizobium acaciae; assembly: GCF_025941625.1. Classification (NCBI taxonomy): domain Bacteria; kingdom Pseudomonadati; phylum Pseudomonadota; class Alphaproteobacteria; order Hyphomicrobiales; family Rhizobiaceae; genus Rhizobium; species Rhizobium acaciae. The sequence goes on from NZ_JAPCZO010000008.1 coordinate 145,835, forward strand.
TCATCGCGAGGTTCCAATCCGTGTCGGATCCCGTGCGATCGATCTACTTCATGCGCTGGTACGCCGGCCTGGTATCGTTGTCAGTAAGGACGAGCTCTTTCGCGCAGCCTGGCCGAACGTTTTCGTCGATGAGAGCAACCTCAAGGTCAACATCGCAGTGCTGCGGCGCGCTCTGGCGCAGGTTGAGCCCGATCTAACTTGCATCGCAACCGTGCCGGGCCGCGGCTATCGGTTCGTCGCGCCACTGCGCGTCCTCGGCGTTGCTGACGGGGCAGCTCTTTCCGAGGCGGTCAGAGGTATTACAGGGGAATTGCCAGCCCCACCGGCGCTGATCGGGCGCGACGAGGCTATGGCCGACCTCGCCGGCGCGCTTGCCGAGACCAGGCTGCTTACAATTGTCGGCCCGCCCGGCGTCGGCAAGACGAGCGTAGCAGTTGCCACCGCATGGCAAGTCGGTGAGAGCTTGAAGGACGGCGTCTGCTTCGTCGATCTTGCGGCGATCGACTCTCCGCAGCTGGTAGCGCCGGCAATTGCCTTTGCGTGTGGCCTGAACAGCAATCTCGTCAATATCCTGGCAGGTCTTGTCGAAATGTTGCGCGACCGTGAATTGTTGCTGGTGCTCGACAATTGCGAACATGTGTTGAACGCCGCGGCGACGGTTGCAGACCACCTCAATCACGCGCTTCCGAGGCTTCTCGTCGTCACGACGAGTCGAGAGCCACTCCGGTGCAGGCGGGAGTCGGTCTATCGTCTCGCACCGCTTCGCTTTCCGCCCGCGGGGAGCGAGCTGGACGCGGCAGCGGCGTTAGACTTTTCGGCCGTAGAATTGCTGGTACAGCGCGCGGTGACGCAGGGATATCGGCTCGACGATGCGGACGCCTCTTCGCTCGCGGCCATTAGCCGTCGCCTCGATGGTATCGCGCTGGCGATAGAATTGGCGGCGCCGCGGCTGTCCACCGATGGGCCTGCCAAGCTGGCCGACCTGTTGGAGAATGCCTTCGATGCGTTTGTGTTGCAGGGGAACGCGGCGGCGCCTCGGCATATGACGCTGATGGCGATGCTGGACTGGAGCTATAGGTTACTTCCCGAGCGCGAAGCATGTCTGCTGCGTCATCTATCACTATTTAGTGGAATTTTCACGCTGAACGATGTTGTCGGCGTCTGCGGCCATCTCGGGTCGGCAGAAGATGTCGGGGCGTGGCTGGAGAGCCTTGCCGCCAGATCGTTGTCGTCTGTCAGCTATCATAGCGGACACCGATACTATCGCCTCCTTGACAGCACGCGGAGCTTCGCCAGCGAACGCCTTCGCGCGAGCGGCGAAGAGCAGGCGGCGATGGCGAGCTATGCCCGCTACCTGCTGGCTCTGTTCGAACAAGGCGAAGTCGAGTGGAACTGGCGAGCGCGCGAAGATTGGACCGCACGTTACGGCCGTTGGGGAAATGATCTCCACCGAGCCATCGATTGGGCGTGGCGTGATGGACACAACAGGGAACTCGGCATCCGGCTGACCGCAGCCGCCATTCCACTGTGGAACGAGCTGTCCTCCCTCTCAGAGACCCGAACGCGCGTGGCTGAAGTGGTGGAGGGGCTGAATGGTCTGGCTATGGACGATGTTGTGCTCAGATTGAAACTCGTGTCGGCGCACGCCCTCAATCTCAATTTCGGCGACGATCGCGGACCGGAGATTGAAGCGGCGTGGCGTGAAGCGAGGAGCCTTGCCGACGAAACCGGGAATGTCGAGTACCGGTTGCGAACGACGATGGGCTGGGCCGGCGCGAAGACATTCGCCGGAAATCATCGCCAAGTCCTGTCCGCCCTTTCCGAACTCCGCGGCATCCTCAACCAGGAAGGAGGTCACTCGGCGGTGCCCGATGTCACGAGACTGGAATTGGTCAACCGTTTCTACTGCGGCGATATCGAGACTTCGGTCACCGGCCTCAAGGCGTTGGCACGCAGCCATTCCACGGTCGCCTATCGCTCGCAGACGTCAAGGTTTCAACTCGATCGCTTCGTCGGAATACGGTCCTATCTCGCGCCGATGCTGTGGGTAGTCGGCGAGCACCGGGAGGCCTTTGATGTGGCGCAGGAATGCATTTTGGCCGCAACGACCATCGGCCATCCCGTCTCGCTCATGCATGCGTTGGCGGTGGGGGGACTTTCGGTATCGCTTTGGTCTGGCCTTCTTGACGTGGCGCAGGACCAGTTGAAGCGGCTGGAAGCGCAGTACCAAATCTGTCAGCTGGACATTTGGCCGCCCCTTATTCGATTCTATCGGGCTGCCATCGACACCGCTGGCCGTGACGCGCAGGCGGTAGACAGAATGCGTGACGCTATCGGCGGACTCAGGAGCCGCAATCTGCGGATTCATTTCGCAATGAACCTCGCAATGCTCGCGGACGCTGCTCTGTCCCATAATCGTCTCGATGTCGCGCGCGCCGTCGCGGCAGAAGCCAGCGATTATCTGGAGCGGGACGAGGCTTGGTGTCGCTCAGAATTGTTCCGCGTCATTGGCCTCACGCGGTGGCGCGAGGGTGATGTCCTTTCCGCCGTGGAAAATTTGGCCATGGCGGTGCGGGCGGCGCAGCGAAGCGGCGCTCTAACTCTCGAACTGCGCGCTGCGACCCAACAGGCCAAACTCGCGCTGCAAACTGGACATGGTGATATCGCGCTAAGTCACTTGGCCTGCGTGTACCAACGCTTCGAAAGCGGCTTGCATACCGCCGATGTGGTCGCGGCGCGCGACCAGATGGAGGTTGGTCAGATGATCTCACGGGGCGGCTCTTAATCTGCCCACCTCAAATCGTGAAAGGACGGAGCCGGTTCGCAATACTCAATCAGCAATTCGGTGAGGACCCGTATCTTCCGTGCGGGATGCTGACCTGGCGGGCGGATGACATAGGCACCTGCCGGGGGTGGTGGATAATGCGTCATGACCGGCACAAGCGCGCCGGAGGCAATATATTCATGGGTAAGGCAATCGGGCAGGTAAGCGATCCCTAATCCTGCTACCGCGGCGGCGACCAGAGCAGTGCCGTTGTCGGCTTTAAAGCGCCCCTGCGGACGAACCGTGATGATCTTGTCGCCATCCATGAGTTGCCAGGCTTCGGTGCCCTGCATGAGGGCCTCATGAGCGACGAGTTCCTCCGGCGTCTCGGGAGACCCATGCGCCTTGATGTAGTCCGGGCTTGCGACGAACTTCCCATAGATCGGTCCGACGCGTCTTGCGATCAAGTTGGAGTCCTGAAGATAGCCAACCCGGATCGCACAATCATAACCCTCTGTGATGAGATCGACGAAGCGATCACTGTAGCAGGTGTGGATGTGGAGCTGGGGGTGGCGGCGCGCCATTTCCGCGAGGATGGGAGCGAAGTGAGTCTGGCCGAAGGAAAGCGGCACGGCAACTCGCAAGCGGCCGCGAAGGTCACCGGCGGGTAGGATCGTTTCCCTGGCCACGTCGATCTCGGCGCAGACTCTCGCTGCATAATCTCGGAACGTGACCCCTGCTTCCGTGAGAGCGGCGCCCCGGGTGGTCCGTGCAAGAAGCTGGACACCAAGTTCCGCTTCAAGCCGGAAAAGCCGCCGACTGACGATCGACTTGGAGACGCCGAGCCGGAGCGCGGCCGGCGAAACGCCCCCGGCATCAGCCACTTCCACGAATGTCTGCAGTTCTTCGATATCCATTTAGCGTTCCCCTTTCCGCGACACAGCTTGCCATAAAAGCGTGCTACCGCATCTCGAATAGGAACGGCAATACTGCTTCCAGGCAACGTCGCCCCTGGCGCATGTCTCCCGCAAAACCAATGCCGCTCATGGGCGGCAGCAAAGGAAGTAATAATGACCTTTCGTAACGGCCTTGCTTCGCTTCTTCGTCCCGAAGATTCGGTACTCGTTCTGATCGACCACCAGCCCTACCAGCTCGCGAACCTGAACAGCCACGATCCGCATGCAGTGGTCAACAATTCGACGGCACTGGCGAAGGCCGCGAGGGCTTTCGGTGTTCCCACCATCCTGACGAGCGTGATCGCCGATCGGGGCGGTCTCATCTTCCCGCAAATCACCGACGTATTTCCCGGCCACGAGGTCATCGACCGTACGTTCATCAATACCTGGGAAGACAGGAACGTCGTGGACGCGGTCAAAGCGACCGGCCGCAAGCAGCTGATCATCGCCGGCCTGTGGACCGAAATCTGCGTCGCGATGCCGGTGATCCAGGCGCTCGGCGAAGGCTGGGATGTGACTGTTATCACCGACGCGTCGGGCGGCACTTCGGTCGAGGCCCACGAGGTCGCCATCCAGCGGATGATCGCGGCTGGCGCGAACATGATGACCTGGCTGGCGCTGGCGTCCGAATGGCAGCGCGACTGGGCGCGCACCGAGCACGCTGCAGAGTTGACGGAGGTTCTCAAGCAGCACGCCGCCGGTAGCGGCATCGCGTACCTCTGGGAGCAGCAGCTGCTCAACACGCCGGTGCCGAGCAACGCAGGCTGATCTGAGCGGGGGTGCAGAGATTCTCGAGTGAGGCGTTGCGAAAAGACTGATTGCTTATCGAGACTCTTCACCCCCTCTTGATAGGAAGACCGTCCATGCCTGGATGCGCGCGGTCGTCATGATCGACGACCACGAGCCGCACTGCTTTCGTCACGCGCGGAGGTCCGCGGCCAGGCGCGCCAGGCCAACCTACTGACCGACCACACGATGAGGGTGATTGAGTGGGCAAAGGCTGGCCGCTTACGGGCCTCGATACCGGAGAATGTCCAGAAGCAGGCTCAAAGCGGGAGAAGGCTGGCGCCGGCTCGGATAGTACAGGTGATATCCGGGAAACGTCGGACACCAGTCCTCGAGCACCCGGATCAGGCGCCCGTCCGCTATCGCAGGCATCACCTTGTCTTCGGGCATGTAGCCCAGTCCCAGGCCGTCCAGGGCAGACTGATATCTGAGTGCGAGGCTGTTGAACACGAGCTGCCCCTCGGCGCGCACCCTCACTTCACGCCCGTCTTTTTCCAGTCCCCATGTGAATAGACCTCCATAGGTCGGCAGCCGCGCGTTAATGCAGCTGTGGGCAGCCAGATCGTTGGGGGTTCCGGGGCGCGGGTTGCGCTCAAAGTAAGCAGGAGATCCGACCAGAGCCATGCGCATGTCAGGGCCGATGCGGACTGCAATCATGTCCTTCGCGACCTGTTCGCCCATCCGGACGCCGGCGTCAAAACCTTCGGCAACAATATCCCTCAGGCCGGCATCAATGATGATCTCAACCCGAATGTCCGGATAGTCCAGCAGGAACCTGTTGAGGGCCGGCTGGAGGATGCTTACGGCCGGGTGTTCACCCGAGGTGATCCGGAACGTCCCTGCGGGCTTGTCCCGAAGCTCGCCCAGGGCTGCCAGTTCCGCCTCAATCTCATCAAAGCGTGGTCCAACGGTGCGCAGCAGGCGTTCCCCGGCGTCGGTGGATGCTACGCTGCGCGTGGTGCGGGTCAGCAGGCGAAGTCCCAGCCTCTCCTCAAGATTGCGGATTGTCTGGCTCAGCGCCGACGGCGACACACCCAACTGCGCTGCAGCCTTGGTGAAGCTCCGTGCCCGGGCCACCGCGGCGAATGCAGCAAGGTCGTTGAACTCCATGGATTTGTTAGCTCTCCTAAATACCACATGCGGATTATAGCACATTATCATCCAGTTCTCAGCCGCTTATCTTGATGAGGCCGCTCCGGCTCTACGCGCCGGCACAGGCGCCGGTGACGCATTGCGTCTCCAGGCAATGATGCACAGCGCACTCTTTCACGAAGGATTTTTCATGCGGAATGTTGAACGTCCCGGCCCGGAAATCGGCCGTCGATCGCTGCTCGGAGCGGCAGGATTGGTTGCGGCCGCCACCATCGGCGCCGCCGCGATCGGTCCCGCCGCCGCACAACAGGTAACGCCCGTGACGACCACGCTCTCCTCCGGCGCCCGGCGCAAGCTCGGCACGCTCGAGGTCTCCAGCGTCGGCATCGGCATCCAGAACATGCATCGCAATTTTCAGACGACCATCCCGACCCGGTCTGAAATGTACAACATCATCCGGACGGCTTTCGATCGTGGCGTTACCTTTTTCGATTGCGCCGAGGCTTACGGTCCGCATGAAGGTGAGCGCATTCTTGGGGAAGGCATTGCCGCATTCCGTGACCAGGTCGTGATCACCTCCAAGTTTGGCTGGGACGTTGACCTGGTGACCGGCGAACGCCGCCCAGGCCGTATCAGCCGCCCCGATCACATCAAGCTCGCGGTCGACGGTATGCTCAAGCGTCTTCGCACCGACCGCATTGATCTTCTCTACCAGCACCGTGTCGACCCGGAAGTGCCGATCGAGGATGTCGCCGGCGCCGTCAAGGATCTGATCGCAGAGGGAAAGGTCCTGCACTGGGGCCTCTCCGAGATGGGTCTGAAAACGCTTCGCCGCGCCCATGCCGAACTGCCCCTCACTGCCGTGCAGAACGAATATTCCATGGTATGGCGCGGGGCCGAGGCGGAAGTCATCCCGACCTGTGAGGAACTCGGCATTGGCTTCGTGCCGTGGAGCCCTCTGGGTGTAGGGTTCCTCACCGGCGCCATCGACGCGCGGACGCGCTTTGCAGAGGGCGACATCCGCCACGATGAATCCCGCTACTCGCCGGAGAACCTGCCGCACAACCTGACCCTTGTGAACGTGGTCAAGACGTGGGCGGAGCGGAAACAGGCAGCGCCTTCGCAGATCGCGCTGGCCTGGCTCCTGCATCAGAAGCCGTGGATTGTACCGATCCCCGGCGCCACGCAAATGCCGCACATGCTCGAAAACATCGGCGCACCGGCAATCCAGTTCACCCCGGCCGAACTCGATGAACTGAATACCTCGGTGCGCGCAATCGAGATCAAGGGACAGCGCCTGCCCGATCGCGTGCTGCAGTTCTCGGGCGTGGAAGCGCGCGAAAAAGCTTAATCAACCGACGCCCCGGAAACGGAAAGGGTCGCGCTATGAAAACCAGGAAACTCGGAAGCCTTGAAGGCCCGGCCCTCGGCCTTGGCTGTATGGAAATGGGCTGCATGGGAATGGGCGGGCATGTATGGCACTCCCACCGACCGACCTGCGATGCTCGAACTGTTCCGGGGCGCTTACGATCGTGGTGTCATCGAGGCGCCGATCGGGAAGAGTCGGCCCGGTGATTGCTAAGCCCGTATTCATGGCGCTGTCCTTGTTTCTGGGAACATCCGGGGCTGAGACCGCGCAGCCGGCGCAGGCGCTGGCGAGCTCGGAACAGAGCCGCCTGGGCAGCGGGCAGGCCGGCCGCTCCACCCACCTGACTGCAGATAGTCCGATTCAGGATCTTCTGCAGCATCCGGCCTTCTCAGGCTTTGCCCCCTTGATCATGCCCCGGCACGAGCGTGCCGTCGATGATACGATGCTGATCCGCGACTTTGGCGCCCTCCTGCCGTATCACACGAATGTTGATCCGGAGGTTGTCGTTGCCGGCCTGAACCGGATGATTGATGACGAGACTGCTGGCAATACGGTCTTCCATGACATCTATACCGCCGAGCAAAAACGGGCTGATCCGTCCCTGAACGAGACCGGTCTGTTCTTTTTCCGCGGCAAGGCAGGCGCACCGTTTGCCGTGATCGCCGCAGGCGGCGGGTTCTCCTATGTCGGCTCCGTTCACGAGGGCTTTCCCTATGCGGCAGGCATCAATGCCGAGGGCCTGAATGCGTTTGTGCTGCGATATCGCGTCAGCCAGGGACGCGCGGCCGCAATGGGCGATCTGTCTGCCGCCCTGGCTTATATTTTCCGCAACGCGGGCCAGCTCGGCGTCAGCACCGAACACTATTCGCTCTGGGGAAGTTCTGCGGGCGCGCGGCTGGCGGCGTCCATGGGCTCGCATGGCACGGCGGCTTTCGGGGGTGAGCCCCTTCCCAAGCCTGCCGCTGTTGTCATGGCCTATACCGCCCACTCCGATTATGCGGCGACTGAGCCACCCACTTTCGTGGTGGTCGGCGCACATGATGGCATTTCCCCGCCGGCGGCCATGCAGCGACGCGTCGAAGCTCTGCGGAAGCAGGGCACACCGGTCGAGTATCGGCTCTATGACGATGTCGGCCATGGCTTTGGCATCGGTTCTGGCACCAGTGCGGCTGGATGGATATCGGAGGCCGCCAGGTTCTGGAAAAAGCACGCGCTGATTTCGGCGGCCACTACGACCTCTGAGAGCAGGTAGAAATCGCATGAAAGGATCGTCGAAGGCCCGCCGGCATCGACAAAATGGAGAGTCGTTATGAAATTAGCCGCCCTGCTGATCACGGCCCTGATACCCGCAGGTGCTGCCCAAGCACAGTCTCAACCCGAACAGTTGGCAAGCCAACAGGCAGCCCCTGCAGCCCAGCAGCCGGCGAGGGCTAGCGCCTCCGGCGCACTTCAGCAGAAGCTGGCGCCGCAAGTCGCGAGATCAAGCCGGAACGTAGGTCAACCTGATCACATCCTCGCCAATCCGATCGTGAGCCATCAGGCGGAGCGGCGGCCGGGGTCCGGCGAAATATGGCTTGCCGTGACCGAGCACGACGGGGTGCAGGTAGATTCGATACTCATCGATCAGGCCAAGTGCGGTGAGGCTTTGCGCCAAATTGGGGCCGGCAACTTCGATCTCCCCGTCGCGTTCCGCCTTCAGCTCGCGGATTGCGGCCTCAAGATCTTCCCCAACGAGCCTGGCATTGGGACCGACCGACTTCAACGAGCGCGAGACGACCCATTTCGGCTGATTCCGCCACGCCGCCGCGAAGGCCTGTCGCTCTGCATCCCATTCCGGATGTTCGTCGTCCCAATAACGCATGACCTCATACATCTGGCGACCGTACACACTGCCCGCCTGCCGCTGAGCCTCTTCGATGAAGTGGCGGAAGAGCGTCGGGCTTGGCGCAAACGCCATATGATCGACGTAGCCGTCCAGGGACTGGTTCATTCCGAACACAAGCTTAGACATCCTCACTTCCTCCTCAAACGGCACATCCGCGCAGGCCCGATTGCATTATGCAATCGGTCTCAAGTTAGCTCAACTGGTTTTATATCGCAATTGGTATTGAAGAGCGCATAAATCCGCGAGCTGATGGTCGCCAACTGCCATGCGAATTGCTGACCCGGTCAAAGGAGCGGACAGCCTCGAACATTCTGGCCAACCGGCCGGCTTGGGGTGACAACGGCCCGTCCACGTCCAGCGATCCGAATGGACAAGCCGCCGCCGGAGGGCGCTATTTCAGCGGCAGCAACAGTTCCGCCACCGCCTCATGCTCCGCCACTTCCGGGAAGAAGCTCAGCCGTTGACAATAGATCGGGAAGTCGCGTGCTTCCTCGCCGCTGGCCGGAAGCCAGTCGCGATAAAGGTAGAGCGCGCCGGGCTCCAGATTGTCGGTGTTGCCGACGACGCGCAGCACCGCGCAGCGTCCGCCAGGGATCTCGCCGGCTTTGATCTCTTTGCCGTTCGCCTCGATCGGTTGGTCGGTCCCGACACAAAGATCCACGCTATAATCGGCAGGCGACTGAGGACGCCGCTCGGAACGCCAGACGTTGAAGGTCGGACTTGTCCTGGGGTGCAGGCCAGCGGCCTTGCGCCAGGCGATGAACCGCTGGATGGTGGCACCGAGCGTCGCCGGGTCGCCCCGATGCTCCATGATCGCCACGGGCGTGGTGGGCACATTGCGAATTATCACGTCGTCAGTGGTAAAAGTCTTCTGCATGAGCTTGCTCCTTGCATTGTCGAGAGGCCCGAAGGCGGCAAGCCACGGCTCCCAGTCGGGAGACTTCCGAAACGACGAAGGCGATTGCCCGAACCGTTGCCGAAAGGCGCGGGCGAAGGCATCCGGCGCATCGTAGCCGGCATCCATCGCTATATCGGTGACGCGTTCTTCGTCCCTGTAGGCCAGCCGGTATGAAGCGCGCTTCATGCGGGCAAGCTGGATATAGCGATGCACTGACAATCCGAAGGTCGCCGTGAACTGCCGGTGGAAATGAAACTTCGAGAAGGCTGCGACACCGCTCAGAATATCAAGATCGAGATCGGCATCGAGGTGCCGGTCGATATAGTCCAGCACTCGCTGCATCCGCTCATGATAGTTCCGAAGCGCTGCGGTCATTCGTCTTGGTCTCCGTGGCAGCTCAAACTAGATCCCTCAGGCAACGCAGCGCTCGACCGATCTTGCGGTTTGGCATGGATCAGCCGGCGTGCCGACCGATCCGAGTATGCGATCCTCGGCCGGCCGTTGTCATGGAGGGATGACGACTGTGATCCGAAGCCGGCTTCAGCGGCCGTAGGTGACCTCGACGGAGGCCTTGTCGAGCGTGTTTGCCCTGACATAGAAGCCAACCATGGCAGCCGGCGCAGTCTCGGGAAGCGGGAGCTTGTCGACCGACAGCGCGTAGACGGTGAACTGGTAGTGGTGCGGTGGATCGCCGGCCGGCGGACACGCGCCGCCATAGCCTGACATGCCAAAATCGGTGCGACCTTCGACAGTGCCTGCGGGAAGCTTTTTGTCACCGCTGGCGCCAGTGGCGATCTCCGAGGCATTTGCGGGAATGTTGAAGACCGACCAGTGCCACCAGCCCGAGCCTGTGGGAGCATCCGGATCGTAAGCCATGATGGCGAAGCTCTTGGTCGCCTCAGGCGCACCCGACCAGGTCAGCTCCGGCGAGATGTTCTTGCCGGCGCAGCCGAAGCTGTTGAAGACCTGGGCGTCGGCCATGGACTTGCCGGCGACCAGATCCTTCGAGGTGAGCTTCATTTCGGCCTGTGCGGCCGTCGCGCCGAAGACGGACGTAGCGAGAAGTACTGCTGTGATGAAACGCATGCTGTTTTCCTGCGGTTGATAATGTCGGAAAACTATCGTCACCGCGCAAGCGCATCTGCCCCGCTACGCTCAACTTCTGCCCCGATCCGCTCAAACCGCTCAGAGCCACCCCGCACATGGCGCGGATTGACGCCGAACCGCTCCTTGAACCGCGCCGCGAATTGAGAAGGAGAGTCGTAACCGACCTCAAGCGCAATCTGCGCCATCGGCAGGGTTGTGGTTTGAATGAGGCCCAAGGCGCGGTTCATCCTTGTATCGCTCAAGATCTCAGTAAAGCCGGTACTTTCGGCGGCGAGCTTCCGCCTGAGTGTCGCTTCGCTCATGTTGAACGAGCGCGCCGCATGGCCCAGCGTCCAATCAAAGGCCGTATCGCTTTCGATCATCTGCCGCAGCCGGTCCTCGAGCCGAGGGCTTTGGCATTGGCCCAGCACCGCTCCGCCGAGCGCAAACCAGGTGATCAGTTCGATCAAACGCGCCTTGGCAATAGCGCCGGGAAGCCTCGTCAAATTGCCGGGCTGACAGCAATAGTCGAACAATGCCGCAGCTTCCTCCGGCAGGTCCGAGGTGCCTGCCGGGACAGGCCTTGATGGAACGGCGATCGATCCCATCCTGCTATAGGCTTCCTCGAATAGCGGTCGCGGAACGGGAAGCGCCAGGGTCTGATACTTCTGCGGCGCATTGGGAATGTTCTCCATCGTCAACGGTCGATAGTCGGGCAGCAAGCCATAGGCGCCCGCCTCGAGGCGCAAGGCCTTGTCATCGGCCATGACAATCTTCGTTCCCGATTGCACCTGTATCAACAAGGGGCTCGTATTGACGAGACGATAAAAACAGGCCCGCCCGCCCTGACGGATCAAGGCTCTCGTCGGAACGGGAAAGACGTCGTCGAGCATATGTTCTCCGCCAACGGGATGGATGATCGTGGGGCTCCGGCCGCCAGGCCGTGATAATGGAGCTATGATCGGTAGAACCGGCATGAAGACGCCCGCCTCGCCCCACCGATCCCTTGAGGATCGGGAATATCAAAACCACGTGTGATGGGCAATCTTGAGCGTCATTTAGTCATCGATGTGAACTCGGGTCTTGTCGCCAGCCTCCGCCCGGCTTTTCACGTGATCGATGAAAGCCCGCAGCTTCGGCATCACCTGATGACGGCTGGGATAGTAGAGGAATACACCTGGCGCCATCGGGGCGAACGCCTCCAGGACGCGGACGAGTTTTCCCGCCTTCACGGGTCCGGCGGCGATTGGCTCCGGCACTTGCGCAAGCCCCATATCTTCGATGGCCGCCCCCAGCATGGTGGGAAAATCATGGGCGATCAACGGCCCGGAGACAACCGCCTCTATCGGCTCTTTGCCGCTGACAAACGACCACGGCGCGATTGAGCCGTTCGAGCGGCGCATGCGGATACAGGCATGTTGACGCAGATCGTCGATGCGCTCGGGCCGCCCTCTCCGGCGCAGATATTCGGAGCTGCCGACGACGACCAGCGGGAAGGGCGGCGTCAGCCGCACTGCGATCATATCGGCTGCGATGAACTGGCCGAGCCGGATACCGGCGTCAAATCCTTCGGCGGCGATATCGACCAGTCCCTCATTCGCGGCGACCTCCACCTCGATCTCGGGAAAGGCCTGGCAGAAGGATGCGATCAGTGGCTCCAGCAGGATCGGCACCACTGCCGGCGGCACCGTGAGACGCAACAGTCCAGCCGGTCGCTGCCCGAGCTCACGCGCAAGCGCGCTTGCGGCGACCAGTTCCTCGAAAGCGGGCTTTGCGCGCATAAGAAACCGCTCACCGGCCTCCGTCAGGCCGACACTGCGCGTCGTGCGGATGAAGAGCACTGCGCCGACACGCTCCTCGAGCGCGCGTACGGCCTGGCTGATTGCCGATGGGGTCACTCCGAGCTCCCCAGCTGCTTTGCGAAAACTGCGGTGCTGGGCAACGCTCAGAAACGCCTCAACGCCGTCGAGCGCGCCTTGCCTGACTGTGAAGTTCTGCTTCATACCGCATCGATATTATCGCCAATAGTCGATCGAGGGAAGCGGCTGTACATCTGGATCCCACAAATCAGGAGTGCCCCGATGTCGACGGAATCCATCTTCCAAACCCATCTCGTCCTAGGTTATGTCGCGTGGCTGCTTTGCTTCGGCGCCTATATTCTGCCCTGGCTCACTTCGATGGACAGGGTCAGGGCGCACCGCGCCATTGCCGCTCTGCATAGCTTCCGCTTTTTCGGGCTCGTCTTCATTCTGCCCGGCGTCGTCGGTCCCACCCTGCCCGCCAGCTTCGCCGCCTTCGCCGCCTATGGCGACCTCGCGGCCGGGCTGCTTGCCATGCTGGCACTCATTACGATCAGGATACGTCCGGTCTTCTGGCTATTCGTCATCGCCTTCAATCTCGTGGGGATGGGCGACCTCGTCCTCGACTACTATCACGCGATCCAGGCCAGCCTGCCGGCGCGGGCGGAGGAATTGGGCGCCGCATATGCGATCCCGGTCATCTACGTGCCCCTGCTGATGATCAGCCACGTCTTCGCATTCTATTTGCTGCTGCGTCCTCAACCTAAGGCAATCCAGGCCCTCGCTGGCGAGGCTGCGGTATCTTAGGACTCCGCCGTCTCAAGCCCTGAACCTCGCGATAGTGTGGTGACGGAACCATCTGCCTCGCATATCTTGTCTTTGTGTTACCTGCGGGACTCAAGCTGATGGCTCACTCCGAAAACCTCATTGCAACGGTCTCGACCAAAGGGCAGATCATTCTCCCAAAAACGATCCGCCAGCGGCGGAAATGGGAGGCTGGTACTCGGCTGATCGTTGAGGAAACTGCGGAAGGCGTGCTTCTGAGGCAGGCTCCTGCCTTTTCTCAAACCAAGCCGGACGATGTATTCGGCATGCTTCCCTTCAGCGGTGAGCCGAAAACTCTGGAAGACATGGAAACCGACGTATTGGCCGAAGCCCGCCGCCGTGACGGCCTCGAATTCGCAGATGGCATCTAACCCTTAGACTTGCGGACATAATCGACCAATGCGCGCAGCTTCAGCGGCTGCCTCTGGCGCCTGGGGTAATAGAGATAGAAGCCCGGAAAGGGCGGACAGAAATCCTCCAGCAGCGGCACGAGTTCGCCGCGGTCGATATAGGACTGGAAGGTCTCCACCATGCCGAAGGTGATGCCTGCTCCCGCGCAGGCCATGCGGATCATCATTCCCATGTCGTTGGTCGTGACTGTGGGATCGACGGAGACGTCGAAGTCGCGGCCGTTTTCGGTGAATTCCCAGCGATAAGGCGCCGTATCCGGGCGTGGCCGCCATCCGATGCAGGCGTGGTTCTGCAACTCGCGGGGATGGCGGGGATGGCCGCGGCGCTCGATGTAGCTGCGGGATGCGGCCGCGCATTGTCGCTGCTCTTCGGAGACTGAAATCGCAATCATATCCTGTTCGATCACCTCGCCCAGCCGGACACCCGCGTCGAAGCCGGCCTCGACGATATCGAATTCGTCATCGGTGATGGTGATATCGAGTTTGATATCAGGGCAGGCTTCCATGAAGCCGGCCAGCAAGGTGCCGGAGAGGAAGTTCTCGGCGATCGAGGAAACGGTGATCCGCAGCAGGCCGCTCGGGCGCGCCTGCATTTCCCTTACCGTCTGCATCGCATCCTTGACCTGACGGAGCGATGGACGAACCGCGTCGAAGAACATTTCGCCGGCTTCGGTCAGGCTGACGCTGCGCGTCGTGCGCTGGACCAAGGCGACGCCGAGCCGATCCTCCAGGCGCTGCAGGGCCTGGCTGACGGCGGAGCGGGTAACGCCGAGCCGCTCGCCGGCGAGCCGGAAGTTGCGCGCCTCCGCCACCGCAAGAAAAACCGAAATGCCTTCGAGATCGTCGACCATTGGTTAGTATCTCTAACCAAGGCATCCTGGATTGGCAACTTAATCACTCGGGTTCTCCGTATTATCTTTCAGTCGAGGTCAACGAAGGCTTCGAAAGGCAAGGCAATGCGAAGGATTCTCAAAAGCCCCCTCCTGCGGTTTTTCACGGTGGTCACCCTGGCGGGCGCAGCGACCAGTTCGTTCGGCGCCGACATTGTGAACGACCGAGAAACTCAGCAGCAACAAACAAGCGAGAACAGAATGCAGCAACATCCCTATGTCGGCATGTGGGTGACGGATGATGGCCGCGTCCGCCACGAACTTCTGCCCAATGGCCGATACGACGAAGCTCGCGGCAGCCGGGAAAGCGCCTACCAGGGACGCTACGAAGTCACCGGAAGCCACATCGAATATTGGGATGACACGGGCTTCACGGCCGACGGCGACTTCGTCGACGGCAATACCCTCCATCATGGCGGCATGGTGCTTCGGCGCAAATGATATGCCGCCTGAAAGGCAACGATGCGCTGCGCGCAAACTTCGACGCCTGGGCGGAAACAACGCTCAGCGCCGATTTTCCCACCTGACCGCCAGGCGAGCGGCGTACACATGGAGCTTGAAATGTCTGATATCAAAGGAAAAGTCATTGCCATCACCGGGGCCAGCAGCGGCCTCGGAGAGGCTGCGGCAAAGGTGCTGGCTGCCGCAGGCGCCCATATCGTCATCGGCGCACGCCGCACCGAGCGCCTGGAGGAACTCGCCGGCGACATTGCGGCAAAGGGCGGGTCAGTGCGCCTGCAAAAGCTTGACGTCACCGACCGGGCGGATGTGGAAGCCTTCGCAGGCTTTGCCAAATCCGAGTTCGGCCGGTTGGACGTGATCGTCAACAATGCCGGCGTCATGCCGCTCTCGCCGCTTGAGGCTCTCAAGGTCGACGAGTGGGACCGGATGGTCGACGTCAACATCAAGGGCGTTCTCTACGGCATCGCGGCGGCGCTCCCGATCATGAAGGCACAGGGGTCCGGGCAGATCATCAACCTGTCTTCGATCGGCGGCCACAGCGTCTCGCCGACGGCGGCCGTCTATTGCGCGACGAAATTCGCGGTGCGGGCGATCTCGGACGGATTGCGGCAGGAGACCGATCGTATCCGGGTGACGGTCATTTCTCCCGGCACGACGACGTCGGAACTGGCCGACACGATTACCGATCCGACGGCGCGGGACGCCATGAAGGCTTTCAGGGCGATCACGATCAGCCCCGAGGCCATCGCCAATTCGATCCTCTACGCCGTCAGCCAACCCGATGACGTCGATGTCAGCGAGATCATCATCCGGCCGACAGCCAGCCCCTATTGATCAGTTGAGACTGCTGTCAAAGCAATTCCAGCAAAAGTGTTGAGTGGTTTTGCCAGGCAAAGCGCGAAGCGATTTTGCCGGGAATTGCGGAAAACGAAAAGCCTCCGCCGCCTAAAAACCCAGAGACTGCTGGGCAGGCGGCGGCGGGGCGAGGTTGACGCCTTCGAGCTCCAGCATGCGGGCCTTCGATGACGAACCGCCGGGCGCGGAGAAGCCGCCGATCTTGCCGCCGGCCGCAAGCACCCGGTGGCAGGGAATGATCAGAGCGACCGGGTTCTTCGCCATCGCCTGGCCGACGTCGCGGGCGGCTTCCGGCCCGACGCCGAGCTCCTTCGCCAGCGCGCCGTAAGTGGTGGTGTGGCCCCAGCCGACACGCCTTGCCGCCGCATAAATATCCCGGAAGAAGGTATCCTGGCCGGCAAGATCGAGTTCGACGCCGGAAAAATCCGTCTCTTCGCCCTGGAAGTAACGCTTCACCGCCGCGACCGTTTCCAGTATGGCAGGCGTCGGCGCGCCGGCTTCGGCATCCGGCAGGCGGCGCAGCAGGAGCCGTTCGGTCGCCTCTGCTGATTTGGTCGGCAGTTGGAAGCGGGTGATGCCGGCGTCGCTCCAGGCGATACCACAGAAACCGCCCGCGGTTTCGAAGATGAGATAGTGGTGCGTTGTCTCAGCCATGACACAGCCTCCGCGTTTTCGATGACCCTCTAAATCGTATGGGACGGCCGCTGTTTCAACCCGTTTCTTGCGCGTGCCGGGCTTCCAGGGAATATGGCGATGCACCTCGGCATTGTCGACCGACTATCCACTTCACGCGGTCCTGAGCGACGTTTCGGATAAGTGTGGCCCGAGCATGTCGGGAAATTATGTTCTCTTTCTGTTCTTGATGTTGCTTCCTTGCAGAGTATCTTCGTCGCGTTTTGAAAACGACGAGGTGGGTCATGACGACCTGAGACTCTATGAACCAGATGCCCCTCGACTTCGGAGACGACAAAAATGGTCGCGGACGGCGGAACGAAAGCTACGCCAGCGGACACCGACTTTTCTTTGCGCTCTGTCCTCCTGATGCCATCGAGCAGCAGGCGGCCGCAATCGCCGATGACTATCGTCGAGCCTTTTCCCTTTCCGGCAGGCCGCGCCTGACGACATTGCATGTGTCGATCATCTGGGTCGGAGACTATCCGAAGCTGCCGGAGGATGTGGTCTTCGCGGCACGACAGGCCGGCGCCACAGTCGAGAGTGCGCCGATCGCAATGACCTTTGACCGGATCATGCGATTCCCGCAGGCGCGAGCGCTTGTGCTTTGCGGCGAGGGCGGACGGAAACCGCTCACCCGCGTGCATGTCCAACTGGGCGTCGGCATGCACAATGCCGGATTGCGGCACAATATCAGCCGCGATTTCACGCCGCATATGACGCTGCTCTACGACCGCAAAGCCGTGCCGCCGACGACCCTCGACACACCCGTTTCGTGGACGGCGTCCGAATTCCTGCTCATCGAGAGCCTGATTGGAGAAACCGAACATCGCATTATCGATCGCTGGCCATTGCTCGGCTAAGGCAGGCTGATGCCCTTGGCCGCGGCTTGCGCTTGCCCAGCTTCTGCGCATAAAGCTCGTTCAGGTGTTGCACACGGGAAGCGAAATCAGCATGGACGTTTCAGAGATCATCATCCCCGGAGATACGCCGGGAACGGAGTGGCGGCTGCCGGTGCTGCGTTTTAAAGGCCACGATCCGAAGGCGCCGAAGATCTATATCCAGGCGGCACTGCATGCCGGCGAACTGCCGGGAACGGTGCTGCTGCATTTCCTCTGCGAGCGGCTGCGGCAGGCGGAAAACCAAGGCGGGATCGCCGGCGACATCACCATCGTGCCGCAGGCCAATCCGATCGGCGCGGCGCAATCGCATTTCGGCGAGCTGCAGGGCCGTTTCGACCTGGGCTCACGCACCAATTTCAACCGGGATTTTCCGCTGATCTCGATTGTTGATCGCGCCACGCTGATCGAAGATCTCGATGATTACCCGGCTACCGACAGATTGAAGAGGCAGCTACTGCATATGGCGCTCGGGGCCGATCTCGTGCTCGACCTGCATTGCGACGACGAATCCCTGCAATATGCCTATATCGACGAGGCCTTCTGGCCGGAGGCGGCCGATCTCGCCGCTGCACTCGGCATGGAGGCCGTGCTGCTTTCGGATGGCGAAAGCTCGGCCTTCGAGGAGGCCGTCGGCTTTGCATGGAAATATGAAGTTCCCGGCGAACGCCGCCCCCGGCTGCCCGGCAAACTCTCCGTCACCGTCGAGCTGCGCGGCAAACGCGACGTCGATCCGGTACTGGCGAAAAAGGATGCGGACGGGCTCTGGCACTTCCTCGCGGCACGCGGGATCGTTGGCGATGGGAAGCCCGCGGCGACAGTATTTTCCGGTCCGGCCGTGCCGCTCGACAATGTCGAGATCATCCGCGCGCCGGAAGGCGGCGCCGTACTCTTCCATCGCGACATCGGCGAGAGGGTTGCCGAAGGCGACCGCCTAGTGACGATCGTCACCCGGCCGGGGCAGCCGGGCGGCAGCATCGAGCTCACCGCGCCACAGGACGGGCTGATCCTCACCCGAACCTCCGACCGGCTGGTGCGGCGTCGCAGCGACCTGATGAAGATCGCCTGCGACGAACCCAGCAAGGCCTCCCGCAAGGCCGGCACGCTGGAGAATTGAACGGGGCCGCTTTTGTCCTGCTGCGATTGTCGACGCGCTCGGGATAAAAAGTCGCACGGCGTTTGCGCCGGCCTTCGTGCATGTTATCTCGCTGTCATCACAGGGAGATCGATCGGGCATGGCCGTCACCATCTATGGCATCAAGAATTGCGACACGATGAAGAAGGCCCGCAGCTGGCTGGAAGAACACCGCATCGCCTATGAGTTTCACGACTACAAGGCGCTGGGTATCGATCGCACCCATCTCGAAGCCTGGATCGACCAGGCCGGCCTCGATACCGTGCTCAACCGCACCGGCACCACCTTCCGCAAACTGTCCGATGCGGAGCGCGAGAACCTGACCCGGGAGAAGGCAATCCAGCTGATGCTCGACCAGCCGTCGATGATCAAGCGGCCGGTGCTGGAGGCGAAGGGCAAGCTACTGATCGGCTTCAAGCCGGAGATTTACGCCGGTGCATTCGGCGGCTGACAGGCGGCCGGGTGAACTCACGAGGGAAAGAGATGTCCAAGACCACGCGCGCGACACAGGTTCTTTCGCAGGCGGGCATCGCCTTCACGGTCCATACCTATGACTACGACCCCAATGCCGAGCGCGTCGGGCTGCAGGCGGCCGAAGCACTCGGCGAGGCGCCGCGCCGGGTACTGAAGACGCTGATGGCGGAGGTGGATGGCAAGCCGGTCTGCGTCGTCGTGCCGTCGGACCGCGAGGTCAGCATGAAGAAGCTTGCCAGCGCCTTTCACGGTAAATCGGCCAATATGATGAAGCCTGCCGATGCCGAGCGGCTGACGGGTTATCATGTCGGCGGCATCAGCCCTTTCGGCCAGAAGAAGACCGTGCCGACGGCGATCGAGGAAGCCGCGCTTGGCGAACCGCTCGTCTATATCAATGGCGGGCAGCGCGGGCTGCAGGTGCGGCTCGATCCGAAGCATGCGTTGAAGGCACTGAAGGCCGTCGCCGCGCCGCTGATTGCCTGATCGGAGCATGATGCCGAAAAGTCTGAGCGGTTTTTCCGACGACATCATGCTCTCGCTCTTCAATTGAGAACAGGATTCAGAGAAAGCGGTCGAGCAGGCCGGCGATCGCCTTCGCCTCGTTTTCGGCAAGCTTGGAGCCGATATGAGTGTCGATCGATTTGGCATAGACGATCCACATGCGCTCGCGAAGCTTTCGGCCGGCATCTGTCATCACCACCCAGCGGCCGCGTCCATCCTCAGCGAAGGCCTCGCGCCGGACCAGGCCCTCCCGTTCCAGCCGGTCGAGCAGCCGGGAAAGATTATACTGCGCCAGCAACGTCCGCTCCTCGATCTCGTAGGGGCGCAGCTTGCCGTCTTGCGAGCGCGCCAATTCCCACAGCACGTCATACCAGGCAAGCGGCGGCATGCCGGCCGCCTTCAGGTCGGCTTCGATGGCGCCAAGCAACCGCTCGCGGGCGCGCATGATGCTGGTCCAGGCAGAGGTGACTGCTTCGCTCGGATTCGACGTTTTTTCAGACATAAATGCAATTACATCTATCTTGAATTTCGCCGCAAGCACTATTAGATGCATTTACATCTATCATCGTCGTGTGGAGACCGCCATGAGCAAGCTTACCCTCGTCAGCCATCATCTGTGCCCCTATGTGCAGCGCGCCGCGATCGCGCTGCTCGAAAAGGGCGTGCCCTTCGAGCGCATCAACATCGATCTTGCCGACAAGCCCGACTGGTTCCTGAAGATCTCGCCGCTCGGCAAGGTGCCGCTGCTGCGGATCGAGGAGGAAGACGGCAGCCAGGCCGTGCTGTTCGAAAGCAGCGTCATCTGCGAATATCTGGAGGAAACGCAGCCGGGTGTGGCGCTGCATCCCAAGGACGCGCTGACGCGTGCCCGCCATCGCGGCTGGATGGAATTCGGTTCCTCCGTGCTTTCCGATCTCTGGGGTTACGAGACGGCCGAGGATGCCGCGCAGTTGGAGGCCAAGCGCAAGGCGCTCATCTCCAAATTCGCAACTGTCGAGAAGGTGTTGACGGACGGCCCCTATTTCGCCGGCAACGACTTCAGCCTCGTCGACGCCGTCTTCGCGCCGGTCTTTCGGTATTTCGATCTCTTCGAGACGCTCGGCGACAGCGACATCTTCGAAGGGCTTGAACGGGTGAAGCGCTGGCGCAAGACGTTGTCCGAACGGTCAAGCGTCAAGGCCGCCGTTGGCGAAGACTATCCGCAGCGGCTGATGGAATTCCTCGAAAAACATAACTCGATCCTGCTCAGGCTGCCTGCCGCAGCTTAAAGCCCCGCGAGCGGCCGGACATATAATCCGGCCGCTGCAATTCGGCAGCGGCGCGCTTCATTTTCGCCGCAAACGGGTCTAAGTCTTCCAGCCTCCCACCGTCGATGACAGAAGGCAGGTTGAACCATGACTTTCATGCCCCAGAGCCAGAACACCGTTGATCCCGTCAAGCTGGAAAAGCTTGCGGAAGTCGCCGTCAAGGTCGGGCTGCAGCTGCAAAAAGGTCAGGACCTGGTGATCACCGCGCCTGTCGTGGCGCTGCCGCTCGTCCGCCTGATCACCAAACACGCCTATCAGGCCGGCGCCGGGCTGGTCTCCGCCTTCTATTCTGACGAGGAAACGACGCTGGCGCGCTATCAATATGGCAGCGACGAGAGCTTCGACCGCGCCTCCGGCTGGCTCTACGAGGGCATGGCCAAGGCCTATGCCAACGGGGCGGCCCGTCTTGCGGTCGCCGGCGACAATCCGATGCTGCTGTCCGAGCAGGATGCCGGCAAGGTCGGCCGCGCCAACCGCGCCAACTCCACCGCCTATAAGCCGGCGCTGGAAAAGATCTCGAATTTCGACATCAACTGGAACATCGTCTCCTATCCCAACCCATCCTGGGCCAAGGTGGTCTTCCCCGACGATCCGGAACCGATCGCGATTGCCAAGCTCGCCAAGGCGATCTTTGCAGCCTCGCGCGTCGATGTCAGCGATCCCGTCGCCGCCTGGGCCGAGCACAATGCCAATCTTGGCAAGCGCTCCGCCTGGCTGAACGGCGAGCGCTTCGCCTCGCTGCATTTCCGGGGACCGGGCACCGACCTGACGATCGGCCTTGCCGACGGGCATGAATGGCACGGCGGCGCGTCCACCGCCAAGAATGGCATCACCTGCAATCCGAATATTCCGACCGAGGAAGTCTTCACCACGCCGCATGCGCTGCGCGTCGAAGGCCATGTGTCGAGCACCAAGCCGCTTTCGCACCAGGGCACGCTGATCGACAATATCCAGGTGCGCTTCGAAGGCGGGCGCATCGTCGAGGCCAAGGCCTCGCGCGGCGAAGAGGTCTTGAACAAGGTGCTTGATACCGACGAGGGCGCGCGCCGGCTCGGCGAAGTGGCGCTGGTGCCGCATTCCTCGCCGATCTCGGCGAGCGGCATCCTGTTCTACAACACGCTGTTTGACGAAAACGCCTCGTGCCACATCGCGCTCGGCCAGTGCTATTCCAAATGCTTCCTCGATGGCGCGACACTGAGCCAGGAGCAGATCAAGGCACAGGGCGGCAATTCCAGCCTGATCCATATCGACTGGATGATCGGCTCCGACAAGGTCGATATCGACGGCCTCAAGCCTGATGGCTCACGGGTTCCGGTGATGCGGCAAGGCGAATGGGCCTGAGCGGCATCATCGTGCGCTGACTGGATAAAGCGCGCTGGTGCGGCCAGCCCCGTCCTTCGGGGCCCCTGCGGGGCACCTCAGGATGAGGCTGGAGAGACGTGGCGGCTCGGCTCAAGAGGGAGGCAGCGACAACGCAGGCCGGCAATGTTATCCCACGCGGCAAGCACCACGGATCAGCCCTCATCCTGAGGTGCGGAGGCCAAAGGCCGGAGCCTCGAAGGACGAGGGCGGGTGGCAGACACCTCCAGCATTATTGCCGCCCGCCGACCCACCATGCTAGCCTCCCTCTTATGGAAGTCACCGTCTATATTCTCCGCTGCGCCGATGGCTCATATTATACCGGCCTCACCAAGCAGGAGATCGAAGCGCGTGTCTGGGAGCATAATGCCGGAACCTATGACGGCTATACCGCCAAGCGCCGCCCGGTCGAACTCGTCTTCACCGAAACCTATGACCGCATTCGACGCCATCGCCCGCGAGCGCCAGATCAAGGGTTGGTCGCGCCGAAAGAAGGAAGCGTTGATGGCAATGGATTACGAGGCCCTGCCTGATTTGTCGAAGCGCGGGCCGATTAAAGCCGGATGATCCTTCGAGGCGATCCTTCGGATCGCACCTCAGGATGATGCGCCGGTGGCCAGCCCCGTCCTTCGAGGCCCCTGCGGGGCACCTCAGGATGAGGCTGGAGAGAGGGCGTGCCGGTTCCACGGCATCGCGACCAAGCTCTCCTCCTATCTGTTTTTTCACGCAATCCGAACGCAAACCCACTGCACACTTTTGCTGGAATTGCTTTAGCGGATCGCCGATAGCAGCTTACGCACGCGATCGAGATGGGCCCTGCGCTTTGCATCGGTGGCCCGGTCCATGTCGTGCAGGCTGAGCATGCGGAAATTCAATCGCTTCGAGCAGAAGGCGGCGATGCCGCGCTTCAAGAGCCGGCGCACCGGATCGCCCATATAGAGACGCACCAGCCACCAGGGCGAGCCTGTCGTCGTCAGCGCATAGAGCAGCCTGATATGGGTCAGCTGCGGCACAATACGGCCGCCGGCAGCATCATGGCTGAAGGCGACGCCGGGGGCGAAGACGCGGTCGAAGAAACCCTTCAGGATGGCGGGGAAATTGAACCACCATTGCGGAAAGACGAAGATCAGGCCGTCGGCAGCCTTCAGGCGGGCGACGATATCGGCAACGGCTGAGGTATCGTAGGGCTGATCGAAATAACCGCCGCGCTCGGCGTTCGAAAGACGCGGATCGAAATCTTCGCGGTAGAGATCAAGCAGGTCGACAACATGGCCGGAGGCTTCCAGCGCTTCGCGTGCGGTCCTTGCCACGGCAGCGGCGAAACTATCCTCCAGCGGATGGGCAAGCACCAGCAGGATCCGCATCGTCAGAACAGGCTTCCCTGCTTCGGCGGTTCTGCGGGCTTTACGCTGCGCTTCTTGGCACCGGCCGGCGGTGTGCCACCTTCCGTGGTCATGGCGCCGACACGGCCGTCGGCGAATTCGATGGCGATGCCCATGCCGGCGGAGAGGTGAGCAGCCTGCGAGACCGGCCTGTTATCGTCATCGCGAATGACGGCGTAACCGCGCTTCAGGACATTCTTGTAGGAGAGCGACTGCAGCACACGGTCCTGCGCGGAAAGCTCGGCGCGCGCGCGGGTCAGCTGGTGGCGGACCGCCGTATCGGCATGGCGCGAAAGATTGCCGAGGCGTTCGCGACCGCGGTCGGTCTGGGTCTTCAGCCGGGCCGGCAGTGAGGCGAGGATGGCTTCGGCGCGGTCGACGCGCGATTTCGAGCGGTCGATCAGCCGCTCGACCATGCGCTCGGCCCGGGCCATGCGCTCGTTCAACGTCTGGCGGCGCTCGGTGATGCGGCCGGCGAGCAGATCGGGGCGCAGATGCGCGGCGACGCGCTCGAAGCCGCGGCGCTTGTTGATGGTGTTGAGCTCCAGCCCGCGACCGAGACCGGTTGCCGCCTCGTCGAAACGGCGGCGCGGCAATGCGAGAAGCTGATCGAGCGATGGCAATGCCCGCATCAGGGCACGCACCGACTGGCGCCGCTGATCCATCTGCCGGTTCATGCAGCCCTGCAGGCGTGCCGCAAGACCGGCGGCCTGCGCCTCGAGCTCCGCCTTGACCGGCACTGCCATTTCCGCTGCCCCCGTCGGCGTCGGCGCACGGACATCGGCGGCGTAGTCGATCAGCGTCCAGTCGGTCTCATGGCCGACGGCTGAGATCAGCGGTATTGCGCTTTCGGCGGCAGCACGCACGACGATTTCGTCGTTGAAGCTCCAGAGATCTTCCAGGCTGCCGCCACCGCGTGCGACGATCAGCACATCCGGGCGCGGGATGGCGCCTGAAGGTTCCAGCGCGTTGAAGCCGCGGATGGCGTTCGCCACCTCCTCGCCGGAGCCCTCGCCCTGGACCTTCACCGGCCAGACGAGGACATGCACGGGAAAACGATCGGAGATGCGGTGAAGGATATCGCGGATGACGGCGCCGGTCGGCGAGGTGACGACGCCGATGACGCTCGGCATGAAGGGCAGCCGCCTCTTGCGGGCGGCATCGAACAGGCCCTCGGCGCCGAGCTTGCGCTTGCGCTCCTCGATCAGCGCCATCAGCGCGCCGGCGCCGGCCGGCTCCAGCGTCTCGATGACGATCTGATATTTCGAAGAGCCCGGAAAGGTGGTGACCTTGCCGGTGGCGATGACTTCCATGCCCTCTTCCGGGCGGAACTTCAGCCGTGAGAAGGTGCCCTTCCAGATGACGGCATCGATGCGGGCGCGATCGTCCTTCAGCGCGAAATAGGCATGGCCCGACGAGTGCGGCCCGCGATAGCCGGAGATCTCGCCACGCACGCGAACCTGGTCGAAGGCGGTTTCGACGGTGCGCTTGATCGAGCCGGAAAGCTCCGAAACCGAATATTCGGCAAGGTTGGTCGGCGAATCGCCGTCGAAGACGTTGCTCATCCCCTCTTTCTATGTCCATCCGCTGGAAACAGGAAGGGTGGCACGGGCTTTGGGATCGGTTTTCCCAGCCGTTGAAATCGTTGTGGGAGGCGTTCGTCGCCATTGCATCAAGCGCGCTCGTCTCAACGCATCCAGCACATGCACTCGTTGCAGCCAGGTGGACAAACAACAAAATCGCGTAAATATGCTTTGTCGCGGAACGGATAGTTAGAATATGCGTTTTATCCGAAAGGGATTGCTAACCACCGCAATACAAAGGCTTTTCGGCGAAGGTCGCCGGTAAATCTTTGTTAGTTGGCGCTTCCTATGCTTCCCCTCGTTCTCTCTGGGAAGGTGCTGAAATGATTATTCTCACAGCAGCAGCATTGGGCGTCAGCGCCGGGCAGACGCGTTCGGCTGGCGTGATCGCGCTGGTCGCCGCGCTGATCGGCATGACATTCGCGTTGGCGGCGATAACCTCGCCCGGGCCGGTGTCTATTCTCGCATTCGTCTATGCCGTGCTCGGCTATAATGGCGGCCTCATGCTCTTCGTGCTCGGGCTCTATGCCAATCAGCGCCTTCGCCGCGCCATGCGCGTTTCGCACTGACAGCGCGTTTTCACACTGACAAGCGCGTCGCGATCTTTCAGATCGGCTTCCCGCGCTTGCTTTGCTTTTACGCATGTCGTTTTCGCGACATGCTTTATCCCATCCTGAAGATTGTCGGCGTCAATTCGTCGCCGGCCGATAGCGAAAGAACTGAACGCCCACGTCCGCCGCCTTCGGAAGCGGTTCCAGATAGGGCGGGATATTGCCCTTGCCGAGCTCAGCATAGAGCCCATCCGGCTTCAGTTTGGCGATCTCGCGGGTCTGCAGGTCGCCGGGGCAGAAGGCAAGCACCGTCACGCCGGTCCCCTTCAGGAAGGCTTCCGCCTCCTGCGGCTCCGCCATGCCGATATGCAGCTCCGTCAGCATGCCGCCCTGATTGCGATGATAAGGCGCGGAGAGAACCCGGTTCGCGGTGAAGCGGAGGATGGGCACGCCCATTTCCGACGGCGCCGAGACCAATCCGGCCGGTAGCCCGGCGAGCGGCGCCAGCGCCGCTTGCGATGTGCAGGAAATCTTCTTTGCCGGCTCTGCCGCCTTTTTCTGTGCAGCATTCTGCATCTGCAGCGAGACAAATCCTCCGCCGACGGCCCAGGCGGCCGGAGCACTGGCGAGCACGGTGACGATATAGACGAAGGCGGCTGCGACATTCTCGCTGTCGCCGTTGGAGATGCGGCGGACATCTATAATCAACAGGGCAAGCGGCAGGATGGAGATCAGGTTCGAGAACGTCGAACCGCGCACCTGGACCAGCGCGATTGCCCAGCTCGTCATCAGCAGGAAGAGCAGGACCAGGTGAATTTGCACACGGTCACGCTGGACGACGCGGAAGATGCAGACGGC
The DNA here is from genome assembly GCF_025941625.1 of Rhizobium acaciae. Lineage (NCBI taxonomy): Bacteria > Pseudomonadati > Pseudomonadota > Alphaproteobacteria > Hyphomicrobiales > Rhizobiaceae > Rhizobium > Rhizobium acaciae. Next base: position 172,633 of record NZ_JAPCZO010000008.1, read on the forward strand.
GATGCCGAACAGGCCGGCCGCATAGAAACCACCGATCGAGAAGAGATCGGTGCGTCCGAGAGCGAAAATCGACTGCGCTTCCGAAACATTTCTGAGCCAGAGCTCGACCAGCATCGGGTCGAGACCGGCCAGCGGATCGCTCAGGCATTGCGGTGCGATCACGATCGCCGAACCGAGAACGCCGGCGCCGACGACGGCGAGTGCGGCAAAGCGCAAGGGCCGGCGCAAGCGGCTGGCAAAAACCGCCGAAAACAACAGCAACCCGCCGCCGATCGCCGCCAGGCTGTAATAGCCGAGCGAGAGATTGTCGCAGGTGACCGTCGAATAAAGCCGGGGCGGCACCGTTGCGAAGAAGAGGATGCTGATCGCAATCGCCAAGGCCAGCCCGAAGGCCTTGGCGGCGGCGAAATTTTCGCCCTCCCATGCCCAGAGCAGGGCGATGGTCAGGCAGACGGCGGCGACGAAGGGGGTCGTCTCGGCGCCAATGGCGATGGCAACGGCTGCCGCGATGCCGGCAACCGCATAGCTCCAGGCGCGACGCTCTGGATCCAGCAGCATCGCGATCATCGTCGCGACCAGCGCCAGCTGCGCATTGTGATGATCGATGGCGCCCGGCGCGAAGCGGTTTCCGGTGTAAATCGCAAGACCGGTCAAGCCGAGACTGATATGCATGGCGGCAACACCGCCGATGCGCCGGCCGGCAACCGCCATGGCGAGCATGGCGGGCAGGATGAGCGATACCGGCCAGACGGCGAGCGCCAGCGCTTCGGCCGTCTCACGGGGCGCAAACAGGCCAAAGAACCAGATCAGCGAGGCAATCGGCAGATCGATCAGCCGCGACCAATGCATCAATGTGCCGCCGTCGAGGCCGAGACGGTATTGCATCAGATCGAACCAGCCCTGCCCGGCCAGAAAATCGCGAACCTCGACGAGACGCATTCCGTCATCATTGTCGGGGCCGACGTAATCGGTGGCGCCGGAAAGCTTGGTGATGAGGATGGCGGCAGCAAGGATGACGCTATAGCCGATGACGGTTGGCCAGAGACGCGTCAGCAGGTCGCGCGCCTCGCCCCTGGGAGCGGGCAGCCCGCTCCTTGGAGCGTCGATCGCGGAGGATGCATGGGGGATCGGCTGCACAGCGTTCATTGTGGTTAGCGGTTCGTTTCGATACCCGAACTTTAGCCGCCGCCGATCAAGAAAGTGTAAAGCCGTTTGTGGCAGCTGGCGATTTTGCCTGCGTCATAGGGTCTTATTAACGGCGCATGATTTAGGCTGAGCGTGGCTTTCAAGTGTAACGAGTAGAGTCATGGCCCGATCGCGTACCCATAATCTGAATATTGCCGTCCTGCTCCCCTGCTTTAATGAAGCCGCGACGATCGGCGCTGTCGTGCAGGGTTTCCGGGCGACGCTGCCCGATGCTGCGATCCACGTCTACGACAACAATTCCACCGACGGCACCGCGCTGCAGGCGATGCTTGCCGGCGCGCATGTCGTGCGCGAGCGGCGTCAGGGCAAGGGCCATGTCGTGCGCCGCATGTTCGCCGATATCGACGCCGACATCTACATCATCGCCGACGGCGACGGCACTTATGCGCCTGAAGATGCCGAGGAACTGGTGCGCACGCTGCTGACCGAGCGCGCCGACATGGTGGTCGGCACCAGGCGTGGCGTGCACGCCGATGCCGGCCGTCAGGGCCATGCGCTCGGCAACCGGCTTTTCAACCTGCTCTACCGGATGATCTTCGGCCCCGACTTCACTGATATCTTTTCCGGCTACCGCGCTTTTTCGCGCCGCTTCGTCAAGAGCTTCCCGGCGGTATCAGGTGGCTTCGAGATCGAAACCGAGATGTCCGTGCATGCCTCCCGGCTGAAACTGCCGGTCAGCGAGCTGGAGCTCGATTACGGCCGCCGACCGGAAGGCTCGCATTCCAAGCTTTCGACATTCCGCGACGGCGCCAAGATCCTCTGGATGTTCGCAATGCTGATGAAGGAAACCCGGCCCTTCGCCTTTTTCAGCGCGATCAGCGCCACTTTCATGCTGGCGAGCCTCGGCTTCATGGCGCCGGTGCTGGCGGAATATTTCGAGACGGGTCTCGTCAGCCGCATGCCGACCTGGGTGCTGTCGACGGCGCTGATGATGATATCTTTCATGCTGTTCACCGCCGGCGTCATCCTGGATTCCGTCGCGCGTGCCCGCGCCGAACAGCTTCGTATCCATTATATGGGCCTGGAAAGGCCGAGCGCGATGAAGGCGCCGCTCAGCGACGCGGGGCCGGTCTCGCGCTCGCCACCCGGCAAGGCGGATGCGGCATGAAAAAGCTAATCCGCTTCACCATTGCCGGCGGCATCGGCTTCCTCGTCGATGCGGGCATCCTGTCGGCGCTGCTCGCTCTGACGCCGCTCGGGCCGTTTCTGGCGCGGCTCGTGGCGATCGCCTTCGCGATGGCCGCGACCTGGGCTTTCAACCGGAGTTTCACCTTCGATCGCTCCGGCCGTTCGCTTGCCGCCGAAGGCTTCCGCTACGGCTCGGTCGGGGTGACGGCAGCACTCGTCAATTACGGGCTCTATTCCGCGCTTCTGCTGTCGCTGCCAGCGCTTCAGCCGCTGGCGGCCATGGTGATCGCCAGCATCGCCTCGATGATCTTCAGCTTCTTCGGCTATTCGCGCTTCGTCTTCCGCGCACAATAATCAAACCGCCTCCCAGCCATCCTTCTCGCTGGCCCGGTAGATCGCGTCGATCACCTTCTGGTTCAGCTTCGAATTTTCGAGCGTGACGATCTCTTCCTTGCCGTTCGTCACCGCCCGGGCGAAGGCCTCGACCTGCCGCTTGTACTGGCGGCTGTCCTGGAAGCGGAAGATGCGCGATTCAGAGTGGCTGCGGTCGGCAAGCTCGATCTCCTCCGGCCCCCAGCGATTGGCGTTGAACGGCGACTTGACCTCGATGTACCCTTCGGTGCCGTGGAAGACCATGACCTGGCGGTTGGCCATCTGCGTCGAGATATAGAAGCTCAGCTCGAAATCGCCGAAATCGGCCTTGACGCTCGAATAGATATCCGTGCCGAAATCCGCATCGCGCTCGGTGATCGCCTGGATCCAAAGCGGCTCCTTGCCGGTGGAAAAACGCGTGCCCATGACGGGATAGACGCCGATATCGGGAAGGCCGCCGCCGCCGAGCTCGGGGACGTTGCGCATGTTGGCGGGGTCGCGATTGAAATAGGTGAAAGCGCCCTGCACATGCCGGAGCGACCCGATGGCGCCCTCGTCGATCAGCGAGCGCACCTTCTGCCAGACCGGCGAATAGGCGATCATATAGGCTTCGGTGACCACCACCCGGTTGCGGTCGCGGGCGGCAATCACGTCGTCGATATCGTCGGCCTTCAGCGCTATGGGCTTTTCGCAGAGCACGTGCTTGCCGGCATCTGCCGCCTTGATCGACCATTCGATATGCTGCGAGGTCGGCAGCGGGATGTAGACGGCGTCGATGAGGTCGGAGGCCAGCATCTCTTCGTAGGAGCCGAAGGCATGCGGCACCGAGAAACGGTCGGCCATCTCTCTTGCGCGCTTGAGATCACGGCTGGCAATCGCCGTGACGACGCAATTCTCCGCATCCTGGATCGCCGGAACGACATTGTCGCGGCCGATCTTCGCTGTTGAAATGATACCGAAACGCAGCATGATCCAAGTCTCCCGAACTGATTTCAGCGAACCATATTCAGGCCTTAGCTGCGGCGCAATGGCGCGGCCCGAAATCACGGAAGTTTGCCTTCCCGGATGCGCGGATCGCACTAAGTTGGTCAGGGCGGCGTTCTGCCGTATCCGCGACTTCAATTCCTTCACACTTCTGGAGAGCGTCATGGAAATGCGCCGGCTTGGAAAAACAGGTCTATCGGTCGCGCCGATCGTCATCGGCGGCAATGTCTTCGGCTGGACGGCCGACGAAAAAACATCCTTCGCCATTCTCGATGCCTTCTTCGACGCGGGCCTGAACACGATCGATACGGCCGATGTCTATTCCTCGTGGGTTCCGGGCAACAAGGGCGGCGATTCCGAGGAGATCATCGGGCGCTGGCTAAGCCAAGCAAGGATTTCCCGCGACAAGGCTGTCATCGTCACCAAGGTCGGCTCCGACATGGGACAGGGAAAGACGCTGAAGGAGACCTATATCCTGAAAGCGGTCGAAGATTCGCTGCGCCGGCTGCAGACCGACTATATCGACGTCTATCTCTCGCACTGGCCGGATGAAGATACGCCGCACGAGGAAACACTCGGCGCCTATGCCAAACTGAAGCAGCAGGGCAAGATCCGCGCCATCGGCTGCTCGAATTATGATGCTAAACTCCTCCAGGCTTCCTTCGACGCTGCCGAAAAGGCCGGATTGCCGCGTTACGATGTGCTGCAGCCGGAGTATAATCTCTATGAGCGATCGAGCTTCGAGGGGCCGCTTGCCGATCTCTGCGTCAAAGAAGACATCGGCGTCATCACCTATTTCAGCCTCGCCGCCGGCTTCCTCACCGGCAAATACCGCAGCAAGGCCGATACGCAAGGCCGCGCGCGCGAGGGCCGGGTTTCGAAATATCTCGACGACAAAGGCCTGCGCATCCTGGCCGCGCTCGACAAGGTTTCTGCCGAGACCGGTGCCAAGCCGGCGGAAATTTCGCTCGCCTGGCTGCTGCGCAAGAAGGGCGTGACGGCGCCGATCGCCAGCGCGACCAGCCTTTCGCAGCTTGAAAGCCTGGCAAAATCAGCGACACTTGCGCTTTCCGATGACGCGATGGCGCTGCTCGACGAAGCCGGTGCCTGAAAGAAAGAGACGCCATGACCGTGACGATACGTGATGCCCGCCCCGAGGACGAAACCCGTTGGCGCGAGCTCTGGGCGGCCTATCTCGTCTTTTACGACGTCACGGTCGACGCCGATATCACCGATCAGACATGGCGCCGGGTCTTCGATCCGGCGTCGGCAATCGCGATGCGTGTCGCCGAAATCGATGGCCAAATCATGGGCTTTGCGCTCTATCTCACGCATGAGGGCACGTGGATCCGCGGCAGGGACTGCTATCTCGAAGACCTGTTCGTCGATGCCGAGGCGCGCGGCAAAGGCGTCGGGCGGGCGCTGATGGACGATCTCGTTTCGACCTGCAAAGCCAAGGGCTGGTCGCGGCTCTACTGGCATACGAGCGAGCAGAACAGAACGGCGCGGGCGCTTTACGACAGCTATGTCGAGAGCGACGGCCATATCCGCTATCGCATCAGCTTCTGATCGCAGGAAGTCCTTCGTAAAAGGCGGCATGATCGCCTTCCCAATTGGCCATGCCGGGTTTGGTCAGGATGCCGCGCGGGCTGACATAACTCTGGATCACCCGTTTCGGCTGTTCGTGCCATTGGATATTGAAGGCCCAGAGCTTCGGGAAAAAGCAGAGCGAAGCATAAGGCAGGTGGTCGTGAATCCACCAGGCGAGCCGCTGCCAGTCGCTTTCATCGTGGTAATGGTCGACCATCCACGGCACGGCAATACAGACGGCCGCACCCATGCAGCCGTCAAAGTCCCTCATATCCCAGATGTGATGCGCGGCGGTGGACGCATTGGTCGAACAGTTCAGATTGTTCTCGTTGCCGAACCTGTTGACCGCGGGCGAGCGATAGCCGGATCGGATATGCAGGCGCCCGAACGTTGCCTCCAGCGGCTCCAGTAATTCCTCGCAGAGCCTCTTGCCCGCCTCGATCGCCAGATCGGGATCCTCGGGCATGTTGGGGATGCGGTAGAAATCGGCGATTTCGGAATGCAGGAAATCGCGAAGAAAGAAGTTTTGCGACAGCCGCACGCGGCCAAGATCCTCCAGACCCTTCATCGAATTCGGTTTTCGCATGACGTCATTCTCCTGCGCATCGACGGCAGGAATCATCGCCCGGCACCGATTTCCAGTCCACCCGAAATCGATCGGGAACAATTAGCGCGATCTTCTCTTCTTAATGTGTCGCCGCATTCGCGGTTTTCCCCAAAACAAGGATCGAGAAAATGGCCAAGGAAAAGACGTTGGAAGATCTCTTCTACGACACGCTGAAGGACATCTACTTTGCCGAACGGCAGATATTGCGCGCCCTGCCGAAGATGGCGCGCGCCGCCCAATCCCCCGAATTGAAGAAGGGCTTCGAAAAACACCGCGAGGAAACCGAAGGCCAGGTCGAGCGCCTGCAGCAGGTTTTCGAACTGATCGGCAAACGCGCCCAGGGCAAGACCTGCGAGGCGATCCAGGGCATTATCGCCGAGGGCGAGGAAATCATGGAGGAATTCAAGGGCACGGCGGCTCTCGATGCCGGCCTGATTTCGGCTGCCCAAGCCGTCGAGCATTATGAAATCGCCCGTTACGGCACGCTGAAGACCTGGGCCGCGACCCTCGGCCTCAAGGAGGTCGTCGGCCTGCTCGACCAGACGCTGCAGCAGGAAACGGCCACCGACAAGACCCTCTCCCAACTCGCCACCACGGCGGCAAACCAGAAGGCAAAGGCTGCCTGATGCACACGGCGCCCTAGTAAGAACGGGCGGCCCGGTTTCCATTCCTTACCGGCCGCCCGTCTCCTGTTCACTGTATTTGAAGAAATCGATGAAGGCGCGTAGCGCCGGGCGCATCTGCCGCCGGGTGGGGTAATAGAGAAACGCCCCGGAATAGGGCGCGCACCAATCTTCCAGCACCCGCACAAGTGTGCCGCCCGCCAGTTCGTCATAGACCCGCATGTCGAACAGATAGGCAAGGCCGGCGCCGTTCACCGCCGCAAGCAGGGCCAGCCGGTCTTCGCTGACGATCAGCGGCCCGTCGACCGAAACGACGAGCTCCTGCCCGTCCTTTTCGAATTCCCAGCGATAGATCGAGCCGTTGGTGAAACGCCGCTTGATACAGCGATGATGGACGAGATCGCGCGGATGCTCGGGCTTCGGATGATGCTCGAAATATTCGGGCGAAGCGGCGATCACCGTCGTCAGATCGGGCGAGACCCTGACCGCGATCATATCAGCCTCCAGGCTCTCCTCCAGCCGGATACCGGCATCGAAACCCTCCTTGACGATATCGGTGAAGCCATCTTCATTGGCGATCTCCAGGGTGATATCGGGATAGAGATTGAGAAAGTCGCCGAGGCGCGGAGCGAGCAGCAGATCGGAGGCGAAGCGTGGCGCGGTGATGCGCAGGTTTCCGGCCGGTTTGGCGCGCGTATCGCGGACGGCCTCCAAGGCAATATCGATCTGCTCGAGTGCGGGACGAAGTCTTTCAAGCAGCAGGCGGCCCTCTTCCGTCGGCGCGACGCTACGGGTGGTGCGCGCCAGAAGCCGCACCCCCAGACTGTCCTCGAGGCTTGAGATCGCATGGCTGATTGCCGAGGGCGCGACGAGGAGTTCCTTCGCCGCCGCCCGGAAGCTGCGATGCTCCGCGACAGCGGCGAGAACGGCGAGTTGCGAGAGCTGGGTTCTGTTCATTGATCGAAATGATAGAACAACCCGTTAGAAACTGCATGTATTTTCTGATGGATAGCACAGCGATAAAGTCTGCCCGTAACCGCACAACCGATCAAGCGGTTCAAAACTGCTCACAAAGGAGCGCATCATGAAAACCCGGAAACTCGGAAACGATCTGACCGTCTCTGCCGTCGGCCTTGGCTGCATGGGCATGAGCTTTGCCTATGGCGCCAGCGACGATGCGGAATCGATCAAGACACTGCATCGCGCCATCGATCTCGGCGTCACCTTCTTCGACACTGCCGAAGTCTATGGCCCGTTTTCCAACGAGGTTCTGCTCGGCAAAGCGCTGAAGCCGTTCCGCGACCGCGTGGTGATCGCCACCAAGTTCGGCTTCAAGATCGATGCCAGCAAGCCGGGCATTGCTGCCATCACCGGCGTCGACAGCCGCCCCGAGCATGTGCGAACCGTGGCCGTGGCCTCGCTGAAACGCCTCGGCATCGAAACCATCGACCTCTTCTACCAGCACCGAGTCGATCCTGACGTGCCGATCGAAGAGACGGTCGGCGTGATGGCGGAACTGGTAAAGGAAGGAAAAGTCCGGGCGCTCGGGCTTTCGGAAGCCGGAAGCGCCACCATTCGCCGCGCCCATGCGATCCATCCGATCGCAGCTCTGCAGAGCGAATATTCGCTCTGGACGCGCGATCCCGAAGAGGAGGTGCTTGCGACATGCCGCGAACTCGGCATCGGCTTCGTGCCCTACAGCCCACTCGGCCGCGGCTTCCTGACCGGGTCGATCCGCAAAGTGGAGGATCTCGACGCGGACGATTTCCGCCGGCAGGTGCCGCGGTTCCAGGCGGAAAATTTCGACGCCAATGCCGCCCTCGTCTCGACGCTCGAGCGGCTTGCCGCCGAGAAGGGCGTGACGGCGGCGCAGCTGGCGCTCGCCTGGGTATTGAGCCAGGGCGACGACATCGTACCGATCCCCGGCGCTCGCAAGCTTCACCATCTCGAACAGAATGCGGCCGCTGCCGATATCGTGCTGAGCCCGGCGGAACTCGAGCAGCTCGGCGAGGCGATCCCCGCCGGACAGGTGGCCGGCAAGCGCTATTCGGACGCCTCGCTTGCCATGACGAACATCTAAATTTGGAAAAGCCCGGTCGGCCACAACCGGCCGGGCTTGCCTTCGGGGCTGGCGAAGCTATCTAACGCCATCTTGGAGAACGGGATGAAAATATGTCGGACAGGCAGGCAGTCGAACAGACGGTTCATCTCTATGTCGAAGGCATGGCCTTCGCCAATGAGGCAGCCTTGAAAAAGGCCTTTCACCCGAAAAGCTCGATCATCGGTCATTACGAAAATGCCGTCGAATGGCTGACGCGGGACGAGTTCATCGCCGCGATCCTGCAGGAGGAGCCGGCCCCGCCCGGCACGCAGCCCTACATGGACATTCAGAGTGTCGATGTCGAGGGCGATGCGGCAAGCGTCAAGGTCACCGACGATTTCGCCGGAATGCGCTTTACCGATTATCTCTCGCTGCTGAAGATCGACGGCCGCTGGACGATCGTCGGCAAACTCTTCCATCTGCATCGGTGAAAAGACCGGCCGCTATTCGCGACCGGCCCATTATCTGGCGACGTTGGATGAAGCTCAGCTTCTGAGGACACCGCCGGTGAATTTCATGACGCTGGCGACGATCTTCTGCGTCAGCGCCTCGAAATCCTCGTCCGTCAGCGTGCGCTCGACCGGCTGGATCTGCACCTCGATCGCCACCGATTTCTTGCCGTCGCCAACCGATGCGCCCTCGAAGATATCGAAGACATTGACGCCGGTCACCAGCTTGCGGTCGGCGCCTGTGGCGGCCTTGACGATGGCGCCGGCTTCCACCGTCTTGTCGACGACGAAGGCGAAATCGCGCCGCACCAGTTGGAAGGGCGACAGCTCGAGCGCCGGCTTGGTGCGCGTCGCCTTGCGCTTGGCCTCCGGCATGGCATCGACATAGACCTCGAAGCCGCAGAGAGCGCCGGAAACGTCTAGCGCTTCCAGCGTCAGCGGATGGAATTCGCCGAAATAGCCGAGCACGACTTTCGGCCCCATCTTGATCGTGCCGGAGCGGCCGGGATGATACCATTCCGGCCCACCCTGCTCGATCTGGATATTGCCCATCGGCAGGCCGCAGGCTTCGATAACGGCCAGCGCATCGGCCTTGGCGTCGAAGACGTCGACCGGCTTGCCGCCGCCTTTGGCGGGGTTCGACCAGGCGCGACCGGCGCCGGCAAGCGAGGCCGTGCCGCGGCGGATGCCACCGGCAACGCGGCGCTGACCGTCCGGCCTGTCGTTCTCATAGGTGCCGGAGACCTCGAAGAGAGCGACGTCGCCGTAACCCTTGTCGGCATTGCGCTGGGCAGCAGACAGCAGGCCCGGCAGCAGCGACGGGCGCATATCCGACATTTCGGCGGCGATCGGGTTGGCAAGCTTGAGGGCGGGCGAACCGCCGCCGAAGAGCTTTGCCTGGTCTTCCGGAATGAAGGACCAGGTGACGGCTTCGAGCATGCCGCGCGCGGCCAGCGCCCGCTTGGCGAGGCGGGTGCGGATCTGCAGCGTCGTCAGGATCTTGCCGTTGACGGCCGCGTGGCTTTCGAGCGGCGCCGGCTTGATATTGTCGACGCCGTGGATGCGCATGACCTCCTCGACGAGATCGGCCTTGCCGTCGACATCGGGGCGCCAGGAGGGGACAGCGACGGAGCAGGATCCGACATCACTACCGCCCATGGTGACCACGAAACCTAGCCGGGTCAGGATCTGCTTCATCTCTTCGACAGGAATATCGAGACCGGTGAGGCGCTTGACCTCGGAGAACGGGAATTCGACGATCTTCGGTTGGTAACCCTTGTAGCCGACCACCTCGGCCTTGGCGGCCTTGCCGCCGCAAAGCTCCAGCACCAGTTCCGTCGTGCGTTCGAGACCCGGGACCATATATTCCGGATCGGCGCCGCGTTCGAAGCGGTAGCGGGCATCGGTGATGATGCCGAGGCTGCGGCCTGATTTGGCGATGTTCATCGGGTCCCAGAGGGCGGATTCGATCAGCACGTCGACGGTGTTCTCGTCGCAGCCGGAATGTTCGCCGCCCATGATGCCGCCGATCGACTCGATACCATTATCATCGGAGATGACGACGTTGTTCGGCGAGAGCTTGTATTCGCGCTGGTCGAGCGCCAGCACCGTCTCGCCTTCGGCGGCGCGGCGGACAGTCAGGTTACCGTTGATCTTGGCAGCGTCGAAGACGTGGATCGGCCGCCCCTGATCGAAGGTCATGTAATTGGTGACATCAACGAGCGCATTGATGGGGCGCAGGCCGATGGCGATCAGCCGCTGCTGCATCCAGCGCGGGCTCGGACCGTTCGTGACGCCGCGCACCAGGCGGAGCGCAAAGCCCGGGCAGAGCTTCGGATCATCGAGATCGAGCGTCAGCTTCACCGGCGTCTCACCCTCGACGGCGAAGGACGGGGCGGGCCGCGTCTTCAGCGTGCCGAGGCCGGAGGCGGCGAGATCGCGGGCGATGCCGTGGATCGAGGTGCAGTCCGGCCGGTTGGGCGTCAGGTTGATCTCGATGAGGGGATCGTCGAGATGAGCATAGGCGGCATAACTCTGGCCGACCGGCGCATCCTCGGGCAGATCGATGATGCCGTCGTGGCTGTCGGAGATCTGCAGCTCCTTTTCGGAGCACATCATGCCATGGCTTTCGACGCCGCGGATGTTGCCGACGGCGAGCGTCACATCGATGCCGGGAACATAGGTTCCGGGCGCTGCGAAGGCGCCGACGAGGCCGGCGCGCGCATTCGGGGCGCCGCAGACGACCTGGACCGGTGCGCCGGATCCGGTATCGACCATCAGCACTTTCAGGCGATCGGCCTGGGGATGTTTTTCGGCCGAGACGACCCTGGCGATGACGAAGGGCTTGAAGGCCGCCTTGTCGTCGACATCCTCGACCTCCAGCCCGATCTCGGTGAGGCGCGTGCAGATTTCATCGAGGCCGGCATCCGTTTCCAGATGCTCTTTCAGCCAGGAGAGCGTGAATTTCATCGTCCCAATTCTCCGTTCAAGCGCTGAGGCCGCCGAACAGCGTCGGCATGTCGAGCGGGCGGAAGCCGTAATGCGTCATCCAGCGGACGTCGGCGTTGAAGAAGTCGCGCAGATCGGGCATGCCGTATTTCAGCATGGCGATGCGATCGAGGCCCATGCCCCAGGCAAAACCCTGATATTCGTCCGGATCGAGCCCGCCGTAACGCAGCACGTTCGGGTGGACCATGCCGCAGCCGAGGATCTCCATCCAGTCGGTACCCTCGCCGAACTTGACGATCGGGCCGGAGCGGTCGCACTGGATATCGACCTCGAAGGAGGGCTCGGTGAAGGGGAAGAAGGACGGGCGGAAACGCATCGTCACGCTGTCGACCTCGAAGAAGGTCTTGCAGAATTCTTCCAGCACCCAGCGGAGGTTGGCGACATTGGCCTTCTTGTCGACGACCAGGCCCTCGACCTGATGGAACATCGGCGAATGGGTGGCGTCCGAGTCCTGGCGGTAGGTCTTGCCGGGAATGATGATACGGATCGGCGGTGTCTGAGCCTCCATGGTGCGCACCTGCACCGGCGAGGTGTGGGTGCGCAGGACCTTGCGCTCACCATTCTCATCCGGGTTGAAGAAGAAGGTGTCGTGCATCTCGCGGGCCGGATGGCCTTCGGGGAAATTCAGCGCGGTGAAATTGTAATAATCGGTCTCGATGTCAGGACCTTCGGCGATCGAGAAGCCCATGTCGGCGAAGATCGCGGTGATCTCGTCGACGATCTGGCTGATCGGATGGATACGGCCGCGCTCGGCCGGCGAAGAGCGCACCGGCAGGCTGACGTCGACCGTTTCGGCCTTCAGCCGCGCATCGATCGCCGCTTGCCGAAGCGTCGTCTTGCGGGCGGTGAGCGCCTCGGTCACTGCATTCTTCAAAACGTTGATCGCAGCGCCCTTGCTCTGGCGCTCTTCCGGCGTCATGGCGCCGAGCGTCTTCAACAATTCGGAGACGGAGCCCTTCTTGCCGAGGGCGGACACGCGCACGGCTTCGAGCGCCGTCTCGTCATCGGCGGCGGCGATTTCGGCGAGCAGCGATGTGTTGAGCTGGTCGATATCTGACATTGTCACTTCTTTCCGTCCAGTATCAGGCGGGCGATCGGGAGGCAGGCGGCGCAGGCCGGCGCCAGGAATATAAAGAAAGAAAAACCCGCGCTAGCCCAAACCAGCGCGGGTTTCCCAAAATCATAAATTCAAAAGCTTGGGAAGCGCTGGTTACTTGACCGCGCCTTCAAACTCGTTCGCCGTACCGGCTTCCTTGAGGTATTCAAGAGCCTTCTTGGCAGCGCTGACCAGCGCGCCGAATGCTTCCGGCTCGTGGATCGCCATGTCGGAGAGAACCTTGCGGTCGACCTCGATGCCAGCCTTGTTCAGGCCGTCGATGAAGCGGCCATAGGTCAGGCCGAATTCACGCACAGCGGCGTTGATGCGCTGGATCCAAAGCGCACGGAAGTTGCGCTTGTTGACCTTGCGGTCGCGGTAGGCGTACTGCTTCGAACGATCGACAGCAGCCTTGGCGGTACGGATGGTGTTCTTGCGGCGGCCGTAAAAGCCCTTTGCGGCCTTCAGAACCTTCTTGTGCTTGGCGTGAGAGGTGACGCCTCTTTTTACACGTGCCATATCATGATCTCCTTAAATCTAGCGTTCGCGGACGAGTCTCAGAGACCGTTCGGCAGGTAATTCTTGATAACCTTGCGGCCATCCGGTTCTGCGAGAACCATGGTGCCACGTGCATCGCGAATGAACTTGTTGGAACGCTTGATCATGCCATGGCGCTTGCCGGCAGCGGCAGCCTTAACCTTGCCGGTTGCGGTGATCTTGAACCGCTTCTTGGCAGAGGACTTCGTCTTCATCTTGGGCATTTTGCTACTCCTTCTGTCCTCCCTGCGCGCTTCATCAAAAAAGCCCTTCTCGCGAAGTCCGGTTCTCCGGCCGTCGCAACAAGTTGCGGGAGCGTTTGTTGTTGATCTGCGGCATCGGCGACGAACCGTTCCGCAAGCATTCGAAACTGCCACGGCATGCCCTGCCGGTCAGTTCGGACGCGCGCTTATAACCGCAGCGTCATGAAAGTGCAACGGGGCCGCGGAGGAATCTTCGTGCATCCAAAAATACAGTGGCAGAAAGCACAAAAGCCGCCCTTGCGGACGGCCTTGGGCGAAATACTGCCTGGCGCTTACTTCGGCGCCAGCACCATCATCATCTGGCGGCCTTCGAGCTTGGGTTCAGCTTCGACCTTGGCGAACTCGATCGTATCGGCCTTGACCTGCTGCAGAAGCTTCATGCCGAGTTCCTGGTGGGCCATTTCACGGCCGCGAAACTTCAGCGTCACCTTGACCTTGTCGCCTTCGTCGAAGAAGCGACCCATCGCCTTCATCTTCACCTCATAATCATGGGTGTCGATGTTCGGGCGCATCTTGATTTCTTTGACTTCGACGATCTTCTGCTTTTTGCGCGCCTCGGCTGCCTTCTTCTGGTTGGCATATTTCAGCTTGCCCAGATCGAGGATCTTGCACACTGGCGGTTCGACATTTGGGGAAATTTCGACGAGATCGAGGCCGGCTTCTTCCGCCATTCTCAAGGCCTGGTCGGTAGGCACGACGCCCATATTCTCTCCGTCAGCCCCGATCAGCTGAACTTTGGGAATGCGGATTTCACGGTTCGAGCGCGGTCCGTCCTTCACGGGCGCGTCGGTTTTAAAAGGTCTGCGAATGGTCGTATTCTCCTCGCGTTGTTTCGGAACGTTGCAGCATCGCGCTCCCAATCAGGGGTGCACAAACGTGTCGCGTCATCGCTGCAACGGAGTCAATATCATCCTTTAGCGGAAAAATCACCCGCTGTCAGCCTGCCAAGAATCTGTTTTATAGGCCAAAACAACAGGAGTTTCGCCGATGTCCGATCAGTTGTCCAATGCCCAGCCGCAGTTCCTGACGGTCGGCGAGGGCGAGGCGGCGCGTGAGATCGCCATGCTCGTCCGCCCGGCGCAAGCCGGCAACGGCGCGCCGGCGCTTGTCTGGCTGTCCGGCTACCGCTCCGATATGAGCGGCACCAAGGCGGTGGAACTCGACGGGCTGGCGGCGGAACTTGGGCTCGCCTGCATCCGCCTCGATTATTCCGGCCACGGACTTTCCGGCGGCAGCTTCGGCGACGGCACGATCTCGCGCTGGCTGGAGGAGGCGCTTGCCGTCATCCGCCATGTCGCCCCCGAACGCGTGATCCTCGTCGGCTCCTCGATGGGCGGCTGGATCGCGCTCAGGCTGGCGCAGGAGCTTGTACGGCAGGGCGGCCCGAAGCTCGCAGGCATGGTGCTGATTGCGCCCGCCCCCGATTTCACCTCGGAGTTGATCGAGCCGAACCTCAAGGCCAAGGAGCGCAAGTCGCTGGCCGAGCGCGGCTATTTCGAAGAGCGTTCGCAATACAGCCCCGAACCCAGCATCTATACGCGGGCGCTGATCGAGGACGGCCGAAAGAACCGGGTGCTCGACGGCATCATCGAAACCGGCTGCCCGGTGCACATTCTCCAAGGCATGAAAGACGCCGACGTGCCGCATGCGCATGCGATGAAACTGGTCGAACATCTTCCCGCCGACGATGTGGTGCTGACCTTCGTCCGCGACGGCGACCATCGCCTTTCCCGCCCTGGCGATATCGCGCTTCTCCTGAGTGCCGTCAAAGGCATCATCCGTTCATCAACAAATAGGCAGATGCCCGCTTGTATGGCAGAGGCGGATAAATTCGCCTGATGCAGGTCCCCAACCCGTTGCATTTTAACCATGTCGGCGAGTCGCAAGGTCCTCCCAAGAAGTAACGATTGACTCTTTTGGGCCCTCTCCATTAACACTTTGTTAATAAATAAGGGGCGATGCGAGGAAAGAGCGGGCGTGCGGATCAAGGGTATCTTTGTGGCCATGATGGCCATGTTTGCGATGGCGACGGCCGCCATACCGGCCCCCAGCAGAAATGCTTCCATGGTGACAGGCAATGCCACCTCACAGCCGATCGGGCACTATGATTTCTGTCAGGTTCACCGCACTGAATGCGGCGCAGACCGAAACGCCGGCCCCGTTGCCATGAACCCGGGGAAGTGGTCGCTCGTGCGTTCGGTCAACGCCACGGCCAACCGCACGATCACGCCGATGACCGACAAGGAAATCTACGGCAAGGATGAGGTCTGGGCCTATCCGACCACCGCCGGCGACTGCGAGGATTTCGCGCTGTTGAAGCGCCGCATGCTGATCCAGCGCGGCTTTCCGGCTGCCGATCTGCTGATGACCGTCGTGCGCAAGCCGGATGGCGAAGGCCATGCGGTGCTGACGCTGCGCACCACCGAGGGCGATTTCGTGCTCGACAACCTCGCCGCCGACGTCAAGCCGTGGTTCGGTACGCCCTATTCCTTCGTCAAGCGCCAGTCGAGCTACAATGCCGGCCGCTGGGTCACCATCGAAAACGGCCGCGACGTCCTGGTCGGCGCGCTGCGGTAAGGGTTGCAATAGAGAATGTGAAAGGCCGGCAGTTTGCCGGCCTTTTTGTTTTGTGGGTTTGGGATGCCGCACCGTCTCCCGGCCCTTCGCTTTGGGCTCAGGGCGTTCGTTGCTGCAATCGATTCACTGGATCGATTGCTCGGGCTGCGCCCGACCGCAAGTCACCCATTCCCAATCAGGATACCGGCGCCGAGCACCAGGCCGCCGCCGAGCACCACCTGGAAGGCGGCGCGCAGGAAGGGGGTTTCCATGTAACGGTTCTGGATGAAGGCGATCGCCCAGAGTTCGAAGAAGACGACGACGGCGGCGGTGATCGTTGCCGTCCAGAAATGCGGGATCAGATAGGGTAGTGCGTGGCCGAGGCCGCCGAGCGCGGTCATGATGCCGCAGGCAAGGCCGCGCTTGACCGGCGAGCCTCTGCCGGAGATCTTGCCGTCGTCATGGGCCGCCTCGGTGAAGCCCATCGAGATGCCGGCGCCGACGGAGGCCGAAAGACCGACAAGAAAGGTCTGCCAGGTATCCTGCGTGGCGAAGGCGGCGGCGAAGATCGGCGCCAGCGTCGAGACCGAGCCGTCCATCAGTCCGGCAAGACCCGGCTGCACATAGGTCAGAACGAATTGCCGATGCACCGTCGCGTCCTCGTCGTGCTTGACGTCTGCGGGCGTATGTTTGTCGCCCAGCATGCGGGCGATATCCTCATGCCCCTGTTCGGCGAGGGCGAGATCGCCGAGAAGCTCACGCGTCGAGGCGTCCGAGGTCCGTTTTGCCGCCTCGACATAGAAACGATAGGCCTGTTCCTCCATCGCCTCGGTTTCCTGCCGCATCGCATCCAGCGAAAGGTTTGCCCTGAGCCAGTCGGGCTTACGCTCGTAGAAGCCCTGCACATGCTCGCGCCGGATCAGCGGGATGCGCTCGCCGAAACGCTGGCGATGGATCTCGATCAGCGATTTGCGATGGGTATCCTCGACCTCGGCCATGTCCTCGAAGACCTTGGCCGAGGCCGGAAATTCGCGGCGCAGCCTGTCGGCATAGGCGAGATAGATGCGGGCATCGTCTTCCTCGGAGGCGATCGCGAGAGCAAGAATCTCCTGCTCGGACAGCGATCCAAACGATCGTTTCGAGGATCTGAAAAACCGCGCCAGCATGACTTTCTCCATTCTTTAGAATTATTCTAAATCTAAAGAAGGAGATGGTGACGGTCAAGTGCGCGGGGCAGGCTGCTGACAGATTGCCGCAAGCGACACGGGTGACTTTGGCTCGCCGCCATAAACACCTATATGGAGGCTGCCGCATCACGCGGTGCCGGGGTTTTGGAATGGACAATGAGATTCAGGGCCGCCCTGCCCATGTCGCGGCGATCCGCGAAAGGGCGGAGGCGGAGATGCGGGAAATGGGCGTCGACGCGGCCTTCATCGACAGGCTGGTCGAGACCTTTTACGGGCGCGTGCTAGCGCATCCCGATCTCGGCCCGGTGTTCGACGCCAGGCTATCCGGGCGCTGGCCGGAGCATATGGCGAAAATGAAGAGCTTCTGGTCGGCCGTTGCCTTCCGCAGCGGCGCCTATGGCGGCAAGCCGGTGCAGGCGCATACGGGTGTCCAGAACCTGACGCCCGATCTCTTTCCGAAGTGGCTGTCGCTGTTTGCCGCAACGCTCGACGATATTGCGCCAACGCCGGAGGCCAAGGCCTGGTTCATGGCAACGGCGGAGCGGATCGCCAAAAGCCTGATACTGTCGTTGTTCTACAATCCGGCGCTCGACGATCCCGCCCGCAAACCCGCCTGATCCATCTTGTAGAGACGGCGTTCCCCAAAAACGCTGACACTTTTCTAGGTCTTCGCCGCCGAGGCGGTGGCGCCGGCGCTGGCCGCCACCACGAGCGCCGTACCCAACATCTGCAGCGCGGTCATCGGCTGGGCGAGGATCAGAAAGCCGGCGAGAGCGCCGAGGGCCGGTTCGAGGCTCATCAAAATGCCGAAGGATGCCGACGGCATGCGCCGCAGCGCCACCATCTCCAGCGCATAGGGCAAGAGTGGCACGAGGATGGCAAGGCCGAGAACCTCGACCAGTCCCTGCGCTGTGAAGGCGCCCCCTGTCTCGGCCAGACCGAAGGGTGTCGCGACGAGGCCGGCAACGATCAGCGACATGGAGAGACCTTCCAGCCCCTTGAAGGCAGCGCCGACCTTCTTCGTCAGCAGGATATAGACCGCCCATCCCACGGCCGAACCGAGGGCAAAGAGGACGCCTGAGGAATTGCCGACCCAGCCTTCGCCGTCATGGGCGAGGAAGAGAATGCCGGCAGCAGCGATCAACGGCCAGGTGAGCCGCCAGGTCAGGCCATAGCCGAAGACGGCGACCGAGAGCGGCCCGAGGAAATCGATGGCGATCGCCAGGCCGAGCGGCAGCCGCTGGATCGCCGCGAAGAAGCAGAGCGTCATGGCAGCCGTCGTCGTTCCGAGCAGCAATGTCGCCCGCCATTGGGCGCCGCTATAACGCAGCACCGAAGGCCTGACGACGGCGGCAAGGATGATCGCCGCGAAAGCAAGCCGCAGCCAGGTGGCGCCGGCAACGCCATAAGTCGCAATGGCTGACGAAGACAGTGCCGCGCCGAACTGGATCGACGACATCGACATCAGGCACATGGCGACACCGGCCGCCAAGCCGCCCGAAGTCGGCGATATGCCCGGCTGCGCGATCAAGGCTGCGCCGTCCGTCCCGGTCTCGATATTCTTGATATCCATGTTGCCCCCGATCCTGGCGCGGTTCTAGGCCGAAGACGGGTGAGAACCAAATTCAAACTTTTCATGCCGGGATCAAGAGCGCTGATGCTGAGGCGCCAAAGATCGGCCGGCAAGGATGATCTCTTCGGCGTCTTCGAAGCTCATGTCGAAGACCTTCCTGCCGATGTCGAAGCTGAAGCCGTTGCGGGCAAAAGCCGAAAGCTCTTTCGCCTTTCGCTTTTCGTCAAGCTCGACCCGGCGGAAGGGGCCGAAGGCGCGCTTGCGTGCGAATATCGCTGCCGCATAGAGATCGTCAGCCTCTTCAAGTGCTGCCTCGACCTTGTCGCTGGAGACGCCCTTGGCAGCAAGCTTCTGGGCGATCGCGCGCTTCGATTTACCGCCACGCACGGCCGAGCGCGTGCTGACCTCCGCATAGGCGTGATCGTCGAGCACCTTGTTGTCATAGGCAAATTTGACGGCGAAATCGGCAACGGCCTTGAGTTGTGCCGCGCTGATATCTTCGAATTTCTCCTTCGCCTTGCGGGTGATGGCGTCAAACAGCTGCTTTTCCGTCATCATCCGCCGCTCGAGGCGATAGATAGCGGAATTGCGCGCCCAGCTCAGCATGCGGGGTGTCGGGATCTCGGATGGAACGGTCTCGTCGGTCATCGGCAGTGATCAGGCTTCCAGACCTTTGAGGACGTTGGCGACGTTGAGGCCGATCTCCGACACGCCGTAACCGCCCTCCATGCAGGCGAGCACCGGCAAGCCGGCGGAAGCGATCATCGCGCCCATACCTGTGAAATCGTCGGAGGTGAGGCTGAAGAAGGAGATTGGGTCGCGCTCGAAGGTGTCGACGCCGAGCGCCACGACGATCGCCTCGGCGCCGAAGGTCTTGATGCGGGTGAGCGCATCGGCAAGGGCCGAAGACCAGACATCCCAAGACGTGCCTGGCGGCATCGGATAGTTGCGGTTGGCACCCGTGCCCTCCCCCTCGCCCTCCTCGTCGGCATGGCCGAGGAAATAGGGAAAGGCATGCATGGGATCGCCGTGTAGTGAGGCGGTGAAGACGTCGCCGCGGCGATAGAAGAGATCCTGCGTGCCGTTACCATGATGGAAGTCGACATCCAACACCGCGACTTTCCTCGCACCATGGTCGAGCAGCCGCTGCGCCGCGACGCCCGAATTGTTGATGAAGCAATAGCCGCCGAAGAGATCGATGCCGGCATGGTGGCCGGGCGGGCGGCAGAGCGCGAAGGCGAAGCGATTGCCCTGCGTCAGCCAGTCGGCGCCCGTGACGGCACAGCGCATGGAAGCGATCGCTGCCTCGTAGGAGCCCTTGGTGATCGAGGTATCGGCGGCATTGGCGTAATGGCCGATTGCGCCGACGATATTGTCGGGCACGCGCTGGCTGGTGCGGCGAACGGCGAAGGAATTGGCGATCGCCTCCCCGGTGAAACCGGCCGCCACCCAGCGGTCCCAGACGGTAGCGAGAAAATCCAGATAGGCGGGATCATGCACTTTTCGAGCCGTTTCCAACCCGTGCGCATCAGGTGCCACCACGTCGGTAAAGCCCGCCTCCTTGACCGCCGCGAGGATCCATTCGGCGCGGAACGGCGCCTCGAAGGGCGTCACCAGCTGACCGGCGTGCAGCTCCGTCCTGGCATCGCGCAGCTTGTGATCCTCGGAATAGATGACGCGCATTTCAGATCCTGCCCCTTGATTGACAATGGAGATTTACACGGCTCGGCCGTGACAAAAAAGCGGCGTGGCCTCTTGATCGTCTGGAATAATGACGCCACCTTCGCCGGTGTTTTGAGAACGAGGAAATTTTCCGCATGAAAGTGCTGATGGTCGATGTCGACGGCGTGCTCATTCATGGTCGTCCGACCGATGGCCTGCCTCTCTTCACCTACCTCGAGCGCGATCTCGGCCTGCGCCTCGACCTGCTGCAGCAGGAATTCTTCCAGACCCACTGGCGCGATATCATCATCGGCCGCGCGGCGCTGGAGCCGAGGCTCGCCGGCGTACTCGCAAAGATCGCGCCCCACCTCAGCGCCGAAACGCTGATCGACTACTGGTTCGAAAACGATTCCCGCCTCGATCTCGCTCTGCTCGAAGAGCTCGCCGCTCTCCGGCAAAGCGGCATCACTCTGTTGCTGGCGACCAACCAGGAGCATAGGCGGGCACGCTACCTGATGGAGCGGATCGGCCTTAACGCGCATTTCGACGACATCATCTATTCCGCAGCACTCGGACACAGCAAGCCTTCTCCCGATTTCTTCCGGCTGGCGACCGAGCGCGCCGGCGTACTTCCCGGCGAGATCGCTTTCATCGACGATATGGCCGAAAATATCGAAGCGGCTCGACAATTCGGCTGGAATGCCGCGCAATGGACGACGGGCGCGACGCTCGGCGGCGCGCTTCCTGTCTTCGCCAGGCCGGCTTAAGCGGGGCCGGCGCAATCAGGCGAGCCGCTTGTAAAACAGGGTGGTGGCGCAGAAGCCGCCTTCCGGCCACAGCGCATAATCCGGAATGACGCCGACGCGCTGCCAGCCCAGGCGCGGATAGATCGCCTCGGCATCGCTGCCGGTTGCCGTGTCGAGCACGAGCAGGGTCTTGCCGCGCCTTGCCGCCTCGCGTTCGGCGGCATCCATCAGCAGCCGGGCGAGCCCCTTGCCGCGGGCCGAGCGATGCACCAGCAGCTTCTTCAGATCGCCGCGATGCGGCTGGTTCGGCATCTGCGCGGCCCCCACCTGCACCGTGCCGACGATGCTGCCGTCGAGTTCGGCGACCAGCAGCAAGTTGCCGCCCGCGGCAACGGCATCGGCGACATCGCGCCAATAGGGCTCGGCATCCTCGGGCCCATAGGGCTGCATGAAGCCGACGGAGGCGCCACCCACGACGCAATCGACAAGCACTTGCGAAAGGGCCGGAATGGCGGCGCGGGCCTCCTCGGCGGAAAGGATACGAATAGCAGGCATGCTGTTCTCCTGAAATGAATGCTGTTATCGGCCGCCGCGATCGAGCACGACGCAATAGCGTGCCGGCGCGTTGCCCGGATTGTGGAAGACGTGACCCTCGCCGACCGGCATGAAGAGGCAATCGCCCGGGCGCAGCCGGTAGACGGTCTCACCCGCCGTCATCTCCAGCTCGCCGTCGAACAGCCAAATATGCTGCGTCATGCCATGGGCGCTCGCATGCGGGGGGAAGCTGACGCGGGCGCCGGCCGGGAATTCAACCTCGACGATATCGACATCGGAAGCGGTGCCCGGGGGTGAAACAGAGCGTCTGAGATAACCGGTCTCCGGATCGCGCCAGACCTGCTGTTCCTGCCTCCGGGCAAGCGGCGAGGCCTGCCCCTCTTCCGCAAAGAAGGCCGACAGCGACAGGCCGAGCGCGGCGCAAATCCTTGCCAACAGCGAAGCAGTCGGGCTCGCCTCCGCCCGCTCGATGCGCGAGATCATCGCCCGGCTGACGCCGGAGGCCGCAGCAAGATCATCGAGCGTCAGAGCCTTTTCCTGCCGCAGCGTGCGGATGCGGATGCCGATCGCCTGTTCGAGTTCCGGTTCCATTTTTCCGTCCCATGATTCCACTATAAGAGAAATGCATTATCCGATGATGGAATCAAGTGGCTACGAAAAGCGGCCAAAAGCGCCTTGCTTTCGCCGGCCCGCCGTCCATATATGGCGGCGTAATCCGAGGAGAGAGTGATGGACGCCAGCACACAGAGCACGGACACGACGGGAAGCTTCACGGCTGCCGCCTGGGACAGGATCGCGCCGATCATGGTTGAAATCGAGGCCTTGCCGCTGTTGCAGCGCCTTTCGGACGGCACGCTGCCACCGGAGGTTTTCCGGCACTATATCCTGCAGGATGCGCTCTACCTGAAGCATTATGCGCGATGCCTTGCGATCGTCGCGGCCAAGGCGCCCGACAATGCGCAGGTCCTGCGCTTCCTCGGTTCGGCGCAGAAGGCGATCACCGTCGAGCAGGGCCTGCATGCCGGCTTCCTCACCCAGTTCGGCATCACGTCTGCGGACGTCACATCAGCCGAACCCTCGCCTGCCGGCTTTGCCTATACGAACTTCCTGCTTGCCACCGCCTATCACAGTTCCTACGCGGTGGCGCTGTCCTCCATCCTTCCCTGCTTCTGGATCTACTGGCACGTCGGCGAAGCGATCAAGAACCGGCCTGTTATCGAGGGCAATGCCTTCCAGGCCTGGATCAACACCTATGGCGATCCGCAATTTGCCGCCGGCGCCCGCGAAGTGATCGCGTTGACCGACATCGCCGCCCGCGCCGCATCGCCGGTTGAGCGCGCTCAAATGACCGATGTCTTCGTGCGCGCCTCGCAATATGAATGGATGTTCTGGGATTCGGCCTGGCGGCAGGAGACGTGGCCGGTCTGATACGCGTCCAACACATGACGAAATAGCGTAAACAGCGGGATAATTACCGCTTTGCGGCAGGGGGCGGCGCTGCTATATGGCGCGCATGAGCACCAATTCCACCACTCCGCTGTCCCATATCCGCAACTTTTCGATCGTGGCCCATATCGACCACGGCAAATCGACGCTGGCCGACCGCCTGATCCAGACGACGGGCGGCCTTGCCGAGCGCGAAATGTCCGAGCAGGTGCTCGACAATATGGATATCGAGCGTGAGCGCGGCATCACCATCAAGGCCCAGACCGTGCGCCTGCACTACCAGGCGAACAACGGCGAGAAATACATTCTCAACCTGATCGACACGCCCGGCCACGTCGACTTCGCCTATGAAGTCTCACGGTCGCTGTCGGCCTGCGAGGGCTCGTTGCTTATCGTCGACGCCAGCCAGGGCGTCGAAGCGCAGACGCTCGCCAACGTCTACCAGGCGATCGACAACAATCACGAGATCGTCACCGTCCTCAACAAGATCGACCTGCCGGCCGCCGAACCCGACCGCATCAAGGAACAGATCGAGGAAGTGATCGGCATCGACGCTTCGGAGGCGGTGCTGATTTCGGCAAAGACCGGCCTTGGCATTCCCGATGTGCTGGAAGCGATCGTTCACAAGCTGCCGGCGCCGAAGAGCCCCGGCGGCGAAAAGGCACCGCTGAAGGCGCTGCTGGTCGACAGCTGGTACGACGCCTATCTCGGCGTCATGGTTCTGGTCCGCGTCATCGACGGCGTGCTGACCAAGGGCCAAACGGTGCGGATGATGGGCACCGATGCGAAATACCAGGTCGAGCGCGTCGGCGTGCTGACGCCGAAGATGGTCAATATCGACCGCCTCGGCCCCGGCGAGATCGGCTTCATCACCGCTTCGATCAAGGAAGTGGCCGATACCCGCGTCGGCGATACGATCACCGAGGACAAGCGGCCGACGGCCCAGGCGCTGCCAGGCTTCAAGCCGGCCCAGCCAGTGGTGTTCTGCGGCCTCTTCCCGGTCGATGCCGCCGATTTCGAGGATCTGCGCGCCGCCATGGGCAAGCTTCGCCTCAACGACGCCTCCTTCTCCTTCGAGATGGAATCGTCCGCCGCCCTCGGCTTCGGCTTCCGCTGCGGCTTCCTCGGCCTGCTGCATCTCGAAATCATCCAGGAACGACTGGAGCGCGAGTTCGACCTCGACCTGATCGCCACCGCACCCTCGGTCGTCTACAAAATGTACATGACCGACGGCACGGAGCGCGAGCTGCACAATCCGGCCGACATGCCCGATGTCGTCAAGATCTCCGAAATCCACGAGCCGTGGATCCGCGCGACGATCCTGACACCCGACGATTATCTCGGCGGCATCCTGAAGCTCTGCCAGGACCGGCGCGGCATTCAGATCGAGCTCACCTATGTCGGCACGCGTGCGATGCTGACCTACGACCTGCCGCTCAACGAAGTCGTGTTCGATTTCTACGACCGGCTGAAGTCGATCTCGAAGGGTTATGCCTCCTTCGACTATACGCTGACCGACCACCGCGAGGGCAACCTCGTGAAGATGTCGATCCTCGTCAATGGCGAACCGGTCGACGCGCTTTCGATGATGGTGCACCGGACGGCTGCCGAAAAGCGTGGCCGCGACATGTGTGAGAAGCTCAAGGAGCTGATCCCGAAGCACATGTTCAAGATCCCGATCCAGGCCGCAATCGGCGGCAACGTCATTGCCCGCGAGACGATCTCGGCGCTGCGCAAGGACGTGACCGCGAAATGCTACGGCGGCGACGCCACCCGCAAGCGCAAGCTGCTCGACAAGCAGAAGGCCGGCAAGAAGCGCATGCGCCAGTTCGGCAAGGTGGAGATTCCGCAGGAAGCCTTCATCGCGGCATTGAAGATGGGCGACGAATAGGTTTTTCGCAGAGCTTCTTTTGACGAGGAGACGTGGGTCTCCTTGGATGTTGACGAGCCTCCCTCTTTGTTCGCCGTCATCCTCGGCCTTGTGCCGAGGATCTGCTAAATATCAAACGGCTGCAGATGCTCGGGACAGGCCCGAGCATGACGAAAGAGAATTGGTTAGGCTCCGTCAACAGTTATTTCCGAGGGGATTCTGCGATGAACGATGAAAGCCCGGCAACTGGAAAGCCTGGATCGGCGGCGGGCGCAAATACCGATCCCACGATCAAAGAGGGCGGTAAAGCCCAAATTCTCGAACAAAAAACAAGCGATGATGAAACGCTGCCTCGCGAAGAACGCGAGAGACTTTGGCGAATTGAAAACGCCGAGGCGATCGCGGAGCAAAATGAGTATGTCGCGAAGCATGGCTTGCCATTTGCGAAATACAGGCAGTTTTGACTCATCCCCTGTCCATATACTCCTTCACCAGCCCCTCATACGCGTCCATCTCGGGCAGCGCCTCGTAGCTGTGGACCGCACCTGTCTCAGCGAAGGACAGTTTCTCGCTCGTCCATGTCTCGATGAAGGGCGTGAACCAGCTCGGGTCGTCGAGCATGGTCGCGCGCAGATTGACGAACCAGTCCATGCCTTCCGGCCGGGTGAACATCCAGCTCATGCAATGCGGGCAGAAATAATGCTTCGTGACGCCATGCAGGCCGCCGATCACCGGCTCGCCTTTCGTGACCTCGAAGCCTTCGCTCGGGATGGCCGCACTCAGCGAATAGGCGCTCGCCGTCATCTTCTGGCACCCGGTGCAATGGCAGGCCATGGTGAGCAGCGGCGGGGCGCTGATCTTCAATCGCACCCGGCCGCAACGGCAGCCGCCCTCCATCGGTAAATTCAGTTCGCTCATGATGTCCTCCCGTTGTGCCTGTTGATCTAGCGGAACTTTCGTTGCTGTCGAGATGGCGAGGTCATCGCCGAATGGGCGGCCTTGCAGGCGTTATCGGATGCAGGCTGGATTGCCGACCACGGTTGCGCCGGCCGGCACATCCCTGGTCACCACCGCACCGGCGCCGACAATCGCACCGTCGCCAATCGTGACGCCGCCGAGGATGATGGCGCTGCCGCCGATCCAGACATCGCTGCCGATGGTGACCGGCCGGGCGATCTCGATGCCCGTGCTGCGAAGTGCCGGCTCCTTGTGATGTTCGGCGCAATAGATCTGCACTCCGGGGCCGAACATGCTGCGATCGCCGATGGTCACACGGCCGGAATCGAGAATGGTGCAGCCGGCATTGAAATAGACGCGTTCGCCGAGAGTGATGTTGATACCGTAGGAGCAGTGAAACGGCGCTTCGATGAAGACATTGAGTGCTGCCTGCGCAAAGAGCGCCCTCAGGGCCGGCGCGACGGCACCACGCTCGTCCGGCGGCAGCGTGTTATGCGCGTAGACGGCTAAGCGCGCCTGACGGCGCAAGAGATCGAGCTCGTCATCGAGGCAGCAATACCATTCGCCTGCCGCCATCTTGTCGCGTTCGCTGGCCAGCATCGCATCACCCCTCAAGCCGAGGCCTGCGACAGCATTTCGACCTCTTCCCGCTCGATCAGGCTGACCCAGGCGCGTGCGATGGCAAGGCCCGCGGCATCGGCGGCACCGGCGTGTCTTGCCGCCAGTTCGGCATGGTTCTCCAGCCAGCCCGGCGCAATGCGCGCGATCGTATCGGGAAATTCGGCCTTCCATTGCGCGACGACCGCTGCATTGGCCTCGAAATGGAACTGGGTGCCATAGACGGCGCGGCCGATTCGGAAGGCCTGGTTCTCGGCAACGGGGCTCGAGGCGAGACGCACCGCGCCCCCGGGCAGGGAAAACGTATCGGCATGCCATTCGAAGATGGTGAACTCGCCGCCAAGCGCCGACAGCAGCGGATCGGTCCGGCCATCGGCGGTGACGCCGATCCCGTGCCAGCCGAATTCGCGGGCGATCCCTAAGTGGTTGTCGGCACCATAGGCACGGGCGAGAATCTGGCTGCCGAGGCAGATGCCGAGCACGGCCTTGCCGGCATCGCCGAAGCGGCGCGTGAGCCGGACGAGTTCCGGCAGATAGGGGTGGGTTTGGTCATCCAGCGCGCTCTGCTCGCCGCCAAGAACGACCAGCGCGTCGTGGTCCGATATGTCTAGCGGCAGAATTCCGTCCTGCCACACCCGGAACCACTCGATCTCCGCGCCCGCCTCGTCGAGGGCCGCGGCAAGCGCGCCGAGGCCGGTATTCCGCATATTTTCGATGACTGCGACGCGCATGGGCTCTTCCTGGTATGGCCGATCACGGGAAGAGACCATGGCGGAAGGCGGTGCGCAAGACGCCAGAACAGGATCGAGGCTTTAGGCCGGTTCGGCCCAAAATCTGAATCCTGTTCTTAATTAAATAGTTAGAGCATGATGTCGCCCGAAAACCGCTCACACTTTTCGGCATCATGCTCTGCGAGGGCGATTGCGCGCACGCGCCACAGGCCTTAAATCTGAGCAAACGAAAGGACATCGTCATGACCGAAAAAGCCCGCGTCACGATCCTCTACTGCACCCAGTGCAACTGGCTGCTGCGCGCCAGCTGGATGGCGCAGGAGCTGCTGCATACCTTTTCCGACAGCCTCGGCGAAGTGGCGCTGATCCCCGCCACCGGCGGCAATTTCGAGATCCGCGTCAATGGCGATCTGATCTGGGAGCGTAAGCGCGACGGCGGCTTTCCCGGGCCGAAGGAGCTGAAGCAGCGGGTCCGCGACATCGTCGAGCCCGGCCGAGATCTCGGCCATGTCGACCGCGCCTCGCTCGAAAGCTGACGGCTCAGCGGTAGGGCGAGCGGCAGGTTTTATAGATGCCTTCATAGGTCAGAAAACGATCCGTCCTCGGATTGTAGGAACGGTATTCGTTGCTGCACCAAGCGGCATGGCTGTTCATGTCACGCGGCTTCGGCTGCACCCTTTGCACCGGTGGCGGATCATAGGTCAGCTGCGGCCGGCCGGCAGCGCCCGGCCGGTAATAGGTCGGCCCCGCGCCGCGCGGGCGATAATTCGGCTGGACATAGGCGGGACGATGCCATTGCTGCGGCCCGAAACCGAAGCAGCCGCGAAAATCGCAGAGGGTCGAGCCCGTGTTCAACGGCCCGACCCCCGGCTTGCCCAGCTTCAGCGAATCGGCCCCGGCGATTGCGGGCGTGAGAATGGCGAGAAGGCCGGCGAGCAGAAGCGTGCGGGGAGCAAGCATGAGGCATTCCTTTCGATATTTCTTTTATATAGGGCGTACCAACCGAAGCGCTATGCCCACCTTCCGGCGCTCCCCCGTATGTGATCGGCTGCTTTTTCGCCAACTGTCAGAAAAACTTCAAAAACCCAGTTGACAGTCAGGAGCCACCCCCTTACATCGCTCTCCGTCGCCCAGATGGCGGAATTGGTAGACGCGCCAGCTTCAGGTGCTGGTACCCGAAAGGGTGTGGAGGTTCGAGTCCTCTTCTGGGCACCATTCCATTCTTGATCGCTACCAAGATCAAGGAGTTAAGCCTTTCCAATTAAGTTGCGCATTTTGTGCCTTTTAGCAAAGGCCAGCCAGAATGCGCTTGAGGCTTGTTCACTCGATAGCTCCCAAGAACTCTCCGAAATCCTGATTTCTGGACGCTTATTCCCACCGCTCTTGATAGCTGGCCTCCATTGACTCCCTCACCCCAAAATGTGAACATATAGCGAACATAATGGAGTCTTGCAATGATCCGATACGCCACGTCCGCAGCCGGCAACCCCCATCCACCAAAGGCACGCGAGGTGTCGACTACCGAACCGGCCGTTGAAATGCCGCGCACCAAGCCGGTCATTGAGGTAGCTTCTGCCGGCGCGGCGCTTGCTGCCTACCCGCTGCTGCCCAGCGGCGAGTCAGATGAGTTCGGCTCCGACACTCTGCAGAAGACCACCAAACCACCACGCCGTGCGGCAACAAAACGTAAGCCTAAGGTCGCCGAGGCAGACGACACTCCACTCCAGCTTAGTCTAGAGGCTTAACCGCAAACAATCCGGCCAAGCTATGGCGGCGGGTGGGGACTCTCCCATAATCTATATAGCACTTCGGAATCCCGAAATTGGCTGCGGGATTGAAATCATTGAATGTTTCTGCACGACGCCAGCCCGCAAAAGGCGTCGAATTTCGGGATCCCGAAGCGAGGGAATTTCGGGATTCCGAAGTGGGGTTTTTCTTCGGGCCGACGCGGGCCTTTGTCCGCGGCAATCGGCCGGCGGTATCTGACGTTTTCCTATCAGGATCGACCGCGTCTGGTCGGATCAATTGCGCCCGCTTGGCGCCCCCTCGTAAAACTGGAGGGACGTGCCTTCGGCCAAACGGGATGTCTCGAACGGCAAGCTGTTCCATTGCTCAACGCACGGCCTGCGAAACGCGCGGCTGTCGGTTCCCACACCCCCGCAAGCCTCGCACAAGAACGAAATCGGATACCGGGGCAAGGATGAACATACGGCCGTTCCGCCTGTAAAGAGCCGGGCGGCTCTGAGGGTGGTCGGGAAACCTGACTAGACACTCTGGAGTTCGCTTGGGATGAAAGTCGTAATTCTCGCCGGTGGCCTTGGCTCTCGTCTTGCCGAGGAGACCAGTATCCGACCCAAGCCTCTGGTCGAAATCGGCGGCATGCCGATCCTCTGGCACATCATGAGCATCTACGCCCATCACGGGCTCAATGATTTCATCATCTGCGCCGGCTATAAGGGCTATTTGATCAAGGAATATTTCGTAAACCTTGTTCTGCACCACAACGACATCACCGTCGACCTCGCCTCCAACAGCATCAACTACCACGGCGGCACACGACCGAACTGGCGCGTGACCGTAGTCGATACCGGCATGTATTCGATGACCGGCGGCCGTCTCGGGCGCATTCGCGACCATCTTACGCCAGGCGAACCCTTCTGCATGACCTATGGCGACGGCGTCGGCGACATCGATATCGCCGCCGAGGTCGCGTTCCATCGCAGCCATGGCCTCAAGGCGACGATGTGCGCGGTAACCCCGCCCGGACGTTACGGCGCCACGAATATCGAGGGGCAGTTCATCACCTCCTTCGTGGAGAAACCGAGGGGTGACGGCCAGCGCATCAATGGCGGCTTCTTCGTGCTCGACCCTTCGGTGGTGGATCTCATTCCCAGCGACGACACGATCTGGGAAGCCGGGCCGCTGGAATGGCTCGCCGCCAACAACCAGCTCGCCGCCTTCAAGCATGACGGTTTCTGGCAGCCGATGGACACGCTGCGCGAGCGCAATCAGCTCGAGGAGCTCTGGAGTTCCGGAAAGGCACCGTGGAAGCTATGGGCCTGACGGACTTCTGGAATGGCAGGCGCGTGTTCCTGACGGGACACACTGGGTTCAAGGGATCCTGGCTGTCGTTGTGGCTGGAAAAGCTCGGTGCGGAAGTGACGGCTGTCTCGCTCGAACCCGAGACCAATCCCTCGCTCTATGGGCGGCTTGCGCCCTGGAACGGACAGGGCCATCACATTGCCGACATCCGCGAAGCGGCGACGTTCAAGCAGCATTTCATCGATTTCGAGCCTGAAGTCGTCATCCACATGGCAGCGCAGGCGCTGGTGCGGCGCTCCTACGAAAATCCGGCCGAAACCTTCGCGACCAATGTGATGGGAACGGCAAACGTGCTTGACGCGGTGCGGGAAACGCCCTCGGTCAAGACGGCTCTCGTCGTCACCTCCGACAAGGTCTATGCCAACAACGGCAGCGGCGTTCCCTTCGTCGAGACGGATATGCTGGGCGGCAAGGACCCCTACTCCAACTCCAAGGCCTGCACCGAACTCGTCGTCCAAAGCTACCGCGACAGCTTCTTCAAGGGGCGCGACATCAAGCTTGCGACGGTACGTGCCGGCAATGTCATTGGTGGCGGCGACTGGTCGAAAGACCGGTTGATCCCGGACTTCATCCGCGCCTTCGAAAGCAGCCAGCCGATCCTGCTGCGCTATCCCGAAGCGATCCGCCCCTGGCAGCATGTGCTGGAGCCGCTCGGCGGCTATCTCGCCTTCGCCGAGGCCTTGACACTTGCCGGCGAACAGGAGCTGCCCGAAGCGCTCAATTTCGGCCCAGACCCGCAGAGCTTCGCGACAGTCTCCGAACTTGCCGAGGCGCTCGGCCTTGCTCATGGCGTGAACGACGTCTGGAAGCCCGCGCCGGGTAAACATCATCCGGAAGCGCCTGCCCTTACCTTGAGCTCCGCTCTGGCGCTCGACACGATCGGCTGGCGTCCGCGCCTCAGCCTTCAGCAAACAATCGACTGGACAGCCGCATGGTACAAGGCCAATCGCGAGGGAGCCGACATGCGCGCCTTCTCGCTCGGGCAGATCGCGGCCTATGAGGAAACAATATCATGACAGCGCATAATTGCCGGTTCTGCAACGCTCCGCTGAAACATCGTTTTGTCGATCTGGGCTCGACGCCGCTCGCCAATGCCTATCTGACGGAGGAGCAGCTCAAACTGCCCGAGCCATCCTATCCGCTGCGCGCCTTCGTCTGCACGGAATGCTGGCTGGTGCAGGCCGATGCCTTCGTTCCGCCGGAGGATATCTTCAGCCACTATGCCTATTTCTCCTCCTACAGCGACGGCTGGGTGGAGCATGCCCGCCAGTTTACGATCATGGCGCGCGAGCGCTTCGGCCTCGACGCCACATCGCAGGTGATCGAGGTGGCGAGCAATGACGGCTACCTCCTCAAGCATTTCGTCGAAGCCGGCGTGCCGGTGCTCGGCATCGAGCCGGCCGAAAACGTTGCGGAAGTGGCGCGTCAGATCGGCGTTCCCACGGAAGCGCGCTTCTTCGGCAAGGAAACCGCTGCCGATCTCGTCTCCCGCGGCCTTGCCGCCGACATTGTCATCGGCAACAACGTGCTGGCGCACGTGCCTGACATCAACGATTTCGTCGGCGGGCTTTCGGCCGTGCTGAAGCCTGACGGCGTCGTCAGCGTCGAATTCCCGCACCTGCTGCGGCTGATGGAAAACATCCAGTTCGACACTGTCTACCACGAGCATTTCTACTATTTGTCGCTGCTCGCCGTCGAAAAGGTGTTCGCGGCGCACGGCCTCAAGATCTTTGACGTGGAAGAATTGCCGACCCATGGCGGCAGTCTCCGCGTGCTTGCCTGCCGTGCAACATCCACGGCTCACGCAATCGGCCGCGGTCTTGCCAAGGTGCGCACTGAGGAGGCGGCCGCCGGTTTCGACAAGGTCGAGACCTACGAGGCCTTCCAGAGCCGCGTGGCGCCGATCAAGGATGGCCTGCTCGCCTTCCTCGAACAAGCCAAACGCAGCGGCAAGAAGGTCGCCGCCTATGGCGCTGCCGCCAAGGGCAACACGCTGCTGAATTTCTGCGGCGTCGGCACCGATCTCATCGAATACGTCGTCGACCGCAATCCGCACAAGCAGGGGCATTTCCTGCCGGGCAGCAAACTGCCGATCTACGCGCCGGAGAAGATGGACGAGACGCAGCCGGATTACGTCCTCATCCTGCCTTGGAACATCAAGAATGAGGTCGTTGCGGCCAACAGCAGGGTCGGCAGCTGGGGTGGACGCTTCGCCGTTGCCGTGCCGGAACTGACGGTGCTCGGATGAAATTCCTTCCGACCGCGGTTTCGGGTGCCTTTGTCGTGGAAGTCGACGCACGCTCCGATGACCGGGGAATGTTCGCACGAACCTTCGATGCGCAGACCTTTGCGGCGCAAGGTCTCGTGCCCGTCTACCCGCAGTGCAATGTCTCGCAGAACCACAAACGCGGGACGCTGCGCGGCATGCACTACCAAGCCCAACCGCGGCCGGAGGTGAAGCTGGTGCGCGTCACGCGCGGCAGGGTCTTCGACGTGGCGCTCGATCTGAGGCCGGATTCGCCAAGCTATCTCAAATGGGCCTCCGTCGAGCTCGATGCCATCAGGCGCAACGCCTTCTACATACCTGCCGGATGCGCGCACGGCTTCCTGACGCTCGAGGATGATTGCGAACTCTTTTACCAGATGTCGGAAACCTACGTGCCGGAACTCGCCCGTGGCGTCCGCTGGGACGATCCCGCCTTTTCCATCGCCTGGCCGTTCACGCCGAGCATCATCAGCGAGCGCGACGCCGCGCTTGACAGCCACGGCCAGGAGACAAGCCTTTGAGCGGTATCAAACTCAGCATCTGCATCCCGACCTATAACCGCGAAGCCTAT
This sequence comes from Rhizobium acaciae, assembly GCF_025941625.1. NCBI lineage: Bacteria > Pseudomonadati > Pseudomonadota > Alphaproteobacteria > Hyphomicrobiales > Rhizobiaceae > Rhizobium > Rhizobium acaciae. Next base: position 205,937 of record NZ_JAPCZO010000008.1, read on the forward strand.
CTCAGAAACGCGCTGACCTACTGCGAGAACGATTACAAGTTCGACTTTCCCTTCGAAATCGTCATCTGCGACAATGCCTCCACGGACGGCACGCAGCAGGTGGTCGAGGAATTCATCGCCCGCGGGCTGCCGATCCGCTACTACAAGCGTGAAACCAATGCCGGCGCCGCGGCAAACGTCACGAGCGCTCTGCGCCTCGGCAAGGGCGAATACCTCATCTATCTCGCCGACGACGACATCCTGATTGCCGATGCGTTGGCCGACACCATCAGATATCTCGACAACAATCAGGAGGTGACCTGCGCCCATGCGCCGTGGTTCCTCTACGACGAAGTCGCCAAAACCGACATCACGAAGTTCTATAATGTCGAGGAGGATCGGAAGTTTCCGCACGGAAGTTTCGGCGACGTCTTCCAGTATATCTGCGAAGGCCACATCTTTCCGGAAATCGCGATCTATCGCTCGTCAGCCCTGCGGTCGGCCTGGATTCCGCGGGAATTCTGCTTCTACCCGTTCCCGTTCCTTGCGCATTTCCTGGATCAGGGCGCGGTCTCCTTCCTGCAACGGCCGTTCTACCGCTCCATCGTCAATTCGGCGATCGCCCGCGACCGTCCGCAAGAAGGCACCAACGACGTCATGACGAGTTGGGACCGCTATCGCGGCGGGCTTGAATATTTCCTCTATATGGGCGTCAAGCGCGGAGCGATGACTCTCACGCCCGAGACGCGTCTCAAGTATGATGAGATGTGCAAGGTCTTCACGCTCAATCGCATGGCGGTCGCCTTCCGCTTCTGGGCGGAGCGCAAGAACTTCATCAAGGCCTATGAGCTCTATACCCGCATCATGTGGGGCGGGATGCTCAACCACCCGGAAATTCGCAATTTCCGTGAAAGGTTGCCCCTGATGGTCGCCATCCAGACGCTGGTGAGCGAAGTGAATTCGGCAATCGGCATCGATACACTGCTTCTCGGCGGTTTCTCGGAAATCACCGCTCTCGAAGGCCTGATGCGCGAACTCGGCCTCAACGAAAAGGTGAAGATGACGGTGAAACTCAGCGACAGTCCGCTGGAAAGCACCGCCGTCTTCGTCAGCGTCAATAGCGACCGGGAGTATTTCGTAGCACTCGGCTACCTGCCCAACCTCGTGTTTCACGAGCACGATGTCGCCCGGCACATCATCATGTGAGCCTCGCGCCAGCTTCAAAAACTAGCGTCGTGGCGGGCGCCTACGTCTTGATTTCAATTCAACAGAAATTAGCGGCATGACAAACAGGATCTTCTACACCAAGCCTTCGATCACCCAGCTCGAAACGGATTATGCGACCGATGCCGCCGCCACCGGCTGGGGCGCGCGCTGCTACGACTATCTCAACCGCTTCGAACGTGACTTCAAAACCTATCTCGGCAGCGGCTTTGCGATCGCGACCTCGAGCTGCACCGGCGCCATGCACATGGGGCTTGCAGCGCTCGGCGTCGGCGCCGGCGATGAAGTGATCCTCGCCGATACGAACTGGGTTGCCACCGTCTCGCCGATCGTCCACCTCGGCGCGAGACCCGTTTTTGTCGACGTGCTTGCCGATACGTGGTGCATTGATCCCGAGGAGGTCGAGCGCCATATCACGCCGAAGACCAAGGCCATTATCGCCACGCATCTCTACGGCAACCTCTGCGACATGGATGCGCTGCTGGAAATCGGCAAGAGGACGGGCATTCCGGTGATCGAAGATGCGGCTGAAGCGGTCGGCTCCGTCTGGCACGGCCGCCGCGCCGGCTCGATGGGCGCCTTCGGCACCTTCTCCTTCCACGGCACCAAGACGCTGACGACAGGCGAAGGCGGCATGTTCGTCACCAATGACGCGGCACTCTACGAAAAGGTGCTGACGCTCAGCAATCACGGCCGGGCGCGCGGACAGACCAAGCAGTTCTGGCCCGATGCGATCGGCTTCAAATACAAGATGTCCAACATCCAGGCGGCCATCGGCTGCGCCCAACTCGAGCGCATCGAGGAACTCGTCAACCGCAAGCGCGAAATTCTGGCCTCCTACATGATCCGGCTTTCGGCCCTGCCCGGCATCACGATGAACCCGGAATACACCGGCACGATCAACGGCGCTTGGATGCCGACCGCCGTCTTCCATCCGTCGACGGGCATTACCCGCGAGATGATGCAGCAGACCTTCGAGACCGCCAATATCGACGCGCGCGTCTTCTTCTATCCCCTCTCCAGCCTCTCCATGTTCGAAGATCGGCCCGAGAACGTGAACGCCTGGAGCATTCCGGGCCGCGCGATCAACCTGCCAAGCTATCACGACATGAGCGAAGCCGATATCGACCGGGTCGCGGCAACGCTGCTCGATATGGCGGCCGGGCGGATCTACCACAACAGCACGGCATTGCGGCAGTCGGTCTAAGACAGCCCTACAGCGAAGGACAAAGAACAATCATGACCACGAAGGACGATCGTCTCGAATTCGAAGCCCACAAGCGGGAAATGTCACTTGCACTCGGCAAGGACGAGGCAAGTTTCCAACAATCGCTAAACACGCTGATCGGGCTCGACAAGTTCGACTATTTCTATCTCTGGTCATGGATGGGCGTGCCGATCATCCAGCTTCCGGTCGATATCCTGGCGACCCAGGAAGTCATCTGGGCGACCAAGCCCGATGTCATCATCGAAACCGGCATTGCGCGCGGCGGCTCGCTGATCTTCATGGCGTCGATCCTCGCCGCCATGGGCAACGACAAGGCCAAGGTCGTCGGCGTCGACATCGACATCCGCGCCCATAATCGCGAGTCGATCGAATCCCATCCGATGTCGAACCGGATCAAGATGATCCAGGGCGGTTCCGTCGACGACGACGTGCTTGCCGCCGTGAAGGCCGAGATCCCGCCGGGCGCCCGCGTGATGGTGGTACTCGACAGCGACCATTCCTACGAGCATGTTCTGGCGGAATGCCGCGCCTACGGTCCGCTGGTGACGGAAGGCTGCTACCTCGTCGTCGCCGACACGCTCATCGGCCACCTGACGGAGGAACAGGCCTTCACAAAGCGCTCCAAGGTCTGGCTGCGCGGCAACGAACCACTGAAGGCCGTCACCGACTATCTGGCGGAAACCGACCGCTTCGAAGTCGATCCGGTTCTGAACGGCAAGCTCGTGCTGTCTTCCTCGCCGGGCGGCTACTGCATCTGCCGCAAGGCGTGAGCGGACAATCAGGGATAGTCGTTCATGGCGCAGGTCGATATCGTCAGCCTCAAGGACAATGCGGATCCGGCCAGACGGCTCCGACTTCCGATCAGGGACGATAGCGGCAGGCACGTCGGCGACCTGCAATGCATCGACAGGTCGATGCTTGCCGATCCCGGCCTGATCGACGACCTGACGACGTGGCGCAACCAGTCGATGCCGTTTTTCCTCAGCCAGTTTAACGCCACCCAGGAACGCACACGGCGGTGGCTCGAAACCATCTCGCTGCCCGCCGCCGACCGAATCCTATTCGTCATTTGCGATCCAGGCGGAAACCGGTTCGGCAATTTCGGCGTCTGCAACATCCGGCCCGGCTCGGCCGAATTCGACAACGTCATCCGCGGCCGGGCGAGCGATACCCGCAACCTGATGTTCCATTGCGGCATGGCACTGCTGGAGTGGATGTTTTCCTGGCTTGGGGTCGAAACCGCCGAGCTGCACGTCTTCTCCCACAATGAAAAAGCGATCGGCCTTTACAAGCGACTGGGCTTTGCGGCGGCCGAAAACCTGCCGCTACGGCGCACCGAGGAAGAAGGCGTGGTCAAATATTCGATCGTCGATCGATCGGAAGCAAATGCCGGCTTCGACTATCTGAGGATGGAGCTTCCGATCGAACGTTTCCGGCAGGCGCATCCATCGGCTTTGCTGACCGCCTGAAGTCCCTCACCGCACCGGCTGATAGTGGCCGCGGAGCGGAACCTTGTCGTCCATCGAGATGAAGCCGTCGCGTTCGCAGACATACATCAGCGTCGGCATGCCGCCCGAGCGGAAGATCTCGTCATAACGGCGGCGGACCTGGACGGTTTCCGTGCGGCAATTGTAGGATTCCTCTTCCTTCTTGTCCGGCTGCGCCTTGACGCCGGGAAGACCCTTGTAGGGATAGAGGGGTTGAACGCCCGAATCGACGGATTTCGTCCAGTCGACGGCAAGGGCGGACGCCGGTGCGAGGCCAGACACGGCAACGAGCGATATCAGAAGCATCATCAACAGCCGCATGGGAACTCTCCTGCCAACTAGAGCGGTTCAGCTTTTCACGGAAACGCAGAACCGCTCTAACTTTTCGTTTTACGCAATTCCGGACGGAAAACCGCTTCACACTTTTCCTGGAATTGCTCTATAGGCCGCTTCCCCGATGTAGGAAAACCGACGACCGTCATCAAGCGGCCGCAGCGGGCGACTTCCTGAAATAACTTCTGATGACGGGATGGCCGAAGAGACCGGCAAGGATCGCAAAGCCGGCGCCGACGACAAAACCGGCAAGAAAACCGCCGATGATGCCGGCAACCAGGAGGATTTTCTTTCCCGGACCGTCGGCCTTGACCGGCGGCTCGGCCGGCGAGATGACGCGAATGTTACTCTGGTTGAGGTTCTGTTCCTCACTCGTCTGGCTGGAGCGCTTCAGCACCGTCTCGTAAATATCGCGCGCCGCAGTCGCCTTGCGCTGCAATTCGTTCAATTCCACCTGCTTGTCCGACGAACCGGCGTGCAGCGCCTTCTGCACGGCAAGCTCCTTGGCGATGCTGTCCTCGGCGGCCTTGGCCTGCTCGTATTCGCCCCTTGCAGAGGTGGCGAGACGCTGCAATTCGCCCCTGATTTCGACTGATATGCTCTGCAGCGACGAGCGGGCCGCCTGCAGGCGCGGATGACGCGTGCCCATCTGGCTTTCGAGGCTGCCGACGGCGGCGGCCTGGGTGGCATATTGCTGACGCAGGCTGACGAGTGGCGAGGTGACGCCGCCCTCCGCCTGGTTGCCAGCGACGATGTCCTCGACGCGGAGATTGGCGACGGCATCGGCGCGCGCCTTTGCCTGGATGGTCTTTTCCTGCGCCGTCACCAGCAGCGTGTTCAGCGAGACGAGCCGCTGATCGGAGATCAGGTTGCCTTCGGTCGCGGCCATGTCGTTGTCGGCGCGGAAGGTTTCGACTGCCTGCTCAGCTTCCAGCACCTTCTGGCGCAGGTCGTCGAGGCGTCCATCGAGCGTCGAGGAGGTGTTTTCGTAAATGCCGTTCGAGGCGCTGTTCTCTTCCTCGGTAAAGGAGGTAACGACCTGATTGGCAAGCCTTGCGGACTTTTCGGGATCGTTGGTCGTGGCAGCAAGCGAAACGACATAGGTGCTGGCCTCACGGGTGATGACCAGCGCCTTCTGCAGAGTGCCGATCACGGCGGCGCCATCCGTCCGGCCGCCGGTGAATTCCGGATCCTGGTCGAGCTTCATGGCTTCGGCGACGCGCCGCAGCACATTGCCCGAAGTGAGGATCTGCACCTGGCTATCGATCAGCGCCGAGATCATTTCCGGCGAGGGACCCGACGATTGCGCACCGGCATCGGCAAGGCCGATCTGGCGCGGATCGAAATAGAGGCTGCTGACGGCGGTAAACTTCTGGGCAATCAGCGGCGCCACCGCTCCGCCGGCCAGGGCTCCAAGAAGCGCCAGGCCAAACACGATCAGCCGCCGGCTCCAGATCGCGGCGATACTCGAGCGGAGGTCGAGAAGGGGTGCGGCAGGTGCGGGTTCTGCATTCGGCGGCGCGTCCACGACTGGCGGTTTCGGAGGAGGAGGAGGCGCCGGACGCTCATATTGGCGGGTTTCCGCAATGCTTGCCGGCGGCACGAAGGGGGGCGGGGCGGGTTCGGGCGATGGCCGGACGAAATCATCCGGGCGAATGACAGGACTGCGCACGCGCACGCCTTCCGGCGCAGTCTGAGATGGCTCAAAACTGCGCCAGCCAGGGAGCCGGCTTACCCTGTTCCTGTCATACTGGTTCATACGCGCACTCGTGTCCTGCCCAGCGTGAAAGACTGAAGCCGAGGTGCCGATACTTTAGAAATTCTTAGCTAACGGACCGTTAAAATAACCGCAGCGACGCCAATGTTGCGATTTGCCGCGATAGCGAGGATGCCCATGAAGACGACACGACATCTGACAGCGCTGCTGCTTGCGGCCGCTCTCATCCCGTCGCCGGCCCTTGCGGCTGAGGCCCCCTGCTACCGTGGCGTCAATTTGTCCGGCGGCGAATATGGCGAACGCGGCGGCATCTACGGCACCAATTACACCTATCCGAGCGAAGACACGATTGGCTATTTCGCCGAAAAAGGCATGACGATCATCCGGCTGCCCTTCCGCTGGGAACGGCTGCAGCCGGCCCTCGGCGGGCGGCTCGACGAGGATGAGCTCAAGCGGATCAAAGATACGATCGGCCTGATCCGCAAACACGGCATGGCGGTTCTGCTCGACCCGCATAATTTCGGCTACTACGACAAGACCCAGGTCGGCACGGCGCCGGCAACAGATGCCGCCTTCGGTGATTTCTGGGCAAGGCTCGCTGTCGAATTCGCCAATCAGGACGGCGTTCTCTTCGGCCTGATGAACGAACCGCACGACATCAAGGCAACGGATTGGCTGGATGCCGCCAATGCCGCGATCCGCAGCATCCGCGCAGTCGGCGCCCGCAACCTCATCCTGGTGCCGGGCACGGCATGGAGCGGCGCGGGCAGCTGGGAAAAGGATGTGATCGGCGGCGCCAACGGCACGGTGATGCTCGGCGTACGAGACCCGCTCGACTTCTACGCCTATGAGGTCCACCAGTATCTCGACGCCGATTCCTCCGGCACCCATCCGACCTGCGAAGGTGCAGGCGCCGCAGTCGCGGCGATCAACGGCGTTACCGCCTGGCTGAAGCAGAACCACAAGCGCGGCTTTCTCGGCGAATTCGGCGCCTCCTCCGACAAGGACTGCATGAGCGGGTTGACCGAAATCTACGCCACCATGTCTGATAATAGCGACGTCTGGCTCGGCTGGTCCTATTGGGCGGCCGGCGATTGGTGGCCGGCGAACGAGCCCTTCAACGTCCAGCCGCGCAAGGGTCCTGAGCGGCCGCAGATGCGGCTTCTTGCCGAGGTGGCAAAAGCCGGTGCCGGCACTTGCTCCGCCGTCAAGCCTGCGGGGAAATGAGCATGGCGGTCGTCGATCAGAGGACAGCAACATTCCCTGTAGCCGGCAACCGGCTCGATGCTGCCCGCGAGGCATCGCGTACCGATCATACGGTGCTCTGGCTCGGCCTGCTTTCCGTGCTCTACAACGGTATTCTCGCCTTCATCAACCACAACATCGTGCCGCTTTCGATGACGCATGTCGCCGCCAGCGAAGGCCTGATCATGGCGAGCGCCATCATCTATATCCTGCACAAGGGGATATACGAGACCGACCTTCCGGCCTTCCTGTTCCTGCTGTTCACGCTCGTCGTGACCATCTATGTCAGCGTGCTCAACCGCATGCTGTTCATCGACCACTTCCGTAACGTGCTGATCATCTTCTGCTTTACCGGGCTCGGCGGCTGGAGCAACGAGAAAACGATGAAGCTCGCCTTTCGCTGGGCAAGCCTTGCCGTCATGATCTTCCTGATTTTCGAGATCGTCAGCGTGCCGTTCTATGTCAGCATCGTCCACCCGTCCGACTATTTCGCCAATACGCGCGGGCTGCTGCCGCTGAGCTACAACACGACGGGCCTCTTCCAGAACGCGCTCGGCTTTCCCGAGCGCTTCTCCTTCGGCATCATCGACCACCGTTCCTCCTCCATCTTCCTCGAGCAGGTATCGCTTGCCAATTTCTGCGGCGTGATCGCCGTCTACCTGATTTCGATGTGGGAAAGGCTCGGCCGCTGGGACCGGTTGCTGATGATCGCCACGGCCGTGCTGATCCTGGTGACGAACGACACGCGCACGATGCTGATCTTCTGCTTTGCCTGCATCGTCGGCTATTTCGTCTTTCCGAAGATCCCGAAGAATTTCAATCTGGCGCTGATGCCGCTGATCGTCGCCGCGGGCTTCCTCGTCTACGTCCTGAAGCCCAATGCGACCGGCGACAATTTTACCGGCCGCATCAACCTGACGATGAAGAAGATCATGGAGCTCGATCCGCTCGCCGTCCTCGGGCTTTCGGTCGACCGGGTCGCCGAATTCGCCGACAGCGGCTATGTCTACCTGATCTACGCGGCGACGATCTTCGGCGTCATCGCCTTATGGCTGTTCGTCTGCCTTTTTCCCGCCGGGCGCACGGCGGCGCAGCGGCGCTGCGCCCATTCACTTTCTCTTTTCATTTTTCTGAATATGATGATCGGGGGAACCGCGGTCTTCTCGATGAAGATTGCCGGTCTCCTGTGGTTTGTCGTCGGATATATGCGTTTCCACGACAGCCCGCGCATCCGGCAGGATCGTCCGGCAGATGTACTGAGTTGACCGCAGCGGGCGCCTGTCCGCGCGAGCCTAGAACAGGATGATTTTAGGCCGGATCGGCCTAAAGTCTGAATCCTGTTCTAAATCAAAGAAATAGAGCATGATGTCATCCGAAAACTGCCCACACTTTTCGGCATCATGCTCGAGGGAGCAAGACGCCCGATGCTTGTCCAGCTTCAATATCTGCGCGCCATCGCAGCGCTGATGGTCGTCTATTTCCACGCGGTATTGCAGCTTGCCAAGGTCAATCCCGCAGTCGCCGCCACCGCCTTCGTCTATGGCGAAACCGGCGTCGACATCTTCTTCGTCCTGAGCGGTTTCGTGATGTGGCTGACGACGAGCGGACGCGCGATGAGCCCGGTCGATTTTGCCCGCCGGCGCATTAAAAGGATCGTGCCGCTCTACTGGCTGGCGACGCTGTTTTCGGCGGCAGTGGCGCTGGTCGCTCCATCATTGCTGAAATCGACGGTGTTCGACCTGCCGCATCTCGCAGCCTCGCTATTCTTCCTGCCATGGGCCAATCCCGCCGATCCCAGCACGATCACGCCGGTGGTCGTTCCCGGCTGGACGCTGAACTACGAAATGTTCTTCTACTTCATCTTTGCGCTGCTATTGCCGCTACAGGAAGCTCGGCGTATCCCGGCGATGTTTGCCGTCTTTGCCGTCATCCTGATCGCCTGCCGGCTGCTGCCGGAAACGACTGTGACCCGGTTCTACGGCGAACCGATCATGCTGGAATTCCTCGCCGGTGTCGTGCTCGGCTGGCTCTACGGGCAGAAGGTGCTTCTGCCGAACCGCTGGGCTTGGGCGGCTCTTGCCATGGGCTTTGCGTTTCTCTTCATCAACGAGGCGCTGATGCCACCGGAAAGCCGGTTCTATGCCTGGGGAATCCCGGCGATCTTCATCGTCTACAGCGCGATCTCCATCGATTTTTCCAAGCTGCCGGTGATCGGATGGCTGAACTATCTCGGCGACTGCTCTTATAGCATCTATATCACCCACGCCTTCACGCTGGCTTTTCTCAGGGTCGCCGCCGACCGCCTGCCGATCGGCATCCTGCAGCAGCCGGTGCTCTTCGTGATCCTCTCGCTGGTGCTCTCGTCGATCGGCGGTGCGATCATCCATGAGATCACCTCGCCGCGCCGCCGGAAGGTTGCGGTGGCGAGCCGGCCGCCGGCCTAAAGCGCGTCGAAGGCGAGAATACGCATCCAGGCGGCGCTGACGGTACAGTTTTTCGCGCAACTTCTCCTAAGCTTCACACTGAGCAATGACAGAACTTGCACAAGCGTGATGGTTTATCTTGCAATTTGTCGCATGAATGAAAGTGCGCCGGCCTATTCGCGGTCCGGGCTTTGATCTAAGCACAGCGGCGGCCGTGGAGAGGGAAGAGGGAAAGACATGACAAGTTACGTATTGACGGTATCCTGCAAGTCGACACGCGGCATCGTGGCGGCGATTTCGAGCTATCTGGCCGACAAGGGCTGCAACATCGTCGATAGTTCGCAGTTCGACGATCTCGATACCGGCAGGTTCTTCACGCGCGTCAGCTTCATCTCCGAGGAAGGCGTGCCGCTTGCCGAACTCAAGGAAGGCTTCGAGCCGATCTACAAGCGGTTCGCCATGGATGCCGAGATCCATGACGGCAATGCCCGCATGAAGGTGCTCTTGATGGTGTCGCGCTTCGGCCATTGTCTGAACGACCTGCTCTACCGCTGGAAGATCGGCGCCCTGCCGATCGATATCGTCGGCGTCGTCTCCAACCATTTCGATTACCAGAAGGTGGTGGTCAACCACGACATCCCCTTCCACCACATCAAGGTGACGAAGGAGAACAAGCTGCAGGCCGAAGGCCAGATCATGGATATCGTCGAACAGACGGGCACCGAACTGATCGTGCTGGCGCGTTACATGCAGGTGCTTTCGGATGCGATGTGCCAGAAAATGTCCGGGAAGATCATCAACATCCACCATTCCTTCCTGCCGAGCTTCAAGGGCGCCAACCCCTATAAGCAGGCCTACGGCCGCGGCGTGAAGCTGATCGGAGCGACGGCGCATTACGTCACCGCCGATCTCGACGAAGGCCCGATCATCGAGCAGGACACGGCGCGAATCACCCATGCGCAGTCGCCCGACGACTATGTCTCGATCGGCCGCGACGTCGAAAGCCAGGTGCTGGCGCGCGCCATCCACGCCCATATCCATCACCGCACCTTCCTGAACGGCAACCGCACCGTGGTCTTCCCGGCAAGCCCCGGCGGTTACGCCTCCGAACGCATGGGCTGAGCTCAGCCCTGCATCTCTTTTGCTGGCAAACGACAATCCCCGTTGCCTGCCGGCGGCAAGTACTTGATTATCGCCTTCAATAGGTAATCGAATCATGCTGCGGGAGGGGTGTCGTGACCGACGAGGCGCTTGTTGATCGCATGGCGCTGCCGCGCCCCGACGTGACCGCCACCGACGCGGAAGAGATCCTCCTCGCTCATTACAGCCTCTCCGGCAGGCTTGCCGAACTCGGCAGCCAGCAGGATCGCAACTATCGCGTCGATAGCGATAGGGGTCGCTACGTCCTGAAGATCTGCCATGCCGCCTACGACGTCCGCGAGCTCGAAGCACAGAATGCGGCGATCCATCACCTCAAAAGCAGGCAAGGTGCGCCGCGCGTTCCGAAGGTGGTCACCACCAATGACGGGCGGGAGATCGTCGTCCTTACCGTGCGCGGGCAGGGCTATCAGGTCCGGCTGTTGGAATATCTGGAAGGCCAGGGGCTGACGGCGCTGACCTATCTGGCGCCGGCTTCCGTGGCGGCCCTCGGCGCGCTCTGCGCCAGGCTGGCGCAGGCGCTTGCCGATTTCAACCATCCCGGTCTCGACCGCAGCCTGCAATGGGATCTCAGACGAGCAGGTCCCGTTGCCGTGCAGCTGCTTTCGGCCATCACCGACAGTGCGGCGCGCGACCGGATCGCCAAGACCATGGTGATGGCCGTCCGCCGCATCCAGCCGTTGGCGCCGGCGCTTCGGCTGCAGGCCGTGCATCACGACGTCACCGGCGACAATGTCGTCGGCCACCGTGACGCCCATGGCCATATCATCCCCGACGGGGTGATCGATTTCGGCGACATCATCCGCGGCTGGCTGGTCGGCGACCTCGCCGTCACCTGCGCTTCGCTGCTGCATCAGGCAGATGGCGACCCTTTTCATATCCTGCCCGCCGTCACGGCCTATCAGGCGGTCTATCCGCTGAGCGACGAGGAACTGAAGGCGCTCTGGCCGCTGATCGTCGCGCGCGCGGTCATTCTCGTCGCCAGCGGCGAACAGCAGATTTCGGTCGATCCCGATAATGACTATGTCCGCGACAATCTCGACCGCGAGCGGGCGATCTTCGATACGGCGATGTCGGTTCCCTTCGATCTCATGGAAGCCGCGATCCTCAAGGCAGCCGGCGCAGATATCGCCGCCCCGGAAACATCGGGATGGCTGCCGTTGTTGCCCGACATCGATCCCGCCGGGATCGCCTATGTCGATCTTGGGGTACGGAGCCCGCATTTTTCCGCCGGCAACTGGCTGAATACCGACATGGACTGGCGGCTGCTTGCCCGCATGGCAACCGAAAACGGTACGGCGGCGACGCGCTACGGCGAATATCGGCTTTCCCGCGCGGGAACTGCGAAGGGACAGGCGACCTGCGCCCTGCATGTCGACATATGCCTTGCAGCAGGCAGCGCGATTGCCGCGCCCTTTGCCGGCCGCATCGGCTGGAAGGACCAGCATCTGACGCTCGCCGGCGACAACATGACCCTGCATCTCGATGGTCTCGACCTCTCGGTCGAGGATGGAGCCGAGATTGCCGCCGGCAATTCGCTCGGCACGGTTTTCGGAGAGGCGTCGTCGCTCGGCGGGCTGCGCGTCCAGCTTTGCAGCGTCGCCGGTCTCGAACCGCCGCTCTTTGCCTCACCGCGCGCGGCGGCGGCCTGGTCGGTGCTCTGCCCTTCGCCTTCGCTGCTTCTCAGCCCGCAAGCGGATGCGCCGCAACCTGATACCGCCCCGCTCTTCGCCAGGCGGCGGGCGCATCTCGCAAGGCCGCAGAAGAATTATTATGCGGCGCCGCCGCAGATCGAGCGCGGCTGGAAGGAACATTTGTTCGATGTCGAGGGCCGCGCCTATCTCGACATGGTCAACAACGTCACCATCCTTGGCCATGGCCATCCCAAGTTCGCGGCGGCGATCGGCGCGCAATGGCTGCGGCTCAACACGAATTCGCGCTTCCACTATGCCGCGATCACGGAATTTTCCGAACGCCTCGCCGCCCTGTCGCCGGATGGGCTCGACGCGGTCTTCCTGGTCAACAGCGGCTCGGAGGCGAACGATCTGGCGCTTCGGCTCGCGCAAGCCCAAAGCGGCGCGCGCAGCATGCTCTGCCTGCTCGAAGCCTATCATGGCTGGTCAGCGGCGAGCGATGCCGTCTCCACCTCGATCGCCGACAATCCGCAGGCACCGACCACCCGGCCGGACTGGGTGCATACCATCGTTTCGCCGAACACCTATCGCGGCGACTTCCGTGGTCCCGATACGGCAGCGGATTATCTCGGCATGGCGACGCCGGTGCTGGAGGCAATAGATGCTGCGGGCGAAGGCCTTGCGGGCTTCATCGCCGAATCGGTCTACGGCAATGCCGGCGGCATTCCATTGCCGGAAGGCTATCTCAAAGAGCTCTATGCGCAGGTACGCGCTCGCGGCGGCCTCTGCATCGCCGACGAAGTGCAGGTCGGCTATGCCAGGCTCGGGCATTATTTCTGGGGCTTCCAGCAGCAGGGCGTCGTGCCTGATATCATCACCGTCGCCAAGGGCATGGGCAACGGCCATCCGCTCGGCGCCGTCATCACCACGCGGGAGATTGCGCAATCGCTGGAGAAGGAGGGCACTTTCTTTTCCTCCACCGGCGGCAGCCCGGTCAGTTGCATCGCCGGCATGACGGTGCTCGACATCATGACCGAGGAAAAGCTGCAGGAAAATGCCCGGACGGTCGGCGATCATCTGAAGGCGCGGCTCGCCGCGCTGATCGACCGCCATCCGATTGCGGGCGCCGTGCACGGCATGGGCCTCTATCTCGGCCTCGAATTCGTCCGCGACAGAACGACGCTGGAGCCGGCGACGGAAGAGACGGCTGCAATCTGCGACCGGCTTCTCGAACTCGGCGTCATCATGCAGCCGACCGGCGATCACCAAAATGTGCTGAAGATCAAACCGCCGCTCTGCCTCAGCATCGACAGCGCGGATTTCTTCGCAGACATGCTGGAGAAGGTGCTCGAAGAAGGCTGGTGACCCAGGGGCACCCGGCATTAATCAAATCGGTCATTTCGAGGCATGTCGATTTTTAATGAAGCGGGCCATTGCCGGAATCAGCAGGACTTCCTATCTCTGCCGCGGTGATCGATCGAAGTTCGATTCTGTCATGCGAATTTAACGAAGAGCTGATATGTTTCTTTCTGTAAGTTCGGGCTTTGACGGAATGAATTTTTTTCGATCGTCGATATTTTGACATGTTTCGGAATATGTTTCTGACAGGCTATCGGGTAATCTCTACTATGTTAGTGGATTATCGAAGACAGCCTTCACCGGCCCCGGGCTCTACCGGGACCACTCAAGTGCAACGCCAACACAAGGAACGAGCATGATAGACATCGATATTCTCGCCGATCTCCTTGGGCGATCTGTGCTTGGCAATGACCGTCCGGGCGCCCTCTCCCGCCCGAACTGTCGAATGTGACGTTCGTCCTCCTTTCAACGGTACCAGACAAGTCAATTCGCCATGGCTGCGCATGTCGCGCAGCAGGAGTTCTATCTATGAAGAAGCAAGTTATCGAATATGCAGGCGTTCCCGTCGGGATCGTCATTCCCGATGAAGACCGGCTGAAATTCATCGCCGTGAAATTTCATGTCCACGACCTCGACGAGCAGCGTTTCGGCTCGCCGGACGAGGTGCGGCTGGCCATCCATGACCTGATGACCCGCCGTCATCCGAAGCCGCTTCATGCCTGAGGGCATGAGGCCGCGATTAGCATTCACGGCTTTTCCCGATGTCCGACCGGTCCCGCCAAATGGGGCCGGTCTTGTTTTTTGAGGACATTACAGCGCCGCGCGTCTTTATCAGACGCGCAAAGGACGCTGTAACACTTTGAATTGCTGCATAATTTTATCCTTGAATCGATTCCGATTTAAGGAATTATGCAGTACAGTCCTACCGGCCGCCTTTCCGCATAAGGATCCGCCCTTGCCCGAACTTCTCAACCTCATCACCGATATCGAAGGCGTTTCCGTCGGCCATGCGACCGACCTTGTGCTCGGTTCCGGCGTCACGGTCATCGTCTTCGACGAACCGGCCGTCGCATCCGGCACGGTGCTCGGCGGTGCGCCCGGCGGGCGCGACACCGGCCTGCTCGATCCGTCGATGACCGTCAATGCCGTGGATGCCTTCGTGCTCTCCGGCGGCTCGGCCTTCGGGCTGGATGCCGCCGGCGGCGTGCAGGCGGGCCTGCGCGAACTCGGCCGCGGCTTTGCCGTCGGGTCGGTGCGCATTCCGATTGTGCCGCAGGCAATCCTGATGGACCTGCTGAACGGCGGCGACAAGGATTGGGGCCTTCACTCGCCCTATCGCGACATGGGTTACACGGCACTGCAGGCCGCGGCCAAGGGCACATTCGCGCTCGGCACGACAGGTGCCGGGACGGGAGCGACGACGGCCACCGTCAAGGGCGGGCTCGGCTCGGCCAGTGCCGTCAGCAGCGCCGGGCATCGTGTCGCGGCGATCGTCGCTGTCAATGCGCTCGGTTCGGCAACGATCGGCGACGGGCCGCATTTCTGGGCAGCACCCTTTGAAAAAGTCGCGGAATTCGGCGGGCTCGGCATGCCTGCGATGGCCGACCATAGGATGCGGCTCAAGGGCATGAACACGCCGGCAACGACGATCGGCGCAGTGGTGACCGATGCGCAGCTGACGAAGGCCGAGGCGCACCGGCTATCGCTTGCCGGCCATGACGGGTTTGCCAGGGCACTGCTGCCGGCGCACCTGCCGCTCGACGGCGATACCGTCTTTGCCGCTTCGACGGCCAGGCATCAAAGAGACGACATGGCAAGCCTGATGGAGCTTTGCCACCTTGCGACCATCGTCATGGCGCGGGCGATCGCCCGTGGCGTCTACGCGGCGACCGCACTGCCGGTCGAGGGCGCGCAAAAGGCCTGGCGCGACCGCTATGCGAGCAGCAGCTGATTGAATAGGGTCAGACTCTCTACAGATCCAATATGCCGAATGGCGGAGAGACGTGAATGCAGATCCGGGCGCTGATGTATTTCGACGAGCTGGTCAGGACCAATTCGATGCGCCAGGCAGCCGAGAACCTGAATGTCGCGCCGACGGCGATCAGCCGGCAGATCGAGAACCTCGAATACCATTTCGGTGCGCCGCTCGTCGAACGCAGCGCCCGCGGCGTCAAGCTGACGGCCGCCGGCGAGCTGCTTGCCGCCCGCGCCGGCCGAACGCTGCGCGAGCTCGATCATGTGCAGCAGCTGATCGAAGACCTCAAGGGCCTGCAGCGCGGCCGTGTCAGCATCTATGCCAATGGCGCCACCGTCGCCAATCTGCTGGCGCCGGCGCTCGCCGAATTCAGCCTGAAATATCCGAAGCTGCGCTTTACCGTGACGATCACCAGCGCGCGGCAGGCGATCGATGCCGTCAACAGCGCCGAGGCGGATATTGCGGTGACGCTGTTTGCGCCTCCTATGTCCGGCACCAAGGTGCGGCTGCGCTCCGAGATCGGCTATGATCTCATCGCCACGCCGCAACATCCGGCCGCCGCCCATGCCGAGATCCCGCTGAGGACGCTTGCCGACTACGCATTGGCGCTGCCGGATCAATCCTTCGGCTTCCGCCAGGCCTTCGACGCGCTGTTCGAGAAGGAAGGGTTGAGCCTCGATCCCGTCTTCGTCACCAGCTCGCTCGAAATGCTGAAAGAGCTCGTGCTCAGCGGGGCTGCGGTCACGCTGCTGCCGGCGCTGACCGTCCGCCGCGAGATCGAGGCGGGTCAGCTCCTTGCCATTCCACTGGCCGGCAAAACCGGCATCCGCACCCATGTCGATCTCTGCGTCGCGCCGGACCGGCAGCTGTCCTTCGCCGCGACGAAACTGCTCGACTTCATCGAAAGGTTCATGCGCGAGCGCACGAACCGCCGGGCCGAGACGAAAGACTGACGCTTCGAGCTTGCATTGCCCGACGATTTACGGTGTAGCTTTTTTGGCTACACTGAGCACACAAAATCGTCATTGTGTGTGCACCGGCATAGTGTCACTCTCCTCGCAAAAGGTCTTCGTCATCGACGCGCGGCCAGATAAGGGAACATGATGATCAAGCTTTCGTTTGCGCCTTCAGGGCGTTTGGCCCGGCGTCTTTCGCTCGGTGCCGCGCTTTCGGCCGGCCTGGTGATGACGGCGATGACGCCGGCCGAGGCGGCGAAGACCACGCTCAACCTCGGCATGAGCGTCGAGCCGACTGGTCTCGACCCGACGATCGCAGCACCCGTCGCGATCGGCCAGGTGACCTGGCAGAACGTGTTCGAGGGGCTGGTGACGATCGACCAGGCCGGCAAGATCCAGCCGCAGCTAGCAAAAAGCTGGGAGATCTCTCCCGATGGCCTGACCTATACGTTCAAGCTACAGACCGGCGTCAAATTCCATGACGGCGAGGCCTTCGATGCCACTGCCGCCAAGTTTTCGCTCGACCGCGCCCGCGGCGCGGATTCGGTCAATCCGCAGAAGCGCTTCTTCGCCTCGATCGCCTCGATCGATACGCCCGATGCCGAAACGCTGGTGCTGCATCTCTCGGCACCGACCGGCAGCCTGATCTACTGGCTCGGCTGGCCGGCCTCGGTGATGGTCGCACCGAAGACGGCTGCCGACGACAAGACGACGCCAGTGGGCACCGGTCCGTTCAAATTCGCCAGCTGGGCGAAGGGCGACAAGGTCGAACTCGCCAGGAATGCCGATTACTGGAACAAGGGCGCGGCCGCCAAGCTCGACAAGGTGACTTTCCGCTTCATTGCCGATCCGCAGGCGCAGGCGGCTGCGCTGAAATCCGGCGATCTCGATGCCTTTCCAGAATTTGCAGCACCCGAGCTGATGAGTTCTTTCGACGGCGATGCAAGGCTCGTCACCCGGATCGGCAATACCGAACTCAAGGTCGTTGCCGGCATGAACAACGCCAAGAAGCCGTTCGACGACAAACGCGTCCGCCAGGCGCTGATGATGGCGATCGACCGCAAGACGGTAATCGACGGCGCATGGTCCGGGCTGGGAACGCCGATCGGCAGCCACTACACGCCGAATGATCCGGGCTATCAGGACATGACAGGCGTGCTGCCCTATGACGTCGAGAAGGCGAAGGCGTTGCTTGCCGAAGCCGGCTATCCCAACGGCTTCACCTTCACGATCAAATCGCCGCAGATGGCCTATGCGCCGCGCAGCGCCCAGGTGATGCAGGCGATGTTTGCCGAGATCGGCGTGACGATGAATATCGAGCCGACGGAATTTCCGGCAAAATGGGTCCAGGACATCATGAAGGACCGCAACTTCGACATGACGATCGTTGCCCATGCCGAACCGCTCGACATCGACATCTATGCCCGCGATCCCTATTATTTCAACTACAAGAACCCTGCTTTCAACGCGCTGATGAAGAAGGTCCAGGAGACGGCCGATCCCGCCACGCAGAATGCGATCTATGGCGAAGCGCAGAAGATCCTCGCCGAGGACGTGCCGGCGCTCTACCTCTTCGTTATGCCGAAACTCGGCGTCTGGGACAAAAAGCTGAAGGGCCTGTGGGAGAACGAACCGATCCCTTCCAACGTGCTGTCTGGTGTTTCCTGGGACGAGTGAGGGGCGGCAGGCTAGGCGGCGTACGATGAAGGTGATGGCCTTGGTGCCTGAAGCAGGACAGTCGGATTTGGTCGATTCACGCGAACCTCTCGCTCCCTCATTCCTGTGCTCGTCACAGGAATCCAGTGCGCCCAAGTCCTTGGGAGCGAGAGAACGACTTCATCGCATGACAGTCTTTCACGGCGCCGACGCGCCGTGGCTGGATTCCTGTGACGAGCACAGGAATGACGGAGGAGAGGATGTGCCGCGTCCCATTGCGGCCGTGCTCAATCTGATATGATCCCACTCCTCGCCCGCCGCTTCGCCGGTCTCATCGTCACGCTCATCGTCGTCTCGCTGCTGATCTTCGCCGTCATGGACCTTCTGCCCGGCGATCCCGCCTCGATCATGCTCGGCACATCGGCAACACCGGAAACGCTTGCAGCGCTCCGTCACAGTCTCGGCCTCGACCAGCCGCTGTTGCTGCGCTACGGGCAATGGCTGGCCGGCGTGCTCTCCGGCGATCTCGGCAATTCCCTGACCTATGGCGTGCCGGTCGCTGGGTTGATCGTCGAGCGGTTGGCGGTAACGCTGCCGCTGGCGCTGATGGCGATCGTGCTTTCGGTGGCGATTGCCCTGCCGCTCGGCGTGCTGGCCGCCTCGCGCCGCGGCGGTATCTTCGACGTCATCGCGACGCTGTTTTCGCAGATCAGCATCGCCGTGCCCGCCTTCTGGGTGGCGCTGCTGTTGATCATCCTGTTTTCGACGATGCTCGGGCTGATGCCGGCCGGCGGTTTCCCGGGCTGGAGCGCCGGCCTCACGCCGGCATTGCAGGCGCTGGTTATGCCCGCCGTCGCGCTGGCGATGCCGCAGGCGGGCGTGTTGACGCGGGTGGCGCGCTCGGCGGTGCTTGACACGATGCATGAGGATTTTGCCCGCACCGCGGTCGCCAAGGGGCTGTCCCGCAGTGCGGTGCTGTGGCGCCATATCGTGCCGAATGCGCTGATCCCGATCCTGACGATGATCGGGCTGCAATTCACCTTTCTCGTCGCCGGCGCGGTGCTGGTGGAAAACGTCTTCAACCTGCCCGGCCTCGGACGGCTCGCCCTTCAGGCGCTCTCACAGCGCGACATCATCGTCATGCAGGATGTCGTGCTGTTCTTCGCAGGCCTGGTCATCGTGATGAACTTCATCGTCGATCTCTCCTATCTGGCGATCGATCCCAGGATGAGAAAGGCGGCCTGAAACATGGTACCGATCGTATCCACCGCAATCATCAGCCACCGCCGGGTCTTTAGACTTAGCCGGCGAATGAACCTGATTTCGGGGGTCGTCATCATCGGCCTGCTGGTCGCCGTGGCGCTGCTGTCGCTCGTCTGGACGCCGCTGCCGCCAACAAAAATGCAGATCATCCATAAATTGCAGCCGCCGCTTGCCTTCGGCCTGCTCGGCACAGACCAGTTCGGCCGCGATGTGCTTTCGATGCTGATGGCGGGCTGCTGGAATTCGCTGTCGATCGCCATCACAGCGGTTGCGATCGGCGGGACACTCGGCTCGATATCAGGCATTTCGGCAGCGGCGATCCGCGGTCCCTTCGAAGCACTGCTGATGCGCATCTGCGACGTCATCTTCGCGCTGCCGCCGATCCTGTCCGCGATGGTGCTCGGCGCCTTTCTCGGGCCCGGGCGGTTCACCGCGATCACCGCGATCGCCGTCTTCATGATCCCGGTCTTTGCCCGGGTGACGCTTGCGACCTCGCTGCAGGCCTGGAGCCGCGACTATGTGACGGCGGCGCGCGCCATCGGCAATACGCGCCTGACCATTTCGCTGCGCCATGTGCTGCCGAACATCATCAGCCAGATCATCGTGCATGGCGCGATCCAGCTGGGGCTGGCGATCCTCACCGAAGCGGGTCTCAGCTTCCTCGGGCTCGGCATGGCGCCACCGGCACCGACCTGGGGCCGGATGCTTGCCGATGCGCAAACCTATCTGGCGCTCGCTCCCTGGCTGGCGATCCTGCCCGGCCTTGCCATCGCGCTCACCGTCTTCGGCTTCAACATGCTCGGCGACGGTCTGCGCGATCTGCTCGACCCGCGCGAGGCGAGCCGCTGATGTCCTCCCAAGACGAAAAGCCCGAAAGACCATGCCATGACCGAAACCGACCTTACCATCCACGAACTCAGGCAGCGCTTCGCCGATAAGAGCCTCTCCCCTCTCGAATACTGGCTCGCCCTCGAAGACCGTATCGCCGCCTGGGAGCCGTCGATTTCGGCACTCTACCTCTACGATCGGGAATCGGCGCGCGCCCAGGCGAAAGCGTCGACGGAGCGCTGGGCGAAGGCAGAAACGCTAGGCCCACTCGACGGCATCCCGGTGACGCTGAAGGAACTGATCGCCACGAAGGGCCAGCCGGTGCCACTTGGCACGAGGGCGGTGGAACTGAAGCCGGCAGAGGCCGATGCGCCTGCCGCTGCCCGGCTGCGGGAAGACGGCGCGGTGATCTTCGCCAAGACCACCTGCCCCGATTACGGCATGCTTTCCTCCGGCCTTTCGAGCTTTCATCCTCTCAGCCGTAATCCCTGGGACATCACGCAGAATCCCGGCGGATCGAGTGCTGGGGCTTCTGCGGCGGCGGCGGCCGGTTACGGACCGCTGCATATCGGCACCGATATCGGCGGTTCGGTACGCCTTCCCGCCGGCTGGACCGGCATCTTCGGCTTCAAACCGAGCCATGGGCGCATTCCGGCCGATCCCTATTATGTCGGGCGCTGCGTCGGGCCGATGGCGCGCACCGTCGAGGATGCGGCCTTTTCGATGGCGACGCTGTCACGGCCGGACTGGCGCGACGGCACCAGCCTGCCGCCGAACGATTTCAACTGGATGGATCTCGATATCGACCTGTCGGGCATGAAGATCGGGTTGATGCTCGATGCCGGCTGCGGGCTTGCGGTGGAGGACGAGATCATGGCCGCGGTCGAAACGGCGGCGAAACAGTTCGAGGCGGCCGGCGCGACCATTCTATCGGTCCAGCCGGTGCTGACACGCGCAATGCTGGATGGCCTCGACAATTTCTGGCGGTCCCGGTTCTGGGGCGATATCGCCGATCTCGACGACAACAGGCGCGACAGCATCCTGCCCTATATCAGGGATTGGGCGATGGGCGGCGCCAACATCAGCGGTGTCGATGCGGTCAAGGGCTTCAACCAGACGATCGAGATGCGCAAGAGCTGCGGACGACTGTTCACCGAGGTCGACGCCCTGCTTTCGCCGACCAATCCGATCATCTCCTATCCGGCCGAATGGGCATCTCCGACCAACGATCCGGCCCTGCCGTTCGAACATATCGGTTTCACGGTGCCGTGGAACATGTCGGAGCAGCCGGCCGCTTCGATCAATTGCGGTTTCTCCCGATCAGGGATGCCGATCGGCCTGCAGATTGTCGGACCGCGCTTCGACGACATGCGGGTGCTGAGACTGTCGAAAGCCTTCGAGGACTGGACGGGCGGAGTGAGATCCTGGCCGCAGCCTCCGATCGGCTGATCAGCTGATCGGGCGGCGATAGCCGGTTGGTTGCTCGTAGAGCCAGCCGATCCGCTCGACCGCGGCCTCGAAATTCTCGCGCGCCACCGTCATGCTATGACCGTTGGCGTGCAGAATGGTTTCCGGATCTTCGAAGACGGCGACATGACCCTTCCAGAATACCAGGTCGCCACGGCGGATTTCGGATCGGTCGATCGGCTGGCCGAGGCCGGCCGCCTGCATATCGGTATCGCGTGGCGCAGCTCTGCCCGTCATCAGCATCGCCAGCTGGACGAGGCCGGAGCAATCGATGCCGAGGCCGGAACGTCCGCCCCAGAGATAGGGCGTCTCCAGGAAACGGCCGACGATCTCCACGTAATCGGCGCCATCGAGCGCGCCGATCGGTTGGACATGCTTGGCAAAGATCGCCGTTCCGTCCTCGAGCACGACGTAGCGATTGCCCCGCGCTTCCGCCTCGCCGGCGACGTAGACGCGACTTCCCATCGACACGATGGCCTGGTGGGGCTTGCGCAGTTCCGGTTCGGGATAGACGAAGCTGCGTTGCACGGTGACGATATGGGTCGGCACCGGCCGGCCTTCCAAGAGCGCGTCCGCCGCGACATAACCGACATAACCGTCCGCGGCGGCTTTCACCCAGCACCAGCCGTCGGCGCGATCGAAAACCGTCACATCCTCGCCGAGAAGCAGTTCCGTATCGATGCCGCGGGCAAGGTCCGGTTCAGGGCGCACGGCCAGGACAGGAACGGCGACACGCGCGGGCGCGCCTTTCACAAAGCGCGACGCCTCGACCTTGCCTTCGAGGCCGGCTTCCGCGAGATCAGACCTGTAGGCATGCAGGCGGCGGTCGAGCATCGTCATTCGCATTCCCTTCAGATCGGCAACCGGCGGGCCTGATCTCGGATGAGATCGCCGAGCTTTTCCAGATAGAGCGCACCGCCGACGGTGCGCTTGATGATCACGTTGCGCCGGTCGGCATCGTCACGCACACGATCGACCAGGCCCATCTCGCCCATCGTATCCAAGGCGCGGGTGATGACCGGCTTGGTGACGTCAAGCGTGGCGGCAAGCCCGCGCACCGTGTGCGGCGGCGGCACCAGATAAATATGCAGCAGGATCGCCATCTGGCGCAACGTCAAATCGCGGTCGTCGTGGCGGACCTGATCGAGCGCCGCGCCATGCCAGAGCCCCAGCGCTTGCGAGGCGGTCAGTTCGATCGGCACGGCCCCTCCGGAAGATCGTTACGCTAACGTTCCATTTTCCGGCAGTTGCCATGCACATGCAAGGGGCGGCAGAAATTGCCGCCCGGCAAGGTGAATAAAATTTTAACGATCGGCAGCGAGGCGCGGCGCGTGAACAGGGATCATCCGACGCGCCGCAGCGACGCGCTTTAACATGGCATCAGCGCAAGCTCTCGCGAATATGGTGAAAGAGCGCGCGGATTGCCTGAGCTTCGCCACCACCAGGCGAATGCGGCCGTTCGGACGAAGCCCAGCCGTAAATATCGAAATGCACCCAGCTCTTCGCCTTGCTGACGAAACGCTTGAGGAAGAGGGCGGCGGTGATCGCCCCTGCCATGCCGCCGGCCGGCGCGTTGGTAAGGTCGGCGAACTTGGTGCGGATATCCTTTTCGTAGCCGGAATAGAGCGGCAGGCGCCAGATCGGATCGTCGGTTTCCAGGCTCGCTTCGGTGAGGTCATGCGCCAGATTGGCGTCGTCGGTGAAGAAGGGCGGGAGATCCGGGCCAAGCGCAACGCGGGCAGCGCCGGTCAGCGTCGCCATGTCGATCAAGAGTTCGGGCTCTTCCTCATCGGCATAGGCAAGCGCATCGGCAAGGATGAGCCGGCCTTCGGCGTCGGTATTGTCGATCTGGACGGTCAGGCCCTTGCGGCTCCGGTAGATGTCGCCGGGGCGGAAGGCATTGGACGAGATCGCGTTTTCGACGACCGGGACGATAACGCGCAGGTCGACTTTCAGCTTGGCATCCATGATCATCAGGGCAAGGCCCATGACATTCGCCGCGCCGCCCATGTCTTTCTTCATCAGCAGCATGGAGGCGGCAGGCTTGATGTCGAGACCGCCGGTGTCGAAGCAGACGCCCTTGCCGACGAGCGTCACCTTGCGATGGCCCTTCTTGCCCCAGCGCAGATCGAGAAGGCGCGGCGCATCGGCGCTGGCGCGGCCGACGGTATGGACCAGCGGGAAGTTCTGCGTGAGCAGGTCATCACCCGTAATCACCGATATCTCCGCCTTGTAGTGTGCGGCCAGGCCACGGAAAACGGCCTCGAGTTGGTTCGGGCCCATGTCGTTCGTCGGCGTATTGATCAGGTCGCGGGCAAGAAAGACGCCGGCCAGCTGGCGCTTGATATCGGCGGCGTCGGCATCGCGGGGGATCATCAGCGTCGCCGCCGGCGATTTTTCGGATTTGTAACGGTCGAAACGGTAGCTACCGAGCCCAAAGCCGAGGGCCAGGCGATTTGCCGTCAGCGGCGCGGTCTCGATGTGCCAGTCGCCGGCCGGCAGCGCACGGGCGAGCCTGCCGGTGATGTAAGGCTGCTCGGATGGGTTGGTGCCAAGGCCGTAAAGCGCGCCGCCGAGATGGCCTTCGGCCGTCGGGATCAGCAGCAGCGATCCACTTTCGGCCTTGTAGCCTGCCCTGCGCGCCCAATCGAGCGCGATCGGATCGATCGTGCCGGTCTCGATATGGGCAGGCGTGACGGCAAAGATCGGCAGCGTCGAACCGCCCTTCGTGTTGAAAGGGGTCGGTCTCTCGATGAACTGA
The DNA here is from genome assembly GCF_025941625.1 of Rhizobium acaciae. Taxonomy (NCBI): domain Bacteria; kingdom Pseudomonadati; phylum Pseudomonadota; class Alphaproteobacteria; order Hyphomicrobiales; family Rhizobiaceae; genus Rhizobium; species Rhizobium acaciae. The sequence goes on from NZ_JAPCZO010000008.1 coordinate 230,630, forward strand.
TAGGGGGCCATGATTGTCCTTCGGCGGTCGCAAGGAATCGTTCCTTAACGGTCTGTTAGGGTTAACAGACTATTGCTGGAGCGAAGATTACGCGTCAAACCTTTCCCTGTTCCGCTTCGAGGTCAGGCGCCGATTTCGGAATCCAGGAACGCGCCATGCCTGCCTCGCTCACCACCACATTCACCAATCGTATCCTGCAGGGCGCTGCGGCATCGCTGCTCGTCCTGGCACTTGCCGGTTGCTCCACAACCAAGGACCGGATGACAACAGGCTCGGTCCCGAAACTCACCAAGCCGGTCGAAGAGATGGACGCGACAGAGCTGCGCTCGGCGACGGACCGACTCGGCCAGGCCTATGCAAAGAACCCGCGCGATCCCGTCACCGGCGTCAGCTATGCCAATCTGCTGCGCATGAGCGGCCGCGATGCGCAGGCGCTCGCCGTCATGCAGCAGGTGGCGATCGCCAATCCCGGCGACCGCAACGTGCTGGCCGCCTACGGCAAGGCGCAGGCGGCGGCCGGCCAGTTCCAGCAGGCGCTCGACACGATCGGCCGCGCCCAGACGCCGGACCGTCCGGACTGGAAGCTGATCTCGGCCCAAGGCGCGATCCTCGACCAGATGGGCCGGGCAAGCGATGCCCGGCAGCGCTACCGCGACGCGCTCGACATCCAGCCGAACGAGCCGTCCATCCTTTCCAACCTCGGCATGTCCTACGTGCTGACCGGCGATCTGCGCACGGCCGAAACCTACCTGCGCTCCGCCGCCAGCCAACCGACCGCCGACAGCCGCGTCAGGCAGAACCTTGCTCTCGTCGTCGGTCTGCAGGGGCGTTTCCCGGAAGCCGAGCAGATCGCCCGGCGCGAACTTTCGCCGCAGCAGGCCGATGCCAATGTCGCCTATCTCAGAGGCATGCTCTCGCAGCAGAATTCCTGGCAGAAACTCGCCGCCAAGGACAAGACGCCGCAAGCAGTCGACAGCAGCACCAATTGACCCAATCATGTCGTCGAAAGGGCTTACTGCTTCGGAGAGATCATGATTTAATTTAAAGAGTTAGAGCATGATGTCGTCCGAAAACCGCGCACACTTTTCGGCATCATGCTCTAGTCTAGCGGGCGCTCAGGCCCGAAAGAATGAGACGCAAACCCAGGCCGCCCATGACGGCACCGGCGGCCCGGTCGATCCAGCCCTTGGCGGCAAGATAGAGGCGCCGCGGATGGCGGGCCGAAAAGGCCAAGGCCACGATCGAATACCACCCCGCCTCCACGGCAAAGACGCCGAGCGGCAGCGCGACGATGAGATCGAGCGGCACCGTTCTCGGCAGAAGTGCCGCAAAGAGGCTGGCATAGACGATGATGGTTTTCGGGTTGCTGAGTTGGGTCAGCAGCGCGGTCATGAAGCTCAATCTCAGCGCGCGGTTGCCGTTGACGGCCTCAGAGACTTCGAGCGGCTGACCGGCACTCCTCCAGATATTGACGGCGATATAGACGAGATAGGCACCGCCTGCGACCTTTAGCAGGACGTAGAGCCATTCGAACTGAGACAGCAGCGCCGTCAGCCCGGCAAGCGCCAGCACGGCAAAAACGACACCGCCGACGCCCATGCCGAGCGCGGCCGCAAGGCCGTCCAGCCTCGAACGCGAGATGGCGATCCTGGAGACGACGACGAAGCTCGGGCCGGGGCTCATCGCGCCGACCGCCAGGGCTGCCATGATACTGATGAAAATGCCGGCAGAAGACATCGGAAACCTCTCCTTTGGGATTGAACGCGCGCCAGGGGCACTGCAGTTGCATCCGCGCTTGCCGATGGTCGCCCATCCCGTTTACCAGCTATGTCGGCGGCGGTCACGCGTGTTTGAAGGCCGCGATCGGCCGACGGTCTTTGAGGCAACATCGTCTTCTACAGAAGGCGGCAGCCGCTTTCCGGGACTGACGCAATCGTCAGAACTTGTCTGCCACCTGAATGCCGGCCGGACCGAGAATGACGGCGATCAGCACCGGCAGGAAGAACAGGATCATCGGCACCGTCAGTTTCGGCGGCAGGGCGGCAGCCTTCTTTTCCGCCTCGTTCATGCGCTCGTCGCGTCCTTCCTGGGCGAGAACGCGCAGCGCCTGCGCGACCGGCGTGCCATAGCGATCGGCCTGGATCAATGCCTGCGTCACCGAGCGTACCAATTCGATCTGGGTGCGCGTGGCAAGATTTTCGAGCGCCACGCGGCGGTCCGGCAGGAAGGAAAGTTCGGCCGTGGTCAGCACCATCTCCTCGGCAAGCGCCGGCGACTGCTCGCCGAGTTCTTCCGACACACGGCGCATCGCGGCCTCGATCGAGATACCGGATTCGACGCAGATCAGCATCAGGTCCAGCGCATCCGGCCAGGCGCGTTTGATCGAGTGCTGCCGCTTGCCCATGCGGTTGGAGATATAAATGTTCGGTGCGTAGAAGCCGAGATAACCGACGCCGATGACGGCGAAGAGGCGGATCGGCGTGCCCCTTTCGGCGAGATTGCCGAGACCGAAGACCCAGAAGGCAGCAAGCGCCAGGAAAAGGAAAGGCAGCAGGAAACGCGCCACCAGGAAGGTATTCAGCGCATTCTCCGAACGGAAACCGGCGGCACGTAGCTTGTTGACCGTGTTTTCGTCGACCAGCGCCTTGCGCAGGTTGAAGCGCTCGACGATCTGACGGACCGAGCGGTTGTTCTGGCTCCTGAGCGAGGCCTTGCCGGCGCCGGTTTCCGTGTTCATGCGGGCGCGTTCGCGGGCACGGATCTGCTCACGCTCCGTGGAAACAGCCTTCATGCGCTTGTTCAGATCGCCGCGCTCGAAGAAGGGAACGGCAATAGTGTAAAAAGTGGCGAAGACGGCGATCGCGACGAGAAGGGCGATCAGCATGCTCGGATTGGTCAGCGTTGCGGCAAGGTCCTGCGACATGGTGCTTCCTTCCGGCTAGATGTCAAAATTGACCATATTGCGCATGACGAAGATACCGATCGACATCCAGATCGCCGAGACACCCATGATGAAATGGCCGCGCGGATCGGTGAAAAGGATCATCATGTAGTTCGGCGACGTCATGTAGACGAGGGTCGCGACGATGAAGGGCAGAGCGCCGATGATGACGGCCGATGCCTTGGCTTCCATCGAGAGCGCCTGGACCTTGGCCTTCATCTTCCTGCGCTCGCGCAGCACCTTGGAGAGGTTGCCGATCGCTTCCGACAGATTGCCGCCGGCCTGCGACTGGATGGCGATGACGATGGCGAAGAAATTGACTTCCTGCAGCGGCATGTGGATCGTCATGCGGGCGCAGGCGTCGGGAATGCTAAGGCCCACCTGCTGCGCCTCGATCACCCGCAGAAACTCACTCTTGACCGGCTCGGTACCTTCGGTGGCGATAAGACGGATCGCATCGTTGAGCGGCAGCCCCGATTTGATCGAGCGCGTGATGACATCAAGCGCATTGGGAAGCTCGTTAAGAAACTTGTTCTGCCGGCGCTTGATCAGGAAGCCGAGAACCCAGCGCGGCAGGCCGAGACCGGCGACCACGGCGACACCGACCATGACCATCCACGATACACCAACGACGAAGGCCACAAGCAGCAGCACGGAGGCGAAGATGGCGCTGATGAGATAGAATTTCGCCACCGTGATCGTCAGGCCGGCCTGCACCAGCCGCGATTTCATCGACAGGGTCTTCTTGGTCTTTTCGTGCTGGCGCTTTTCCAGATCCTTCAGATTGTCTTGCACGGATTTACGGCGCTTCGACAGCTCTTGCACCCGGTCACGGGCGGCCTTGACCTTGACCCGGTCGCTTTCGGCCGATTTGACGCGATTGATGCGGCTTGCCGATTTCTTATCGGCCTCGATCTTCGAAAACAACAGGGCATAGGCGACCGCCGCCGCGGAGACGGCGGCGAGGACGACGATTGCCAACACTATCGGATCGAACCCGAACATCGCGCCTATTCCTTCGTTTTCGCTTCCATCGCGTCGAGGGCGGCGGCAAGACGCTTTTCCTCGTTGAAGTAGCGCGCGCGATCCCAGAAATGCGGCTTGCCGACGCCGGTCGACATGTGCCGGCCGACCAGGCGGCCGTTCGCATCCTCGCCTTCGATCTCGTATCGCATCAGGTCCTGGGTGATGATGACGTCGCCTTCCATGCCGATCACCTCGGTGATCTGGGTGATGCGGCGCGAACCGTCGCGAAGGCGCGCCGCCTGAATGACGACGTCGACCGAGCTGGAAATGATCTCGCGCACCGTCTTTGCCGGCAAGGTAAAACCGCCCATGGCGATCATCGATTCGATACGGCTCAGGCATTCGCGCGGCGTATTGGCGTGGATGGTGCCCATCGAGCCGTCGTGACCGGTATTCATCGCCTGCAGCAAATCGAAGACCTCCGGTCCGCGCACTTCGCCGACGATGATGCGCTCGGGACGCATGCGCAGGCAATTCTTGACGAGATCGCGCATGGTGATCTCGCCCTCGCCTTCGATATTCGGTGGGCGCGTTTCGAGACGGACGACATGCGGCTGCTGAAGCTGCAGTTCGGCGGTATCCTCGCAGGTGATGACGCGTTCGTCCCTGTCGATATAGTTAGTGAGGCAGTTCAGAAGCGTGGTTTTGCCCGAGCCGGTGCCGCCTGAAATGACGACATTGCAGCGCACACGCCCGATGATCTGCAGGACGGTTGCGCCTTCCGGCGTGATCGCGCCGAAACGGACGAGCTGATCGAGCGTCAGCTTGTCCTTCTTGAACTTGCGGATGGTGAGCGCCGGCCCATCGATCGACAGCGGCGGGGCGATAACGTTGACGCGCGAACCATCCGGCAGGCGGGCGTCGCAGATCGGGCTCGATTCGTCGACGCGGCGGCCGACCTGGCTGACGATGCGCTGGCAGATCGAGAGAAGCTGTGCATTGTCGCGGAAGCGGATCTCGGATTCGATCGTCTTGCCGCCGACTTCGATGAAAGTCTGGCCGGCACCGTTGACCATGATGTCGGCAATGTCGTCGCGCGCCAGCAACGGCTCCAGCGGACCGTAGCCGAGGACGTCGTTGCAGATATCCTCGAGCAGTTCTTCCTGCTCGGAGATCGACATCGCAAAGTTCTTGATGGTGATGATGTCGTTGACGATGTCGCGGATTTCCTCGCGGGCGCTTTCGCCGTCGAGCTTGGAAAGCTGCGAGAGATCGATCGTGTCGATCAGCGCGGAAAAGACCTGCGCCTTGGTGTCGTAATATTCATCGGTGCGGGCCGGGCGCTTGCGCTGCGGGGTCTGCATCGGCGGCGGCGTCACCTGCTGGCGTGCGGACTCGCGCGAGGGTTCGACCAGAATGGAAGGGGAAGAGGCCGCAGGGGCGGCGGCCGGAGCCGGCGGCGGAGGAGCAATCGCCCCTCCCACCTTTCCGGAACCTTCATTTCCGCGTTTTCCAAACATGCCACTCGATCCAATCTGCTCGTTCTAACTTGTCTACTTGCGCTTCAGGAGGCCCAGCAGGCCGCCCTTCTTCGCCTTCTTGATCGCGACACGGCCGGTGACGATGTGCGATATCTGCGAAAAGGTTTCCGCCGTCGGCGACTTCGGGTCGACTTCCGAGATCATTCGGCCGCTGTTGGCGGCGTTGCCGAAAAGATTGATGTCGAAGGGGATGATCGCGATCGGATCGATCTCCAGCGGCTCACAGAAATCCGACGGCGAAATCTCCGGACGTTTCGGCATGCCGACCTGATTGAGGATGAGATGCGGCGGCCGGTCGTTCGGCCGCATCTTGCGCAGCGCGTCCAGCATGTTCTTGGCGTTGCGCAGATTGGCGAGATCGGGAACCGCTGCAATGACCACCTCGTCGACGCTCGACAGCACCGAGCGCGTCCATTCCGACCATGCATGCGGAACATCGAGCACGGTGACGGGCGCGCTGCGCTGCAGGACGTCGAGCACCGGCTGGAAGGCCTGGCCGTCGAAATCATAGGCGCGGTCGAGAAGCGAGGGGGCTGCAAGCAGGGAGAGATGCTCGGAGCATTTGGTCAGCAGGCGGTCGAGGAAGACCTCGTCGAGACGATCGGGTGCGAAGACCGCTTCGGCGATGCCCTGGGCCGGATCTTGATCGAAGTCGATGTTCGCCGTGCCATAGGGCAGGTCGAGATCGGCGAGGATCGTCTCGGTGGAGAAGAGATTGGAAATGCCAAAGGCGCAATTATGCGCGATGGTCGAAGCGCCGGTGCCGCCCTTCGAGCCGATGAAGGCGATGCTGCGGCCGAGCGGCTCGGCGTCCGGATCGACAAAGATCGACGCCATCGCCGTAAGGATATCGGGCATGACGACGGGCTGGACCATATATTCGGAAATGCCGTTGCGGATGAGCTCGCGGTAAAGCCCGATATCGTTGTAATAGCCGATAATGACGACCTTGGTCGTCGGATCGCAGACGGCGGCGAGCGGCGCAAGCTCGCCGAGCAGGTTCGCTGCATTCGCCTTGGTCTCAAGGATGATGAGGTTCGGCGTCGGGGCGCCGGAAAACATATTGGCGGCAGCGGCGATGCCGCCGCTGGTGATGCGCATGCTAACTTTCGCGACGCGCCGATCATTGGCGCAGCGTTCCATGACATGCTGCAGGGCCTCGCTCTCGCAGAAAGCATGGACGGAGATGCGCGGCAGCGGCCGCATGTTTTCCAGATCCGCCATGCGCACCGCCTCCTCGGCGTTGCGAAGCTCGCTGGGGTTTTTGATTTCGTATTCAATCGCGCTCATCGTGCCATTCCGCCTCAGAAGCTGCTGTCGCTGCCGGCGACATCTTCGATCGTCGATGTCGTCGTCCGGTATTCCTGGATGGCATTGTTGCGCCGCTGAGCATCGATCGGGGTCATGCCGCGGGGCGCCACCAGATCCTCCGGATTGGCGATCTGGGCGGCGAGGTTATTCTGCGAGGCGCAGCCGAAATTATAGTAGTTCTGGTTGGTCAAATCGTTCGAGATGTCCTTCGGCCATTGACCGCATTGTGTGGTGACCGCTGTGGTGCCGGTAAAGCTCAGCCGGATCGGCGCCGCATCGCCGGGACCGGCGGCCGCATAGGAGGTGTTGACGATTTTCGAGCTTGCGATCCCCCTCGATGTCAGCTCGGCACGAACCTGATTGCGAAGCTGATAGGCTGCTGCCGAATTGGGCGAGCCTTGCGGCGACAGCACGTAAACCGGCCCCGAGGCCCGCGAGATGTAGTTTGCGGCGAAGCCGCGGATGAGGTCGCGCTGGGCGATGGTGAGGCGGCGATCGGTGGAGGCGACGGGTATATCCACCGTCTGCTCCGCTTCCGTGACGATGATCGGGTGGCGGGCGCGGTAATCGTCCGGAATGCCGCCGGTCGTCAGCTGGTCATGCGGGCCGGCGCATCCGGAAAGTATCGCCGCCGACATGGCGACCGTGGCGAAAAGCGCCTTCGCGATTCCGAGGCGGGGTGTCGTCGCATTCATATGGGCCATCGCCTGATCTCTGTTTTCTGCCATCGCTGCCGCTCGCGCCCCGCTCATTTGTAGATGAACCCGATCGAGCCGTGGAACTGCGCATCGGCAACGGGCGCCTCGCGGCGGCCATAGACCTTGTTGACACGGTTGAGGAAGAAGGTCGCACCGTCGTTCTCAGGGCTGAAATTATCGTCCGGCCGGTTGAGCTGGTTGCGCGCCACCGGGCGCACCAGATAGGGCGTTGCGATGATGACGAGTTCGGTTTCCTGACGCTCGAACCCCTTCTGGCGGAAGAGCGTCCCAAGCAGCGGGATCTTCGAGACGCCAGGGGTCCCGCCCATCGTCTGGGAAACATTGTCGCGTATAAGGCCGGCGAGCGCGATCGAGCCGCCCGAAGGCAGCTCCACCGAGGTCTCCGCCGAACGGCGCTGATAAGTGGCGTTGCCGCTGCCGGCCACCGGTTCGGAGACATTGGTCTTGATCTGCAGGCTGATGCGTCCCGATGACAGCACGACCGGTTTGAAGGCGAGGTTGATACCGTAGTTGAACGGTACGACGGTGACATTGCCGTCGTTGTCGGTCGTCGAATAAAGCTGCTGGCCGCCCGAGTTGAAGGTCGCGGCCTGGCCCGATATCGCCGTCAGCGTCGGCTCGGCGAGCGTCTTGACGACCTTGGCCTGTTCCAGCGCGTTGAGGTAGGTCGAAATGTCGTATTTGCCGATCGAGCTCTTGAAGAGCGCCGCCAGACCGCCGCCGACGGTCGATGTCGCGCTGTCGGCGCTTGGGCTGCCGAGCTGGGCGACCGTCATACCGGAGGAGCTGGAAACCAGATTGTCGAAGCCGAGCTGCTTCAGCACCTCGCGGCGGACCTCGGCAATCGTCACCTTGAGGGTGACCTGGTCCTCGCCCTCGATCTGCAGGAGGTTGACGACCTGCGATGACTGGCGGTTTTCGGCAAAGAGCGCCACCGAGCTGTCACCGCCGGTCCCGGACGCCGTTTCGGTTCTGGTCGTCGCCTCGCCGCCTTTCAGGAAGACCTGCGCCAGATCGGCCGCCTGTGTGGCATCCTGCGGCGTGCGCACCGTGCCGGTCAGCACGATGTTGTCGGAGACGATTTCGACGTTGATGTTGGAGTCGGGAATGAAGCGGCGAAGATTGACTTCGAGGCCGGAGACGTCGCGCTCGATCTCGATGTCGAGATTGACGATCTCCTGTCCACCGGCGCCGAAGACGAAGATATTCGTCTGGCCGACCTTCTTGCCGAACAGGTAGATGCGCCGCGAGGTGCGGGTCACGGCATCGGCCATGGTTGGATCGGAGACGAGGATATCATGCGCATCCTCCGGCAGATCGACGACGACGGCCTTGTTGAGCCCGAGCTTGAGCCGGCGATGGGCATTGGAGCCGGTCTGCGAGATCCGGACCAGGCTATCGGAATCGGCGCGCGCCTCGCCTGCTCCGAAAAGCGGGGCGAAAGAGGCCGGCACTATACCGGAGACGCCGATTGCCAGCGAAAGGCAGCCCGTCAGGAGAGGTCCGGCGCGCCGCGTTGAATTGCCCATTTGCACGTCCTTTACTCCGCCTTCGGTGCTGCGCTGGCATCCGTGACGATGGCGCCCGACTTGATGACCTGAATGATCGAACTGCCGTTGTCGCCGCTCAGCAGATAGTCGGCGGCACTGGTATCCTGCTCCTGCGCATCGGCGACCGAACGCAGCGCGAGCGACAGCCGGTCCGCCATCTGCTGGGCGACCGCGAGAACCTTCGTTTGATCAGGGGTGAGCTCGAGCGTCGCGGTCGTGCCGACCACCGATTTCGAGCCGTCGTCCTTTTCCTGAATCTGCTGGTCGATGGCGAGGACGCGGACATTGCTCAGCACGGTTTCGGTGATGAGCTTGTCGGCCTCAGCGCCCTTGCGGACCATGATGACGTCGACGCGATCATTCGGCAGGATGAAACCGCCGGCGCCCGTTGCCACCGATATCTCGGTCGCGACGGCGCGCTTGCCGGCCGGCAACAGCGAGGAGAGGATGCGGCTGCTGGAATCGGCGATCTTTTCCGGCCGGATCGGTTCGCCTTCGAAGATCGGCAGACGCACGACGGCGCCCTGCAGATCCTTGATCGCATCCGGCTTGTCGGCTTCGGTGATGAGGCCGGGAACGACACCGCCCTGCGGCCAGGCCATCCAATGCACCGATTGATCGTCCAGCCTTGCGCCGACCGATAGATTGGCGCTCGAGACGAGGATGTTGACGGTCGGTTCCTTCTCGACGACCGAGCGGACCTGGGTAACGACACCGCCACTGCCCGCCATGCGCATTGCCAGGAGGCCGGCAAGGCCGGCTGCCACCACGGCGACAGCTAGGATTATAAGGCGGGCCGGTTTCATCGATCATTCCTCAGGGCACGATATGTTCGCCCTGTAGAATGCTCAGCAATTGGTATAATTATGGTTAATAGAACGCTTACATTTTAAGTTAACGGGCATTTAAAATGCCGTTATTTCAGGCTTTCCAGCGCGGCGAGGAAGAGCGGCGAGGAGGGAAAAGCCATGAAGCCGCCGATCGCGATGGCGATGCCGTAGGGGATCTTCTTGGCGAGCAGCAAAGAGTTCGGAACCGGCAGGCCGATCGCAAGGATGGTATTCGACTGTGCCCTCACCAGCAGGATAATCAGGGTGATGAGGCCGCCGATCATGGCAACATCGGTCATCAGGAAAAGGAGGGATTCGTTCAGGCCGAACCAGAGCGCGGTGGCGGTCAACAGCTTTGCGTCTCCGCCGCCCATCACATTGAAGGCAAAAAGAGCGAAGCATGCGCTGAAGACGATCGCGCCGGCGGCAAGATGCGTTCCGATTGCCTGCAGGCCGAGACCCGAGAACGGCGCCAGTGCGAGGAAAGAGAAAACAAGGATCAGGGAGATGCGGTTCGGGATCGTCATGGTGAACAGATCCGAGAAGGCCGCCATGGCGAGGCAGAGTGGCAGTATTACAAAGACTGCAGCTGCGATCATGCGTATACCCGATCTTAATAGGATGCGAAAAGGCTCACGGCATTCCAGCGCGTGAGCCCGCTCGATAGACTAGCCAAGTCAGATCCGGCCAGAATCAGGGAGGTGCCGCCTCGCGGCACCTCGCTTAGTTGACAGCCGTAGTGGCGTCATCCATCTTGGTGCTCAAACCTTCGAACGTGTTGCCGATCTTCTCGCCGAGGGTCGTTGCACCGGTGATGAGCGCTACGGAAATGAGAGCGGCGATCAGGCCGTATTCGATTGCGGTCGCGCCGGATTCGTCCTTCAGAAAACGGCTAAAAAGCTTGGTCATGGTAACTCCTAACTCCAGTTGATGTTCAGCACGTCCGCCAACTGTTTGCCGTTGATCGGATGACTGCAACCTAGCGAATGGCCGTTTCCATCGGCTTAAGGAAAAGAGTTAACGACACGTGAACGAGACAACAGGACTTTGTAGAGTCAGTATTTTCTTACGCACTTACCTCAATATTTAACAATATTCCTGGAATAACCGCTGCATTCATCCGGAAATAGCACAAATTCCGCTTCCAACCGAGGCGTGCGCCGCCCGAACGCCGTGCCAAATCGGATCATTACGCTTCATCTCGGAACAGAGTGGCAGGCTTAAAGCTTCGTTCACCATTTTTTTCCATTCTATGCGGATATTGCGCTGTGATCGTGAAAGAGGACCCAATGTCATCGAGCGGCAAAACCATTTTCTTTGCCGGCATGATCGCCGTTTTCGGTATTTCGGGAGTGTCCGCGGCCGCAGACGATGACATGCTGCGCGTCTATATGGATCACGCGCGCGTCTTGAAGCTCGACCGCCCCGTCAGCAAGGTGATTGTCGGCAATGCTGCAGTCGCCGATGCGACCGTCGCCGACGCCAAAACCATCGTGCTCACGGGACGCAGCTTCGGCACCACCAATCTGGTGCTTCTCGATGCCGACGGCAATGCGATCCTCGACGAACGCATCCTGGTGTCGATCGACGAGGGCAATACGGTGCGCGTTTACCGGCAGACACAGCGCTCCGTGCTGTCCTGCACGCCGAATTGCGAGCAGCATGCGCAGCAAGCGGCCACTGCGACCGCCTCACCCTGAATATATTTCGGAGCTTCCTCGGCCATTCGTTAAAATCGTCGTGTCAGGTTGAAACGGAAAATCAACGAACGGACCTTAGTCTGACGACTGGAAAATGTCGCTCGGGTCCAGGCAATGACGGTAATTGATCAGAAGACGGATAAGGGGCGCGCTTTTGCGCCGTTCCGTTTCTTACGGTTTCGCGCTCTCGCCCGCTCACGCGAGGGTGCTGCGGCGATCGAATTCGCCCTGCTCGCCATTCCCTATTTCCTGGTGATTTTCGCCATTCTCGAAACTTTCGTCGCCTTCGCCGCCGAGGAACTCGTCTCCAATGCCGTCGATACGATGAGCCGCCGGATGCGAACCGGGCAGATCACCTATAATCTCGGCCGCACGACCGATATGAACCAGGCGCAATTCCGCCAGGCTTTCTGCAATGAGGTCTCGATCCTGATCCGCTGCTCGGCGACCGAAGTCGCCACACCGAACAAGCTCTACCTGGATGTGCAGACGTTCAGCACCTTCTCGGCCATTCCGACGACGATCCCCAAGGTTTCCACCGACAAATATGCCGACATCAACACGGCTGCCTTCAAATATGCGCCGGGCGGCGCCGGCACGATCAACATGCTGCGCGCTTACTATCGCTGGGAAATCACCGCGGACCTGGTCCGGCCTTACATCACCACGATACGTCCCACCGACGCTTCGATGCCGAGGCAATATCTGATCGTCGGGACCGCGGCCTTCCAGAACGAGCAGTATCCATAATGGCGTTGCGCAACCCGTTCACCAGATTGGTCCTAACGATGCGGCGGCTGGCCCGCGACCGCAAGGGCGCCGGAGCGATCGAATTCGCGATCCTCTTTCCCGTGCTCGTCATGCTCTATATCGGCGCTTTCGAGATCACGGTCGGCCTCAGCGTCAGCAAGCGCGTGACACGCGCCGCAGGAACGGTCGCCGACCTCGTCACCCAGCAGCAATCCGTCACGAAGAGCGCGCTCGCGCAGATGCCGTCGGTCGCAACGGCGATCTTCGTGCCCTACAACTCCACGTCGCTGACGCTGAAGATCACCGGAATCACCATCGATGCCGGCGCCAATGCGAAGGTGCTCTGGTCCTGGGCGCAAGACGGGACGGTGCCCTATGCCAAGAACACCACGGTGAGCAACGTGCCGGCAGATATGAAGACGGCGAACAGTTTCCTTGTTCGTACCGAGCTCAGCATCCCCTATACGATGTTCCTGTTCGCCCCGAACTTCATGCCGGACGGCATGCGCACGATCACCATCAGCCGCAGTTATTTCTACCGCCAGCGGCAAGGCGACTCGATCCCCTGCGGCGACTGCTGACGGCCGCCGCCTACTCTTCTCTGCTGCATAACTCCCTCAATCGAAATCGATTAGGGAGTTATGCAGCAATTCAAAGCGTTACAGCGTCCTTTGCGCGTCTGAAAAAGACGCGCGGCGCTGTAATTTGCCAAGCCGGCCGCAGCATTATATGGCTGGATCTCAGCCGCCTCCGATATTGCAGAGGCCGGCGATCGGCTCTCTCGGGTGTAAAATGGCGCGTGCCTTTCTTTTTGTTCTGGATTCCTTCGGCGTCGGCGGAGCGCCGGATGCGGCGGCCTATGGCGACGAGGGCGCCGATACGCTTGGCCATATCGCCGAGTTCTGCGCAGCCGGAGCCGCAGACCGCGCCGGATTGCGCGAAGGGCCGCTTTCCCTGCCCAACATGTCGGAACTCGGGTTGATGCACATCGCGCGGTCCGCCTCCGGCCGGTTTCCGGCCGGTATGCCCGTCCCGGAAAAGGTCTACGGCATTTATGGCGCCGCCACCGAAATTTCCCGCGGCAAGGATACACCGTCGGGCCATTGGGAGATTGCGGGAACACCTGTCAGTTTCGATTGGGGTTATTTCCCGACGGAGGGTGACGCCTTTCCTGAGGAATTCATCGAGGCACTGTGCAGGGAGGCTGACGTGCCCGGCATTCTCGGCAACTGCCATGCCTCGGGAACGGAGATCATTGCCCGGCTCGGCGAGGACCATATCCGCACCGGCAAGCCAATCTGCTACACCTCCTCGGATTCGGTCTTCCAGGTCGCGGCGCACGAGGTGCATTTTGGCCTCGATCGTCTGCTCGCCTTCTGCCGTTTGGCTAGGGGGCTGCTCGATCCCTACAATATCGGCCGTGTCATCGCCCGGCCCTTTATCGGCCAGTCCGCCGCTACTTTCCAGCGCACCGGAAACCGGCGCGACTTCTCCGTGCTGCCGCCGGAGCCGACGCTGCTCGACCGGCTGATCGAGCACGGCCGACACGTGCATGCTGTGGGAAAGATCGGCGACATCTTCGCGCATCAGGGCATTTCCAGGGTCATCAAGGCGAATGGCAACGAGGCGCTGACGGATGCGTCGCTCTCGGCGATCGATGAGGCTGAGGACGGTGATCTCGTTTTCACCAATTTCGTCGATTTCGACATGATCTACGGTCATCGCCGCGACGTGCCGGGTTATGCCGCGGCACTCGAAGCCTTCGATGCGCGGTTGCCCGAAGTCCACAAGAAACTGAAACCCGGCGATCTCGTCGTGCTCACCGCCGACCATGGCTGCGATCCGACCTGGCGCGGCACCGACCATACGCGCGAGCGCGTGCCTGTCATCGCCTATGGCCCCGGCATCCGGTCGCGTTCGATCGGGGTGCGCCGCAGCTATGCCGATATCGGCGAGAGCATCGCGCGGCATCTCGGCATCCCGGCCGGATCGCACGGAAGGAGTTTTCTGTGACATCGCATTTGAAGAAGGTCGAACTGCACTGCCATCTGGAAGGTGCGGCACCGCCAGCGCTGACCGCGGCGCAGGCACGGAAATATGGCGTCGACATCAGCGCCGAGCTTCGCGACGGCGCCTATGTCTGGCATGATTTCGCAAGCTTCCTCGAATGTTACGACAAGGTTTCCGAGGTCTACAGGACCGAGGAGGACTATGCGCTTCTGACCGAAACATATCTCGACGAACTCGCCGGCATCGATACGATCTACAGCGAGCTCATCGTTTCGCCCGACCACGGCAAGCGCATCGGGCTGGGCGCCGATGCTTATATATCCGGTATCTGCGAAGGCATCCGGCGGGCCAAGGAAAAGAGCGGCATCGAGGCCCGGCTGATCGTCACCGGCGAGCGGCATTTCGGTCCGGAGAGCGTGATCGGTGCTGCCGAATATGCGGCAAAGGCCGGTAACCCTCTGATTACCGGGTTCAACCTCGCCGGCGAAGAGCGCATGGGCCGTGTGGCCGACTACGCCCGCGCCTTCGATATCGCCCGAGATGCCGGCCTCGGGCTCACCATCCATGCCGGCGAGGTCTGCGGCGCCTTCAGCGTCGCCGACGCGCTCGATGCGGTGCGCCCCTCGCGCATCGGCCATGGGGTGCGCGCTATCGAGGATCTCGATCTCGTAACGCGGCTTGCCGATCTCGGCACCGTGCTCGAGATCTGCCCGGGCTCCAATATCGCGCTCGGGGTGTTTCCCGATTTCGCCTCCCATCCGCTGCCCCGGCTGAAGGAAGCAGGTGTCAGGGTGACGATCAGCTCGGACGATCCGCCCTTCTTTCATACTTCGCTCAAGCGGGAATACGAACTTGCGGCCGGGACCTTCGGCTTCAGCGACGCCGAGATCGATGCGATGACGCGCACGGCGATCGAAGCCGCCTTCGTCGACGATGAGACACGCAAGGCCCTGCTCGCTCGAATCTGAGGGTTAGAGGCTGGGGATGATCGGCACAAATTGACCGCCACTCTTGCGGTCGGGCCGATTTCCGTGAAAGAAACATTCGATAGAAAGAATGAAAGGCTTCCCCATGGACGGCGTCACGGTCATCGATCATCCGCTTGTGCAGCACAAGCTCACCATCATGCGGCGCAAGGAGACATCGACGGGAAGTTTCCGGCGCTTGCTGCGCGAAATCTCAACGCTGCTCTGCTACGAGGTGACCCGCGATCTCGAACTGACGATGGAAACGATCGAGACGCCGCTGCAAACGATGGAATCGCCGATCCTCGAGGGCAAGAAGCTGGTCTTCGCTTCGATCCTGCGCGCCGGCAACGGGCTGCTCGAAGGCATGCTCGATCTCGTGCCGTCCGCGCGCGTCTCGCATATCGGCGTCTACCGCGACCACGAGACGCTGCAGCCGGTCGAATATTACTTCAAGGCGCCGGAAGACGTGGCCGAGCGGCTGATCATCGTCGTCGACCCGATGCTTGCGACCGGCAATTCCTCGATCGCGGCGATCGACAAGCTCAAGGAACGCGGCGCCCACAATATCCGCTTCCTCTGCCTGCTTGCCGCCCCGGAAGGCATCCGCAACTTCCGCGCCGCGCATCCCGATGTTCCGGTCTTCACCGCATCGATCGACAGTCATCTCAATGAGAAGGGCTACATCATGCCCGGCCTCGGCGATGCTGGCGACCGCATGTACGGCACCAAGTAATTTCAGCCTTCCTTTACCAAATCGAAAGACTTTACGGCCCGGAGGTTCATTCCGGGCCTTTTGTTGTCGACATTAGCAACTTATCAGCACTTGAGGTTTAGCAAGCTTGGAGCATGAGGCCCTGCATGAAGCCGGGTTTATACAGGAAGGATTTCTGTTTCATGCTCGTGCGTACCGTCCTATTCGCCAGCATCGCCGCGGTGCTCGCCACACAGGTGCCTTCCTTCTTCGGAGGCACCAGCCAGCAGCCCGCTGAAACTCTCTCCGCCAATTACGTATCGGCCGAAACCGAGCAGCCGGTCGCACCGGAGCCCGTCTACGGCAGCAATGCGATCCGCCTGCAGGCCGATGCCCAGGGCCACTATACCGGCAGCTTCAAGATCAACGGCAAGCCGGTGCAGGGCCTGATCGATACCGGCGCCACCTATGTGGCGCTCAACGAGACGCTCGCCCGCCGGCTAGGGTTTACCGCCAACCAGCTCGATTTCCGCTATGGGGTGAACACGGCAAACGGCCAGACGAAGGCCGCGCATGTGACGCTCGACCGCGTCGAGATCGGCGGTATTCGCGTACGTGAGGTCGAAGCCTTCGTCCTGAAGGACGATGCGCTGACGACGACGCTGGTCGGCATGAGCTTCCTGCAGAAGCTCGCCTCCTATTCCGTCGCCGACGGTTCGCTCAGCCTCAAGCAGTAAACCGCGTCAGATCAGGCCCACAATCACCGGTGTCAGCTCCGGCTTCTCCTCGGTAATGCAGTAGTGCGCGGCAAGTGCCGTAACTGCTCTCTCCGCCGCTGCGTCGTCGGCGGCATGAACCAGCGCGATCGGTTCGCCCGCATTCACGCGGGTACCGAGCGGCAGGAGTTCGGAGAAGCCGACGCGATGATCGATCCGGTCCGCCGGATGGCGTCTTCCGCCGCCAAGATCGATGACACTGACCCCGATACCGCGCGCATCGCAGGCGGCAAGCCAGCCGGACCGGGCGGCCGGAACAGGCTTTGCGACCGGCGCCCTGGCCAGGTATCGGTCGGGGTTTTCGATCAGATCGGCCGGGCCGCCGAGCATCGACACCATGCGCGCGAAGACCTCGGCCGCCTTTCCCGATGACAGGGCCTGACGCGCCATTCCCTCGGCTTCATCAGACGAGGCGGCAATGCCGGATTTCACCAGCATTTCGGCGGCGAAGGCGAGAACGACAGTCTCGAGCCGCGTGTCCTTTTTCCGGCCTGCCAGGAAATCCAGACAGTTGCGCATCTCGACAGCGTTGCCGGCACTATCGGCGAGCGGCTGGTTCATGTCGGTGATCAGGGCCGAGGTCTTCACGCCTGCGCCATTGGCCACCTCGACCAGCGACTGCGCCAGAATCTCCGCCTGGCCGCGATCGGCCATGAAGGCGCCATTGCCGACCTTGACGTCGAGCACCAATGTCTCGAGCCCCGCCGCAAGTTTCTTCGAGAGGATAGAGGCAGTGATGAGGGGAATGGAATCGACGGTGGCGGTCACGTCGCGCACGGCATAGAGCCTGCCGTCGGCGGGCGCCAAAGTCCCGGTCTGGCCGATGATGGCGCATCCCGCCTCCTTCACGACCTTGTGGAACAGGTCCGCGTCCGGGGTGATCATATAGCCGGGAATGGATTCGAGCTTATCCAGCGTGCCGCCGGTATGGCCGAGGCCGCGTCCAGAGATCATCGGAACGGCGAGGCCGCAGGCGGCGGCGATCGGCGCCAGCATCAGCGAAACATTGTCGCCGACGCCGCCGGTCGAATGTTTGTCGGCGATCGGGCGGTCGATATCGGCCCATTGCAGCCTGTCGCCGGAATCGGCCATCGCCAGCGTCAAGGCCACGATTTCGGTCCGCGACATGCCCTTGAACCAGACAGCCATGGCGAATGCGCCGATCTGGCCTTCCGACAATCGACCAGCAGCGAGTGCCGCGATGAAGGACCTGATATCGGCGGCGTCGAGTTCGTCGCCATCGCGCTTACGTCGGATGATCTCCTGCGGAATCATTTCAGTAGCTCGACGCCGTAGCCGGTGCGGACTGTGTTCCACTCAGAACCGCCAGGATATCGTCGAGCAGGTCGGAAGCGCCGAAGCGGAACGTCGACGGCATCGCCCAGTCCGGTGTCATGATGGTTTCGGCAAGGCTCAGATAGAGCGCGGCATCGGCCACTGAGCCGATGCCGCCGGCCGGCTTGAAACCGACCTTGCGTCCACTTTCACGAATGGCGCGGATCATGATGTCGGCGGCTTCGAGCGTGGCGTTGACGGTGACCTTGCCGGTCGACGTCTTGATGAAATCGGCGCCGGCTTCGATGGCGAGTTCGGAGGCACGGCGGATCGATGCCGCATCCTTCAACTCGCCAGTCTCGATGATGACCTTCAGAAGAACGGGACCGGTGCATTCGGCGCGCACGGCCTTGACCATGTCGGTCACCGCCTTCTCGTTGCCGGCGAGCAGCTTGCGGTATGGAATGACCAGATCGATCTCATCGGCTCCATCGGCAATCGCCTCGCGTGCTTCGGCAGCGACATCGGCCACTTCCATATCGCCGGAAGGGAGGTTGACGACGGTCGCGATACGCACGGCATGCCCGGTGCCAAGGATATTGCGGGCCTGAGCGACGAATCGCGGCCAGATGCAGATCGCAGCGCTGGTGCCGTAGGGCGTCTGCGCACGGGCGCAGAGCGCGTCGATCTGCGCCTCGGTGCAATCATCCCTCAAATTGGTGAGATCGAGAAGAGAAAGGGCGACAGCCGCCGTCTCCCGGTTGGAATGGCTATTCATCTTCGCTTCCTCTAGAGCATGATGCCGAAAAGTGTGAGCGGTTTTCGGACGACATCATGCTCTAACTCTTTAATTTAGAACAGGATTCAGATTCTAGGCCGACCCGGCCTAGAAATCATCCTCTTCCAGCCGCAATCATGTCTTTCAGGATGGCGGCGAGACGGGCGCCGCCGATGGGCGCCATGTCCTTGGTTTCTTCATGGCTGAGCTCATTGCCGGTCATGCCTGCCCCATAGTTGGTGATAACGGAGGCGGCTGCAACCCTCAGGCCCAGCATTCTTGCGATGATGACCTCGGGCACCGTCGACATGCCGACGGCATCGGCACCGAGGATGCGCGCCATGCGGATTTCGGCCGGCGTTTCGAAGCTTGGACCGGAGAACCACATATAGACACCTTGCGCCAGCTCGATTTTAAGCTTTGCCGCTGCCCTCTGCATCGCCGCGGCAAGGCCCGCATCATAGGCATTGGTCATGCCGACGAAACGGTGATCGCTTTCCTCGCCGATCAGCGGGTTCATGCCGGAATAGTTGATGTGATCGGTGATCTGCATTACCGAACCGGGCGGCATGTCGTCGCGCAGCGATCCGGCCGAATTGGTCAGGATCAGCGCTTCGACGCCGAGCGCCTTCAGCACCTCGATCGGCAGGCGCATGGCGTTGGCATCGCCCTTCTCGTAATAATGCACGCGGCCGGAGAGCATGACGACAGGCACGCCGCCGAGGCGGCCGGCGACGACTTCGCCTGCATGTCCGGAGACGGCGCTGACGGGAAAGCCCGGCAGGTCGCGATAAGGGACACGGACGGCTCCGTCCAGCTCACCGACGAGGGAGCCGAGACCAGAGCCGAGCACGATGCCGTGGCGCGGCTTGATGCCGCCGAGCAATGCGGCGAGCAGGCTGACGGTCGCCTTCATCCGAGTTCGGTCTCGAAGCTGAAGGGAAGAAGCTCTTCCATCGTCATGGTCTTCTTCACGCCCGCTTCATCGCAGAGGTAGATCTTCGTCTCCTTGGAGGCGAATTCGGAGATCTTCTGGCGGCAGCCGCCGCAGGGTGGGCAGAGCGGCAGTTTTTCGGCAATGACCGCCATTTCGACGATCTTCTTCCCGCCGCCCATGATCATGGCGCCGATCGCCGTCGGCTCGGCGCACCATCCTTGCGGGAAGGAGAGGTTTTCGATGTTGGCGCCGGTATAAACCTTGCCATCCTCGGCGCGGATCGCGGCACCGACCGGGAATTTCGAATAGGGCGCATGGGCAAAGGCCATGGCGCCGCGGGCGGCTTCGAACAGATCGTGAGACATATCAACGCTCCTTCGTATAGGGCACGCCACCGGCTTTCGGCGGGGTCGCGACGCCGATGAAGCCGGCAAGCAGGACGCAGGTGAGGACATAGGGCAGCGCCTGGAAGACCTGAACCGGCACTTCGCCGATCAGCGGCACCTGCTTGCCCTGCATGAAGTTTGCCAGCGCATCGAGGAAGCCGAAGAGCAGGCAGGCAAACATGACGGGCACCGGCTTCCACTTGGCAAAGACGAGAGCGGCGAGCGCGATGTAGCCCTTGCCGGCCGACATGTCCTTGATGAAGGCGGCGGACTGGGCGATGGCCAGATAGGTGCCGGCAAAGCCGCAGAGAATGCCGGCACACATGACGGCGCGGTAGCGCAGCCAGGCAACGGAAATACCTGCCGTATCGACCGCGCCCGGATTTTCGCCGACGGCGCGAAGGCGCAGGCCGAAACGTGTGCGGTAAAGCACCCACCAGGAAAACGGTACGGCGAGAAAGGCGAGGTAGGTGAGTATATTGTTGCCGGATATGACATTGGCATAAAGCGGGCCGATGATCGGAATGTCGCGGGCGACGTCGGCGCCCGGCAGGATGATCGGCGCAAAGCGCGAATCCGGCGCCAGCTGCGGCGTGCGCCCGCCCTGGCCGAACCATGCCTGGCCGAGCACGATGGTGATGCCGGCGATGAAGAAGTTGATCGCCACACCTGACACAATCTGGTTGCCGCGATTGGTGATCGAGGCAAAGCCGTGCACCAGGCTCAGCGCCACCGAGCAGAGGATGCCGGCACCGAGGCCGAGCCAGGCCGAATCGGTGAGATAGGCAACGCAGGCGGCGGCAAAGGCCGAGCCCAGCATCTTACCCTCGAGGCCGATATCGAAGATGCCGGCGCGTTCCGAAAACAGACCGGCAAGGGCGGTGAAGATCAGCGGGATCGACAGGCGGATGGTGGAGGCTAGAACGCTGATGAAGATGTCATAATAATCCATCGCCCGCTCCTTAACCGCGCTTGAACTGCTGATAGAGGCGCACCATCGCCGGCCGGAACATATATTCCAGCGCGCCGGCAAAGAGGATCACCAGACCCTGGATGACGAGGATCATCTCGCGGGTGATATTCGGCATTTCGAAGGAGATCCAGTCGCCGCCCTGGTAGAGGATGCCGAAGAGGATTGCCGCCAGGATGATGCCAAGCGGATGATTGCGGCCCATCAGCGATACGGCGATGCCGACGAAGCCGGCGCCGCCGACGAATCCCACCTGCAGGCGCGCGGAGGCGCCCATAACCGGATTCAGCGCCATCATGCCGGCCAGCGCGCCGGAGAGCATCATCGCGATCATCACGATTCGTACGTAGGGAATACCGGCGTATGAAGCAGCTGTCGGGCTGACGCCCAGCGTGCGCATCTCGAAGCCAAGTTTCGTGCGCCAGATTAAAAGCCAGACGACGTAGCACATAACCAGTGCAATGATGAAAGAGACATTCAACGGGGCAGCACCCAGCTTTGTCCCGAATATTTCCATCAGCCATGTTAGCTTCGGCAACTGCCCACCCTCGAGGAATGTGCGTGTTTCCGGCGCCATTTTGCCGGGCACGATCAATACGTGCACCAGCAGGTAGTTCATCAGCGAGGCGATGATGTAGTTGAACATGATCGTCGTGATGACGATATGGCTGCCGCGCTTCGCCTGAAGCCACGCCGGTATGAAGGCGGCAACCGCGCCGAAGAGTGCAGCGCCGACCACCGCAACCGGCATCGTCACATACCATGGCACGTAATTATCGAGCGAAAGCGCCACCAAAGCACAGCCGAGGCCGCCCATGTAGGCCTGGCCTTCGGAGCCGATGTTGAAGAGACCGGCATGGATTGCCACTGCGACGGAAAGGCCGGTGAAGATGAAGCTCGTCGCGTAGAACAGCGTGAAGCCGATGAATTCGCCATTGCCGAGCGCACCCTCGATCAGCAGCGACAGCGCATCGAGCGGGCTCTCGCCGATCAGCCAGACGACGAATCCGGAGATCAGGAAGGCGACGATAAGGTTCAAAATCGGGATGAGGCCGTAATTGATCCAGTTTGGCAGCGGAACGGAAGCAGTGCTCATAAAGGCCTCATGCGGCAATGCCGGCCATCATCAGGCCGAGGGTCTGTTCACCGGCATCGGGCGTCTTCTCGCCGACGACATGGCCGGCAAACATGACAAGGATACGGTCCGAAAGGGAGCGGATTTCATCGAGTTCGACGGAGACGAGTAGGATCGCCTTGCCCGCGTCGCGCATTTCGATGATACGGCGGTGGATGAATTCGATAGCGCCGATATCGACGCCACGTGTCGGTTGGCCGATGATCAGCATCTTCGGATCGCGTTCGATCTCGCGGGCGACGACGATCTTCTGCTGGTTGCCGCCGGAGAAATTCGCCGTCTTCAGACGCGGGTTTGGCGGGCGGATGTCGTATTTCTCGATCTTCTCCATCGCATCCTTGCGGATCGCTTCGAGATCGAGCAGCGGGCCTTTGCTGTAGGCCGGGCGGCGATGATAGCCGAGCACGGAATTTTCATATTCCTCGAATTTCAACACCAGGCCCATATGGTGGCGGTCCTCAGGAATATGCGCGAGGCCGAGATCACGCAGGCGGGCGGGATCAGCCTTGTCGATCGTCTGGCCGTCGAGAAGAATTTCACCGGAGGTCGGCTTGCGGATGCCGGCAATTGCCTCCAGCAATTCGGATTGGCCATTGCCGGCGACACCGGCGATGCCGACGATCTCACCGGCGCGCACGTCGAAGGAGACGTTGTCGACCATGGTGACGCCGCGATTGTCCTTCACCGTCAGGTTGCGGACAGACAGCACGGCAGATCCGGGGTTGGCCTCGCCCTTCTGCACGCGCAGCAGCACGCGGCGGCCGACCATCAGTTCGGCGAGTTCCTCCACCGTCGTCTCCGCCGTCTTGCGGGTCGCGACCATCTCGCCGCGACGCATGACCGAGACCGTATCGGTGATCGCCATGATCTCGCGCAGCTTGTGGGTGATGAGGATGATCGTCTTGCCCTGGTCGCGCAGCACCTTGAGAATGCGGAAGAGGTGATCGGCCTCCGCCGGCGTCAACACGCCGGTGGGCTCGTCGAGGATCAGGATCTCGGCGCCGCGATACATGGCTTTCAGGATCTCGACACGCTGCTGCAGGCCGACCGGGAGCTCTTCGATCAGCGCGTCCGGATCGACCTCCAGGCCATATTCCGTTTCCAGCCGCTTGAGCTCGGCGCGGGCCGAGGCAACGCCTCTCGCCAGCAGCATGCCGCCTTCGGCGCCAAGCATGATGTTCTCGAGCACCGTGAAATTATCGACCAGCATGAAGTGCTGGTGCACCATGCCGATGCCGGTGGCGATCGCCGCCTGGCTGTCGCGGATGGTGACGGGATTGCCGTTGACGCGGATCTCGCCGCTATCGGCATGGTAGAAACCGTAGATGATCGACATCAGGGTCGATTTGCCGGCGCCGTTTTCACCGATGATGCCGTGGATCGTCCCCTTGGCAACGGTCAGGTTGATGTCCTTGTTGGCATGGACGGCACCGAACTTCTTGTCGATGCCGACAAGCTCGATAGCGGGCTTATCTGTCACTGCAGGCTCCAAATAAGAAAAGGGCGTATGGCGAAAATCCCCTCCGCCATACGCCCGATCTCAATCGTCGATCACATTCGGGCGCGGATCACTTCGGGCAAGCGTTGTCCGAGGTATAATCGTGAACCTTGATGGTACCCGCGATGATATCGGCCTTGGCCTTGTCGACGGCAGCCTGCATTTCCGGCGTGATCAGCGACTTGTTGTTGTCGTCGATCGCGGCGCCGACACCATCTTCCTTGACGCCGAGCGCCTGGACGCCAGCGGTGAACTTGTCGTTCTTGGTGTCGTTGTAGGCATTGTAGACGGCGAGGTCGACGCGCTTGACCATCGAGGTCAGGACCGAGCCCGGATGCAGATGGTTCTGGTTGGAGTCGACGCCGATCGACAGCTTCTTGTTGTCGGCAGCCGTCTGCAGAACGCCGAGACCGGTGGCGCCGGCTGCCGCATAAACGACGTCAGCGCCCTGGTCGATCTGGTTCTTGGTGAGCTCACCGCCGCGGACCGGGTCGTTCCAGGCAGCGCCCGTGGTGCCGGTCATGTTCTGGAACACTTCGATATCGGCCTTGACGGAGCGTGCGCCCTGCTCGTAGCCGCATTCGAACTTGCGGATCAGCGGGATGTCCATGCCGCCGACGAAGCCAACCTTGCCGGTCTTGGAGGCCATGCCGGCGAGAACGCCGACGAGGTAGGAGCCTTCTTCTTCCTTGTAGACAACCGAGCGGACGTTCGGCTTGTCGACGACGGAGTCAACGATGATGAACTTGGTATCGGGGAATTCGGCTGCAACCTTCTCGATGGCCGAGGTCCAGGCGAAGGAAACGGCAACCACCGGATTGAACCCGCGGCTGGCGAAGTTGCGGATGGCCTGTTCGCCCTGGGTGTCGCCCGTCGGCTCGAAGTCGCGATAGGCAATGCCGGTCTCGGCCTTGAACTTCTCGGCACCGTTATAGGCCGCCTCGTTGAAGGACTTATCGAACTTCCCGCCGGTGCCGTAAACCAGCGCCGGCTTGACGTCGGCAGCAAGCGCCGTCGTCGACATGGCAGCCACGGCAAAGAGAGTGAGAAGGGATTTTTTCATTGTGCAGCCCTGTTGTTGCTATTCGTTAGGGGTCCTCCCGCAAGCCCTTTTCGGGCATGTCTGCGGAACCACCGACCTCCCCCCGGAGGCCTGGCTGCGTGCATCCTTGCATGGCTCACGGAAAAATTCACCAGAAATTTTTCAGGCGGTAAAGATTTGCAGCGATTGCCGAAAATCAGCTCTTCGGGGCTGATATTTGGACATTCTCTCCATCAGAATGCGGATTTTCTAGCCAATCCGGCGGCAAATGCCGACGCAGCAGAGGGGTGACAGCCAACCGGATTAACTGCGTTTTTTATGCGGTGAAGCGACCGGCCACCGGCGGCTTCTTGTAGCCGATCATCCACAGAAGCAGCGCGATCACCAGGAAAACGGCAAAGGCCGGCTGGAGCATCAGCCACTGGAAGATGAGGGTGTAGAAACGCGGGTGGATATAATAGGAAAGGGAGGATTGCAGTGACGTCAGCGTTGTCGGGCTGACATCCTGCCAGGCATCGGAGATCGGCGTCATCACCACGGAGGACGCCGCAACCGATTGGATCGAATCGATGGTCCCGGCAATAACGGCCGCCGCAAGCGCGACAAGACTCGCCAGACGCAACAGGAAACGCATCAATTCCTCCGACGCTCGATATGCCGGACAATTCCGGCCGGCCGCGCCATTCTCCACCTTAGAGAATTACATAGTCGTCGATGAGGTGAAGCACAATGGAGTGGCCGAGGCGAGTTTTATCGCAAGAAGTCAAAAAACTGTTAGATTTCGGTTGATCGACAAAAATTCATCGGTATATATCGCGCCGTTCCGACGATTTGCTCCTATCCGGGCGCGAACGCCAAAAAAGGACAGGTGGCCGAGTGGTTTAAGGCGCACGCCTGGAACGCGTGTGTACGTGAAAGCGTACCGTGGGTTCGAATCCCACCCTGTCCGCCATACCCTCATTCTCAATATTGATTCAAACCGTATCGAGAGCGGGACGCGGAAGCGTTTTTGGCGGCACGCTTCGATAGAACAAGCTGGTCGTCCGCACATTCTCAAGGGCGCTGAAGTAGGGCGCGTCCAATCGGTTTCGGATTCTCGCTGCGCAACACGAGAGATGTCGTCACGCCCCCAAATTGCGCAATCGTGTCAACGATCGTTTCCAGTTCTCCCGGCGACGGAACCAGCACCTTCAAAAGAAAACAGTCCTCTCCGGTGAGGCGCAATACTTCCATGACCTGCGGCATCTCCGCGAACTGTTTCAGACAGGGTTTGATATGCTCATGCGTCGTGCGCAAGCGAAGCACAGCCGTCATTCCAATTCCCAAAGCGGTGGGGTCGATACGGGCGGCGTAACCGACAATGATGCCGCGGTCTTCCAGCCGCTTGACCCGTTCTGATGCTGCCGGCTGAGAGAGCCCGACCCGTCGACCGAGTTCGGAAACCGCAATACGTCCATTTTCCTGCATCGCTTCGATAATGGCGATATCGGTTGGATCGAGCCGTACCCGATTGTTTTCCTGAAAAGCCATGGGATCACCTTGAAATCATCGGAAAGAGACGCGGTTTTCCGATGATCATTCATTCCGAAGCAAATGAAAATGCATCATTTTCATCTGCACGGATGATCAGAGGAAAAGACATGAAGGACATCATCATATTGCCGGGGATTGGCGGTTCGGGCGAGGCTCATTGGCAAACACGCTGGGAAAGGTCGAACCCGGACATGCGACGTTTTCAACCAGCCGATTGGGAAAAACCCGACCTGGCAGACTGGATTTCAGCCCTGGAGCGCGCCGTCGGCGCATCGGCAACCCCTCCCCTGCTGGTCGCCCACAGCCTTGCATGTCTGCTGGTCGCTCATTGGCAGCAGGTTTCTTCGCTTGCCGTTGCCGGAGCATTACTTGTGGCGGTTCCAGATCCGCAGTCCGCGTCATTTCCCGAGGAGGCGGCCGGATTCGCAAATCCGCCATCGCAAAAAATACGCTTCCCCACTCTGATTGTCGCAAGCGCCGATGATCCCTTCGGCACGCTCGACCATGCCCATGCGCGAGCGGATCTGTGGGGCAGCGGCCTTGTCGCGATCGGTCCTTTCGGCCATATCAACGGGCAAAGCGGCCTTGAGGACTGGGGCCAGGGAAAGGCCTTGCTAACGGCGTTTTCCGCCGGATTGGCAAAATCTGATCGGGCTTGATCTTGTTTTCGAGTTCACGATCAAATGACCCAAACAGGTCTTTGCCTGTGCTGGACGCGTCAAGACGGGGAAACGAAATGCTCCGCTCGCAAGCGTGCGTTCGAGGCTGATCGAACCTGTCGCTCCGGCCCGCGCCGCGAGGTTTAAAGCGCCCAAAGATTCCTGAATTTTTTACCATGCAGCTTCACCGCGTCTTTGCACGTTTGGGTTTATCGTCTGCCAAAGTCAAAAACAGAGGTAAAACAGGTGGAAGAACTTTCGGTAAAGTCGAAGATCATCAAATCCGTCTATTTCAGCCAGGACGACGGACGGCTCAGGATATGTTTCAAGAATGGCGAGGAGCGTCTGTTCGAAGGCGTTCCCTCCTCGGAAGCGCATGCAATGACGGTGGCGCCGTCTCCCGGCCATTATTACCTCGACCGTATCAGAACCCGGTTTCGCAGACTGGCTGCCTGAAAAACCCGAAGGATAGCTTGTGCGAAATCGGGACGAGGCCGGTGGATATTAACCGGCTGTTAGCCCTCGATATCATCCGGGTTGGATCGCCGCTGCCGGAAAGCGGCAACGTGTCGGCGCTGCCGGCTTGTTCAAGGTCGGCCAGCCGGGAGGCTCGGCGGCGGACCCCAGCCAGGAAGCCGAGCCTCCCCGTCACGGATACTCGTGGACCGCGATGGTGAAAGGCATGGCCGGCTCTCGGACGCCGCCATGCTCTGCTTGTCTGATGAAATGCCCCGGAACGGCTGCGACCTCATCATCCCCTTGAACTAGCGAATTGGGGCTAATCCTGTGAAAAACCCCAATTGCCGCATCCGGACTCGACAATGCTTTATTAGCATGATTGCATAAATCGGGATAAAGACGGGGGTAATGATGTTCGAGAATCTGCTTGAGATGCAGGAGCGTGGCGCACGGGATCGTGCGCGTGGCCGCAGCCTAGCCGACAATCCGATGTCGAAGCCGGATATCCTGCCGATCGCTGATTTTCAGGAATGGTACTCGATGTTCGACGCCTGGCGCTTCGGTTGGTCGATCGAGGATGCGATGGCGGGGCACATCAATATGCCTCGGGATAGCGGCACATTGGCCCAGACCTACACCAGAACGGTCTGATCGATCCTGTCCTCGGCGCCGAAGAATTTCAGGTAGCGTTCGACCTCGGCCGGGTCGCCGGTCGCCTTCTGCGGGTTGTCGGAGAGCTTCACCGCCGGACGGCCGTTGGCGTCGCTGACCTTGCAGACGACGGAGATCGGGTTGAGGCCGGAGATCTCGATCGGCGCGCAGCCGGAAAAATCGTTCGTCAGGTTCGTGCCCCAGCCGAAGCTCATGCGCACGCGGCCTTCGAAATGCCGGTAGGTATCGATGATGGCGTCGACATCGAGGCCGTCGGAGAAGATCAGCAGCTTCTGGCGCGGATCGCGGCCCATCTTCTTCCACCAGTCGATAATCTTCTCGCCACCTTCGATCGGCGGGGCGCTGTCCGGGCGGAACCCGGTCCAGTCGGCGACCCATTCCGGTGCGTCGCGCAGGAAAGCAGCGGTGCCGAAGGCATCGGGCAGCACGATCAGAAGGTTGCCGCCATAGAGCTTGTTCCAGTCGCGCAGGATCTTGTAGGGCGCGTTGCGCAGCTGCTCATCGGTTTCGGCTAGGGCGGCGGCCACCATCGGCAGCTCGTGGGCATTGGTGCCGACGGCCTCGAGATCGGAATCCATCGCCAGCAATACGTTGCTGGTACCGGCAAAGGCCGGGCCGATGCCTTCCTTCAGCGCCTCGACGCACCAACGCTGCCACAGGAAACTGTGGCGGCGGCGGGTGCCGAAATCGGAGATGCGCAGGCCCGGCAGTTCCTTCAGCCGTTCGACCTTCGACCACATCTTCGCCTTGGCGCGGGCATAGAGCACATCGAGGGTGAAGGGACCGAGCGCTTTCATCGCCGAGCGCGACCGCAGCTCGTTGACGATGGCGAGCGCCGGGATTTCCCACATGGTGGTTTCCTTCCACGATCCGTGGAAATCCAGCACATACTGGCCGTCCTTCTTCGACAGCTCGTATTCGGGAAGCTGGAAATTGGAAAGCCAGGCAAGGAATTCCGGTTCGAAGATCTGGGCGCGGCCATAGAAGCTGTTACCCGCAAGCCAGATCATCTCCTTTTTGGACAGTCTCAGCGTGCGGGCATGATCGAGTTGCTCGCGCAACTCGCCTTCGTCGAGCTCCTCGGCCAGACGCACCCGCTTGGTGCGGTTGATGAGGGTGAAGGAAGCGTTCACGTCCGGATAAAGCTTCCAGATCATCTGCAGCATCAAAAGCTTGTAGAAGTCGGTATCGATCAGACTGCGGATGATCGGATCGAGTTTCCAGGCGTGATTGTAGACGCGTCTTGCGATATCGGTCCTGGCCATCAAACTCCCGCCCCTGTCCACTCCGGTCAGGTGCTGCCAAAATCCTGGGGACTGCCAAGTTCCCGGCCGGCGCACAAAACCGGCTCGTGCGCCTTCTTATCGAAAAATCGGCGGCTAAAGTCCAGACAAAACAATGAACGTCCCGCCGCGGTGTGGCGGCGGGAGGTGAACATGGTTTTGCTCACGATTATTGAGCCGGCGTTGCGGGCGCCACATTCGGAGCGGCCGGCGTGGTGTTCGGCGTTTCGGTTGGAACGGCAGTACCGTTCTGCAGCGCCGGCGCGGGGGCCGGAGCAGGCTGCTGCGACTGGAGCTGCTGACCGGGCTGTTGCGGGGCAACTTCGTTTGCCTCGCGATTACCCCAGATTTCGACCGGTATCCAGACCACGAAGGCAAGCACCAGCGCGACGATCAGCACCGTCAGGATGCGATAACCCATGCGTCCCTGCCTTGCCTTCACCGGCGGGATCTGCTCTTCCTTGTGAAGCTTGCCATCCGACTTTTCCCAGCGTGTTTCCGTCTGATGGGCCATCATCGTCTCCTTCCGCTGTCTTGACGGGCCGATCCGGCCGCGAAGAATTTCCGCAGAAGAAACGGGTGGCTGTCTGGAAGGTTCCGAAAGCTCAATAGCCGGCAGCGCGGTCGACCACGAACTGCAGTGGCTCGCCGCGCTCGAAGCGGGCGATCTGCGTCTCGACATGCCGGAACAGCGCGTTTTCTTCTGAGACGGCCGCGTCGTGCGGCGTGAGGAAGACGTTCTGCAATTCCCATAGCGGGTGGTCTGATGCAAGCGGCTCCACCTCGAAAACATCGAGGGAAGCGCCGCCGAGAGTGCCGTCGCGGATGGCGGAGACGATATCGGCCTCGACCTGGCTCTTGCCTCGGCCGGCATTGATGAAGACCGGCTGTCCGAGCGCACCGTCGCGGCGCAGCTTCGCAAACAGCCCGGCGTCATAGAAACCTGATGTTTCAGGCGTCAGCGGCAGCAGGCCGACGAGGATGTCGGCCCTTGCGAGGAAGCTGTCCAACTCGCTGGCATCGAAGGTTTCGACGCCAGCGATCTGCTTGCGGCTGCGTGACCAGCCGATGACGTTGAAACCCATCACTCTCAGCTTGGCGACCGCATCCTGCCCGAGAATGCCGAGGCCCATGACACCGACTGTCACTTCCGCCGCCTCCGGCGCGATCAGCTTGGCCCACTCACGCTGCCGCTGGTGGCTATCATGGGCGTATTGCCCGCGCAAATGCATCAGGCATTGCATGACCACCCATTCGCTCATGCGGGTCGTCAGGCTGCGGTCGACGAAGCGGACGATCGGGATCTCGGGCAGGCCGTCCATGCCGATAATATGGTCGACACCGGCGCCGCCGGAGAAGATCACTTTCAGGTTCGGCGCCCGCGCGAAAAGGTCGGCATCCGGCTTCCACAGAAGCGCGTATTCGACCGCGCGGAGATCGCGTGCCCGATTGCCCGGATCGGCGAGATTGATGCTGCCGCGGTCGGCAAAGGCGGTCTTCAGCACGCGGGCGACGCCTTCGGCATTGAACTTGATGTCGACGAGAACGGGAGGAGTTGCTGGCATGATCTTCTTTATTGCTGTACGGCGGGTGTCGGCACCGCCTCGATGTTGAAAGCGGCGGCCATCAGTGCCCGGGTGTAATCGTCCTTCGGCGCGCGGAAGATGTCCGCTGACGGACCCTGTTCCACCACCTTGCCGAAACGCATGACGATGACGTCGTTGGCGAGCGCCTTCACCACCTTCAGGTCGTGGCTGATGAAGAGATAGGCGAGGTCGTGCTTCTTCTGCAGATCACGCAGGAGATCGACCACCTGCGCCTGCACGCTCATGTCGAGCGCGGAGGTCGGCTCGTCGAGCATGACGAAGCGCGGCTTCAGCACCATGGCGCGGGCGATGGCGATGCGCTGGCGCTGGCCGCCGGAGAATTCATGCGGATAACGCCAGCGGGTGAGCGGATCGAGACCCACCTCTTCCAGCGCCCAGCAGACGCGCTGGTCGCGTTCTTCTGATGTCAGGGACCGCTCATGCACTTTCAGCCCTTCGGCGACGATATCCCCGACTGACATGCGCGGGCTGAGCGAGCCATAGGGATCCTGGAAGACCACCTGCAGCTGGTTGCGCAACGGCCGCATCTCATTGAATGAATAGCCGGCTATATCCTTGCCGACAAAGGCGATCCGCCCTTCCGAGGAGATCAGCCGGGTGAGCGCCAGGCCGAGCGTGGTCTTACCCGAGCCGGACTCCCCGACGACGCCGAGCGTCTGGCCGGCGCGCAGCGAAAGATCGATGCCATCGACTGCCTTGACGTGATCGACGACGCGGCGCATCAGCCCAGCCTTGATCGGGAACCAGACGCGGATGTCCGAACCTTCCATCACCATGGGTTTCGACGGATCGGCCAATGGCGGCTCGCCGCGCGGTTCGGAGGCGAGAAGGTGCCGGGTATATTCGTGCTTCGGATTGGCGAAGACGTCCTCCACGGTTCCGGTTTCGACGATTCTGCCCTTGGTCATGACGCAGACGCGATCGGCGAATTTGCGGACGATGCCGAGATCATGAGTGATGAACAGCATCGACATGCCGTGGACGGCTTTTAACTGCCGGAGCAATTCGAGGATCTGCGCCTGTACAGTGACGTCGAGGGCGGTGGTCGGCTCGTCGGCGATCAGCAATTCCGGCCGGTTGGCGAGCGCCATGGCGATCATGACGCGCTGGCGCTGGCCACCTGACAGTTCGTGCGGATAGGCCTTCAACCGCTTCTCCGGCTCACGGATGCCGACCTGGTTCAGCAATTCCAGGACACGCTGGCGCGCCGACTGACCGGTGAGGCCTTGGTGGAGGGCGAGGATCTCGGCGATCTGCTTCTCGATCGTGTGAAGCGGATTGAGCGAGGTCATCGGCTCCTGGAAGATCATGGTGATGTCGTTGCCGCGCACTTCCCGTAGCACCCGCTCCGACGCCTTCAAGAGGTCCGTGCCCTTGAACAGGACTTCGCCGGAGGGGTGGCTTGCGGAGGGATAAGGCAGAAGCCGCAGGATCGAGTTGGCCGAGACCGACTTGCCGGAGCCGGATTCGCCGACCAGCGCCACGACCTCGCCTTTGGCGATATCGAAGGAGATATGATCGACCGCCAGCGAGGTTTCGCCGCCCTGATGAAAGGCAACCGAGAGATCGCGGACGGAAAGCAGCGGTTCTGTCATGTCACTCATTGAAACGTCTTTCTCGGGTCGAAGGCATCGCGCACAGCTTCGCCGATGAAGATCAGCAGGGAAAGCATGATCGACATGGCGAAGAAGGCCGTCAGCCCGAGCCATGGCGCCTGCAGATTGGTCTTGCCCTGCGCGATCATCTCACCGAGCGAGGGAGAGCCCGGCGGCATGCCGAAGCCGAGGAAATCGAGCGAGGTCAGCGTCGTGATCGAACCGGACAGGATGAAGGGCAGGAAGGTCAGCGTCGCGACCATCGCGTTCGGCAGCAGGTGGCGCCACATGATGGTGCGATTGTTGACGCCGAGCGCGCGGGCGGCGCGGACATATTCGAAATTGCGGGCGCGCAGGAATTCGGCGCGCACGATGCCGACGAAGCCGACCCAGGAGAAGAGCAGCATGATGCCGAGCAGCACGAAGAAGCCGGGCGGCAGGAGTGCCGCGATGATCAGCAGGATGTAGAGCACCGGCATCGACGACCAGATCTCGATGAAGCGCTGCAGCAGCAGATCCGTCCAGCCGCCGAAATAACCCTGCACCGCACCCGCCGTCACGCCGATGATCGCCGAGCAGATGGTCAGCACCAGGCCGAAAAGCACCGATATGCGGAAGCCGTAGATGACGCGCGCCAACACGTCTCGCGCCTGGTCATCGGTGCCGAGCCAGTTGAGATTGCCGAGGGTGCAGTCCGGATCATTCGCCCCTTGCGGATAACCGGCGCAACGCTCCTCCTTCGTCATCAGCCAGAAGGGAGCGGTGGGGGCCGAATGCGGAATGTTGGAATTGACCGAGCGGTAGGAATAGCGGATCGGTGGCCAGATCATCCAGCCATTGGCATTGATCTCGTCTGTTATCACCGAGGAACGATAGTCGGTTTCGGCCAGGAAGCCGCCGAACTTCTCCTCGGGGTAGTCAATGAGGACAGGAAACAGGATCTCGCCCTTGTAGGAGGCGATGATCGGCCGGTCGTTGGCGAGGAACTCGGCGAACAGGCTGAGCACGAACAACACCAGGAACAGCCACAGCGACCAGTAACCGCGACCGTTCGCCTTGAAATTCTGCCAGCGGCGGACGTTGGTCGGCGAGAGCAAGCCCTTGCGCGGCGGCTTGACGGGTGTTGCAACGACAGAATTTGCGGCGGCGTCCATCAGACATCCCTCCGCTCGAAATCGATGCGCGGATCGATCCAGGTGTAGATCAGGTCGGAAACCAGGCTGACGACGAGGCCGAGCAGCGAGAAGATGTAGAGCGTGGCGAAGACGATCGGGTAATCCCGGTTGACGACCGAGAGATAGCCGAGACGGCCGAGGCCATCGAGCGAGAAGATATTTTCGATCAACAGCGAGCCGGTGAAGAAAGCGGAAATGAAGGCGCCGGGGAAGCCGGCGATGATGATCAGCATGGCATTGCGGAAAATATGGCCGTAAAGGACCTGCCGCTCATTCAGACCCTTGGCGCGGGCGGTGACGACATACTGCTTCTTGATTTCCTCGATGAAGGAATTCTTGGTCAGCAGGGTCGTCGTCGCGAAGGCTGCAAGCGAAAGCGAGATCAGCGGCAAGGTCAGGTGCCAGAAATAGTCGAGCGGCTTCTGCCACCAGGCAAGCTCGTCGAAATTGTCGGAGACCAGGCCGCGCAACGGAAACCAGTCATAGAAGGAGCCGCCGGCGAAAAGCACGATCAGAAGAATGCCGAAGAGGAAGCTCGGGACGGCGTAGCCGACGACGATGACGCCCGACGTCCAGACGTCGAAGGTCGATCCGTCCTTGACCGCCTTGCGGATGCCGAGCGGGATGGAAATGGCATAGGAGAAGATCAGGATCCAGATGCCGAGCGAGATCGACACCGGCAGCTTCTCCTTGATGAGCTCGAGCACGGAGGTGTTGCGGAAGAAGCTTTCGCCGAAATCGAAGCGGATGTAATTCCACATCATCTCGCCAAAACGCGTCAGCGGCGGCTTGTCGAAGCCGAACTGCTTTTCGAGCTTGGCAATCAGTTCCGGATCGAGCCCCTGGGCGCCGCGATATTTCGAGCCTTCGTCGCTACCGCCTCCGCCGAGAAGATCGCCACCGCCGGACAGGCGCTGGTCGGCACTGTCGGCCTGACCGGTCAATTGGGCGATCACCTGCTCGACGGGACCGCCGGGCGCGAACTGAATGACGATGAAGGAAATCGCCATGATGCCGACGATGGTCGGAACCATCAAAAGCAGGCGGCGAAGAATATAGGCGCCCATCAGCCTTCAGCCTCCGGGAATATCTTTCTCGTCTGCCTGCCGTCCAGTCTCATGCCGCTCAATCCGCCAGCCTTCCCTTGCCGGCCCTGCCGGCTTGTCGTGATTCGCTCGTGCCATTTGGAGCCGAGGGCCCCTGCATTGCAAGCCCGCTCATTTTGCCGATGTCGACCACCAAGCATCGGGGAAGCCAAGACTGTAGGCCGGAAACTCGGCCGGATGCGTGACCGTGTTCCAATAGGCGATGTTATAGGTATCGCGGTAGAACAGCGGGATGACGTAGTGATTTGCAAGCAGGACCCGATCCATGGCCTTGATTGCTGCGATCTGCTCGTCGCGATTCGGCGCGAAGATAACCATGCGAATGAGTTCATCGACGGCCGGGTTGGCAATGCCGGCATAATTCCGAGAGCCTTGCTGGTTGACCGAGCCGGAACCCCAATAGTCGGCTTGCTCATTGCCTGGATTCATGGTCTCCGCCCAGACATTCCAGATAATATCATAGTCGAAGCTGCGTTCGCGGTTGACGGCCTGCGAGGCGTCGACTGTCCGCACTCGCGCATCTATGCCGATTTTCTTGAGATTGCTGGCATAGGGCACCGCCCAGCGCTCCAGTATCGGGCTCGACAACAGGATCTCGAAACTCATCGGCTGGCCGGTCTTGCCGTTGACCATGCGATTGCCCTTGATCTCCCAGCCGGCTTCTTTGAGAAGCGCAATTGCCTTGCGGAGGTTATCGCGGCTCTTCTGCGGATCGCCACCGACCGGATTGGCATAGGGCGTGGTGAAGATTTCTGCCGGAACCTTATCCTTCATGCCCTGCAGAATTTCCAGCTCTCTGCCCTGGGGAAGGCCTGAGGAGGCGAGTTCGGTGTTCCAGAAATAGCTGTCGATGCGTTTGTAACTATTAAAGGCCACAGTGCGGTTCAGCTCCTCAAAATCCAGACCATAGTTCAGCGCCTTGCGGACCCTGATGTCCTTGAAGAGGTCACGTCGCATGTTGGGCACGAGAGCCTGCATGATGCCGGTGGCGCGTAACGGATTTGCAACCTCCTCTTTCTTGACACGCCCTTCCTTCACCGCCGGAAAATCATATCCCGTCGCCCAGCGGGCAGCCGTGGTTTCCTGCCAGTAGTCGCTGTTGCCGGCGCGAAAGGCTTCGAACTCGACGTCCCGATCACCGAAATAGGTGTAGATGACGTTGCGGAAATTGTTCTGGCCGACATTCACATTGAGGTCCTTGCCCCAATAGTCGTCACGCAATTCATAGCGGATTGTCGCGCCCGGCGAGAAGGAAGCAATCTTGTAGGGTCCCGAACCCATCACGGGCTCGAGCGTCGTCTTTGAAATATCGCGTGGCTTGCCGTCCGGTCCCTGCCCCTCCCACCAATGTTTCGGCACCACCACCAACTGGCCGAGAATATTCGGGAGCTCCCGGTTGTTCTTCTCGTCGAAGGTGAAGGTGACGTCGCGGTCGCCGGTCTTTTCGGCCTTCGCGACGTGGCGGTAATAGTTCGCCGTGAGGGGATTTAATTCCTTCGTCTTATCCAAACTGAAGATGACATCCTCGGGCGTTACCGGCTGACCATCCGACCATTTCGCTTCCTTGCGCAGGCGGAAGGTCGCGCTCGAGACGTCGGTGGGAAAAGACAATCCCTCGGCAAGCAGACCGTAGGAGACGAGCAGCTCGTCGTCGGCGGGCTTCATCAGCGTGTCGTAAACGAGCGTCAAGCCCACTGCTGCCTGGCCTTTAGCGAGCAGCGGGTTGAAGGTGTCGAAGGCGCCGCTTGCGGAGAGGCGCAGGTCTCCGCCTTTCGGTGCATCGGGATTGACGTAGTCGAAGTGCGCAAAGCCCGGCTTGTACTTCATCTCGCTGATGACCGAGCTTCCGATCACAAACGGCTGGTCCTGAGCCGTTGCCGTCATTGGCGCCAAGGCACCCGCAAGCGACAGAAACAAACCGATCTTCGACCACAGAGCCGCCATTCACGCTTTCCCCTGATTATTGATGGGTTCGACAATACGAAAAATACGGGCGAAAAACAGGAGAGAGTTTGGTTTTTGCCGGGCGCGCGAAATTTTGAGCCATCGGCTCGCTTGAGGGCGTCACCTCTTCGAGCCGCCTTCGCAACATGCGACGCAACTCTGCGGCGATCCATCACCGCCGCTTCCCATCGCCAGCCAAAACATCGATTCACCAAAATCGCTTTTCAGGATAGATTCGAGTGCAAATCACTTCGACATCGAATTAAGGGAACAGCATGGCTTTCGGCTTCGCCCAGGCTTTCAGGACATTAGGCACACTGGCGCTCGCCGGCGCGATCGGCGCAGGCCTTGCCGTTGGCGACGTCGGCGCTGAGCAGAAGACGCCAAGCCCAGGCAGCGCCAAGGCGCTGTTCGGCGGCGCCGGCCTGCCGACGCGGGGGCCAGCGCAGCCGATCGGCTTCTATGCTAAAGGCTGCATGGCTGGCGCGGTAGCGCTGCCGACCGATGGTCCGACCTGGCAGGCGATGCGGCTTTCGCGCAACCGTCGCTGGGGCAATCCGGCCATGATCGCGCTCTTGGAGCGCTTTTCGCAGGATGCGGTCAGATATGCCGGCTGGCCGGGCATCCTTGTCGGCGATATCGCTCAACCACGCGGCGGGCCGATGCTCAACGGCCATTCCTCGCACCAGATTGGCCTCGACGCCGATATCTGGTTTAGCCCGATGCCGGCGCGCCGCATGACAGCCCAGGAACGCGAGGACTTGCCCTTCACCAGCATGCTGCAGAAGGACAAGTTCCTCACCGTCAACCCCAAAGTGTGGACGGAATCGCGCGCGCGGCTTTTGATGCTGGCGGCGAGCTATCCCGAAGTGGAGCGTATCTTCGTCAATCCGGCGATCAAGAAGAAGATGTGCGACACCTGGGGCGGCGACCGCACCAACCTTGGTAAGCTCCGGCCAATATACGGCCATGACTCGCATTTCCACATCCGCATCAAATGCCCGCCGGGCGCTGCCGGATGCACGCCGCAAGCTCCTGTCCCTGCCGGCGACGGCTGCGATAAGTCGCTCGCCTATTGGTTCACGCCGGCGCCTTGGGCGCCGCCGAAACCGCCCAAGCCCGGCGCCAAGCCGCCGAAGCCGCCGCGTGAGATGATGGTCACCGATCTGCCCAACGCTTGCGCCGCCGTGCTCGATGCCGCTTCCGTTGCTTCGATGCAGGCCGCCACCTATGGTGGACCCTCCGCCGCAAGCGCGCTCGCCGCCACTCCGGCAGCCGCGTCGGCCGATGACACCGATGGGGCGTTACCGGATGTCGGCCCGGTTCCGAACGACAAGCCAGCGATCCAATGAAGGGGCGGATGCGCTGTCTTTCAAATCGCAAATTCTTGGTATACAGCGGTCAAATCGATTGAATTGTGGGGCGGAGATTCACTTCATGGCCGGCGGCAAATGCCTTGCGCTGATCGCGCATGACCAGAAGAAGGACGACATGGCGGCGTTCGCCCGCGCCAACCGGGACATTCTCTCGCGCTGGAAGATCGTCGCGACGGGCACGACCGGCGGGCGGGTGCTCGACGCCGCTCCCGACCTTGACGTCGTCAGGCTGAAAAGCGGGCCGCTCGGCGGCGACCAGCAGATCGGCGCGCTGATTTCGACCGGCGAGGTCGACGCCCTGATCTTCTTCGTCGACCCCTTGACGCCGATGCCGCACGATGTCGACGTGAAGGCGCTGATGCGGCTGGCGATCGTCTACGATATTCCGATGGCGCTCAACCGCGCGACCGCTATAAAACTTCTTCCCACACTCGAAGCCTGATCAGCACGGAACCGGCCATGTCAAAACCGAACAACAGCACCGCTCCGATGCCTTTCCCGATCCTGATCGGCGATATCGGCGGCACGAATGCCCGCTTCTCCATCCTGACCGATGCCTATGCCGAGCCGAAGCAGTTTCCGAACGTGCGCACGGCGGATTTCGCCACGATCGACGAAGCGATCCAGCAAGGCGTGCTCGACAAGACCGCCGTGCAGCCGCGCTCGGCGATCCTCGCCGTCGCCGGTCCGATCAACGACGACGAGATCCCGCTGACCAATTGTGACTGGGTGGTGCGGCCGAAAACGATGATCGAGGGCCTCGGGATGGAGGATGTGCTCGTCGTCAACGATTTCGAGGCGCAGGCGCTGGCAATCGCCGCGCTTTCGGATGAAAACCGCGAACGCATCGGCGACGCCACCGGCGACATGATCGCCTCCCGCGTCGTACTCGGACCGGGCACCGGCCTCGGCGTCGGCGGGCTCGTGCATGCCCAGCATAGCTGGATCCCGGTTCCCGGCGAAGGCGGCCATGTCGATCTCGGGCCGCGCAGCAAGCGCGATTATGACATCTTCCCGCATATCGAGACGATCGAAGGCCGCGTGTCGGCCGAGCAGATCCTCTGCGGGCGCGGCCTCGTCAACCTCTATCACGCCATATGCATGGTCGACGGCATCGAGCCGACGATGAAGGATCCTGCCGACATCACCTCGCACGCACTTGCCGGTAGCGACAAGGCGGCGATAGAGACCGTCTCGCTGTTTGCCACCTATCTCGGCCGCGTGGCGGGCGACATGGCGATGGTGTTCATGGCGCGCGGCGGCGTCTATCTCTCCGGCGGCATCTCGCAGAAGATCATCCCGGCGCTGAAGAAGCCGGAATTCCGCATCGCCTTCGAGGACAAGGCGCCGCATACGGCGCTGCTTCGGACCATCCCGACCTATGTGGTAACACATCCGCTGGCAGCGCTTGCCGGGCTTTCCTCCTATGCACGCATGCCGGCGAATTTCGGCGTCTCGACGGAGGGCCGCCGCTGGCGCCGCTAGCCCCGACGCAAAGCAAATAGAGTGTCCTTGGCGCGTCCTGTCCGGACGCGCGGCGCTCTAGCCAAACCGGTCCCAACTCTTTATAGACCCCGGCAAAAGTGCGCGTCGCCCTCACGGGGCGCTTGGTCCGAGACAGGAAACCCTATTTGGAAGCGGCGGAAAGCAGAACGCAGAGCGTCAGCAGCGATACCGTAACCGGCATCCTGAAACGCATCATCGCTGAAAACGGCCGCGACCATCTGTGGGGCTATGTCTTTGCGATCGCCTGCCTCATCGTGGTGGCGCTTTCGACGGCGTTCACCGCCTGGATCATGCGGGCGATCATCGACGAGGCCTTCGCCAACCGGCGCGCCGACGTCGTCTGGATCATCTGTCTTTCGATCTTCATCGCTTTCGTGCTGCGCGGCTTTGCGAGCTATGGCCAGGCGGTGGCGCTTTCCAAGGTCGGCAACGATATCGTCGCCCGCTACCAGCGCCGGCTCTATGCGCATCTGATGACGCTTTCGGTCGGCTTCTTCAGCGAGGCGCGATCTGCCCATATCGCCGCGCAGGTGAGCCAGAACGTCAGCGGCATCCGCGACGTGCTAAACCTGACGATCACCTCGACGGTGCGCGACCTGCTGACCTTCGTTTCGCTGCTCGCCGTGATGATCATCCAGGATCCGCTGCTCAGCCTTGCCGTGTTCATCATGGCGCCGCCGCTGCTCTATGCACTGCGCTATGTTTCCAAGCGGCTGCGCTCGGCGACCCGCGAGGCCGTGCATCTGAACAGCCACGTTCTCGGCGCCATGCAGGAGACGATCCAGGGCATCGCCATCGTGAAAGCCTTCACGATGGAAGAAGAGCTGGAGCGCAAGGTCAACAAACTCATCAAGGGCGCCGAAAGCCGGGCGAACCGGATTGCCCGGCTGTCCGAACGCACCTCTCCTCTGACAGAGAGTTTCGCGGGTTTTGCCGTCGCCAGCGTGCTTGCCTATGCCGCCTACCGCTCGATCTACTTCAATGTGCCGCCTGGCGCCTTCTTCTCCTTCGTCACGGCGCTGCTGCTTGCCTATGACCCGGCCCGCCGGCTCGCCCGCCTGCAGGTGCAGATGGAGCGCGCCGTCGTCAATGCGCGGATGATCTATGAACTGCTCGACATGGAACCGCGCCAGCGGGACCTGCCGGATGCCCGGCCGCTGACGGTGACGCAGGCAAGGATCGAATTCCGCAATGTGTCCTTCGCCTACGGCAATGAGAGCGTGCTCAGCGGCGTCAGTTTCATCGCCGAGGGCGGCGCGACCACAGCGCTGGTCGGTCCCTCAGGCGCCGGCAAATCCACAGTCATCAGCCTCATTCCGCGCTTCTACGATCCGCGCGAGGGCGAGATCCTGATCGACGGGCAGGACATTGCCCACATCACCAAGAAGTCGCTGCGCCAGCAACTCGCCTATGTCTCGCAGCAGCCCTATCTGTTCGAGGGCACGATCCGCGACAATATCCGCTATGGCCGGCCGGAAGCGACCGATGCCGAGGTGGAAGAGGCGGCGCGGCTTGCCTATGCGCATGACTTCATCTCAGCACAGCCGCAAGGTTACGAGACGCCGGTCGGCGAAAACGGCGTGACGCTTTCGGGCGGCCAGCGTCAGCGGCTGTCGATCGCGCGCGCCCTCGTGCGCAATGCGCCGATCCTGCTTCTCGACGAGGCGACCTCGGCCCTCGACACCGAATCCGAGGCGGCCGTGCAGAAAGCGCTCGACGAAGCGATGAGCGGACGCACCGTCGTCGTCATCGCCCATCGGCTTTCGACCGTGGTGCGCGCCGACAAGATCGTCGTCATGCAGCAGGGCCGCGTCGTCGAGGAAGGCAATCACGAGACGCTTGCGAAGGTCAGCGACGGTCTTTACGCTCGCCTCAACAACCTGCAGAGGCCTTCGGCCTCCGATTCAAACTGACCTGGTGAGACTGACATGAGCGATGCTGCGATGAAACTGGTGGTGGTTGGCGCAGCAGGACGCATGGGGCAGACGCTGATCCGGCTCATCCATTCGATCGAAGGCGTCAAGCTGCATGCCGCGGTCGAGCGCGCCGGCTCGCCCTTCGTCGGCAAGGATGCCGGCGAGATCGCCGGTCTTGGCCCGACCGGCGTCGTTATCGGCGACGATCCGCTCAACGCCTTTCTCGATGCCGAAGGCGTGCTCGACTTTACCTCGCCTGCCGCAACGGTAGAATTCTCTGGCCTTGCCGCGCAGGCCCGCATCGTCCATATCGTCGGCACGACGGGCTGTTCGGCTGACGACAATGCCAAGATCGCCGCGGCGGCCCGCCATGCCCGCATCGTCAAGTCGGGCAATATGAGCCTCGGGGTCAATCTGCTCAGCGTGCTCGCAGAGCAGGCAGCGCGTGCGCTCGATCCTGTCGACTGGGACGTCGAGATCCTGGAAATGCACCACAAGCACAAGGTGGATGCGCCTTCCGGAACCGCTCTTCTCATCGGCGAGGCCGCGGCAAAGGGGCGTGGGATCGATCTTGCCTCGCAATCGGTGCGGGTGCGCGACGGCCATACCGGCGCCCGCGAAGCGGGCACGATCGGCTTTGCGACGCTACGCGGAGGCTCCGTCATCGGCGAACATTCCGTGCTTTTTGCCGGCGAAGGCGAAATCGTCACCCTGTCGCACAGTGCGGCCGACCGCTCGATCTTCGCGCGCGGCGCCATCAAGGCGGCCCTTTGGGCGCGCGACAAGAAGCCGGGTCTCTATTCCATGCTCGACGTGCTCGGGCTTTCTTCCTCATAACGATACTACGGAGGCATGTTCATGAGCGGTACCCTCGTCCTCGTTCGCCACGGCCAGAGTGACTGGAACCTGAAGAATCTCTTCACCGGCTGGAAGGATCCCGATCTGACGGAACTCGGCATCCAGGAAGCCAATACAGGCGGTGCGGCGCTCGCCGAATACGGGATCAAATTCGATGTCGCCTACACCTCGGTGCTGGTGCGTGCGCAGCACACGCTGAAGCTCATCCTCGACAAGGTCGGCCAGCCCGATCTCCTGACGATCCGCGACCAGGCGCTGAACGAGCGCGACTACGGCGATCTCTCCGGCCTCAACAAGGACGATGCACGCGCCAAATGGGGCGAGGAACAGGTGCATATCTGGCGCCGCTCCTATGACGTGCCGCCTCCCGGCGGTGAAAGCCTGCGTGACACCGGCGCCCGCGTCTGGCCCTACTACCTCACCGAAATCCTGCCGCGCGTGCTCAGGGGCGAGAAGGTGCTGGTTGCCGCGCACGGCAATTCGCTGCGCTCGCTGGTGATGGTGCTCGACAAGCTGAGCAAAGAAGGCGTGCTCGCCCTCAACCTCGCGACCGGCGTGCCGATGGTCTATAAGCTGAAGGCGGATTCCACCGTCGCTTCCAAGGAAGTGCTCGGCGACATGTCGGGCGCGCATTGATCTCAGCTGATCTTTCCCCGCTTCGGCGGGGAAAGGCGCTCAGTTCTCGATGGTGAACTGCACCCGGTCGGCCGCGAAGCGGCTGATCGAATATTGCACCGGCACACCCTCAAGATCGGTATTCATCGCCTTGGCGATCAGCAGGATCGCGCCGGGGGTGAGTTCGAGGTCGGCCATATCGGCTGCACTCGCATGGGCTGCCGTCACCTCGGTCGTCGCCCGGACGTAGTCCGGCAGGCCGAGTTCGGCGAAAGCCTTGGTGATCGATTCCTCCTTCCGGTAAGCCTCACCGATACCGGCAAAGCGCTTGGCGGGAAACCAGCTCGTCGCCCTTGAAACCGGCCGCTTGTCTGCCTGGCGCAATGTTTCCAGGCGGATCACCTGTTCTCCTTGTTTAAGGCCCAGCCAGCGGGCGATCTCGGCACTCGCTTCTTCCTTCGCCTCATCGAGCAGAAGGCCGCGCATTTCACGGGCCTGATCGCCGATGCCGGCGGTGAAACGCGTGCGCCTGGTGATCGGGAAATTCAGCCGCTCCTTGCGCTCGATCAGCGTACCGCGACCTTGTACCGCACGGACGATACCTTCCTGCGCCAGCGCCGCCAGCGCGCTGCGCACCGTATGGCGGTTGACGCCGAATTGCAGCGCCAGCATGGTTTCCGGCGGCACCATTCCCGTTTCGTCATAGGCTCCGCTGCTGATCGCCTCGCGAATCCGATCGGCGATCTGGCGCCAGAGCGCCACGCCGGTTTGCCTTTGCACCTGCTTCAATCCCGCCATTCCACCCCTGCCCTGCCATTTCACGCCTTCTGCTACAGCGTCCTTTGCGCGTCTTAAAAGGCGCGCGGCGCTG
Source organism: Rhizobium acaciae (assembly GCF_025941625.1). Classification (NCBI taxonomy): domain Bacteria; kingdom Pseudomonadati; phylum Pseudomonadota; class Alphaproteobacteria; order Hyphomicrobiales; family Rhizobiaceae; genus Rhizobium; species Rhizobium acaciae. The sequence goes on from NZ_JAPCZO010000008.1 coordinate 274,579, forward strand.
TAGGATGTCACACGCTTGTCACGACATCGATTTAGAGCTAAATATATCTTGTATAGTTGTCTATATCAATAGACTTTTTAAGGGAAGCGGCAATGATATCAGCGGACAGGACAGACGCTGCGTCACAGACGGCATCCGGGCGTAAACGCGCCGCCGATCTGCTGGCGCGTGCGGAGCGCAGCGAACTCTCAGCGGCCTTCGATGCGCTGCCGGAAAAGCCTGTGGCCCATCAGGTGCGCGGACCGGAGACCGGGCTGGTGATGGTGCGCGGACGCATCGGCGGCGGCGGCGCTCCCTTCAATCTCGGCGAAGTGACCGTGACGCGGGCGACGGTCCGGCTCGACACCGGCTCGATTGGTCATGCACAGGCGCTCGGCACCGACCGCGAAAAGGCCAGGCTTGCGGCGATCTTCGACGCGCTCTGGCAGGAGGATGCGACGAAGGATTTCGTCGAACAGGCCCTGCTTTTACCGATCACTGAGCGGATCGCCGATGCCCAGCGCCGCAAGGCGGACGAGACGGCGGCAACCCGCGTCGATTTCTTCACCATGGTGCGGGGAGACAACTGATGGGCCTGAACACAGAAGCTCTGACCGGCGGCTTTGCCGAGCCGGTCTTCCATGCCCAAAGCGTCTTCAAGATGCTGATGGACGGTATGGCCCGCCCCAGCACGATCCAGACGGTTCAGCCCGACGTCGCTCCGCCGGCACCGCTCGGCATCGCCGCCGGCACGATCGCGCTGACGCTTTGCGACCACGACACGCCCGTCTGGCTTTCCCAGGGACTGGCGAGATCCGCCGTGCCGGAGTGGCTCGGCTTCCATACCGGCGCGCCGTTGACCACCGAAAAGGCCGAAGCGCGCTTTGCCTTCACCGAGGCCGGCACCGCACTTTCCTCCTTCGGCCTCTTTGCATCAGGTACGCAGGAATATCCCGACCGCTCGACGACCCTCATCATCGAACTCGCCGAACTCGAAGGCGGCCGCAGGCTGGCGCTGATGGGTCCCGGCATCCAGAGCGTGGCGGAGATGGCGCCTATCGGCCTGCCGGAGACCTTCCTGCGGCTCTGGACCGAGAACCGCGCGCTCTTTCCGCGCGGCGTCGACATCGTGCTGACGGCGGGCAAGCGTTTCCTCTGCCTGCCGCGCACCACCAAGATCACAGCAACGGAGATCTGAGCTCATGTATGTTGCCGTCAAGGGTGGCGAGACCGCCATCGCCAATGCCCACCGCCTGCTGGCCGACCGCCGTCGCGGCGACCGTTCGCTGCCGGCGATCGGCATCGATCAGATCGTGGCGCAGCTGGCACTCGCCGTCGACCGCGTCATGGCCGAGGCTTCGCTTTTCGACCGCACGCTCGCTGCACTCGCCATCCGCCAATCGCGGGGCGACATGATCGAGGCGATCTTCCTGCTGCGCGCCTACCGCACGACGCTGCCGCGTTTCGGCTATTCCAGGCCGCTCGACACAGCTGATATGACGATCGAACGCCGCATTTCGGCGACCTACAAGGATCTGCCGGGCGGCCAGCTTCTTGGGCCTACCTTCGACTACACCCACCGCCTGCTCGATCCCTCGCTGCTTTCGGACGAGGCAGTCGAGACGCCCGCTCAGCGCGCCGCCGAGACCGGCCGCGTCATGCGCGTCTCGGAAATCCTCGGCGAGGAAGGCCTGATCGAGGCCGACGGCGACATGCCTGAGGATCACGAGATCGGCGACCTGACCCGCGAGCCGATGGAATTCCCGATGACCCGGGATCTCCGTCTGCAGGCGCTTGCCCGCGGCGACGAGGGCTTCCTGCTGGCGCTCGGTTATTCTACCCAGCGCGGCTATGGCCGCAACCACCCCTTCACCGGTGAAATCCGCATCGGCGACGTCGAGGTGGAATTCGATGTGCCAGAACTCGGTTTCGCCGTCTCGCTCGGCACCATCCAGATCACCGAATGCCAGATGGTCAACCAGTTCAAGGGTTCGGCCAAGGCGCCGCCGCAATTCACCCGTGGCTATGGCCTGGTCTTCGGCCAGAGTGAGCGCAAGGCGATGGCGATGTCGCTGGTCGACCGGGCGCTTCGCGCCGAAGAGCTCGGCGAGGATATCACCGCGCCGGCACAGGACGAGGAATTCGTCATCTCGCACTCCGACAACGTCCAGGCGACGGGCTTCGTCGAGCACCTGAAGCTTCCGCATTATGTGGACTTCCAGGCCGAACTCGATCTCGTCCGCCGCATGCGCCGCGAATTCGAAGCCGCCCGCAACGGTGGCGAAGACATGAAGGAAGCCGCCGAATGACCGATCTGGCCAGCTACAACTTCGCCTATCTCGACGAACAGACCAAGCGGATGATCCGCCGGGCCATCCTGAAGGCGATCGCCATTCCCGGTTATCAGGTGCCCTTCGCCTCGCGCGAAATGCCGATGCCCTATGGCTGGGGCACCGGCGGCGTGCAGGTGACGGCCTCGATCATCGGATCTGACGACGTGCTGAAGGTCATCGACCAGGGCGCCGACGACACGACCAACGCCGTTTCCATCCGCGCCTTCTTCCAGAAGGTCGCCAATGTCGCGGTGACGACGCATACCAAGGATGCGACGATCATCCAGACGCGCCACCGCATTCCCGAGGAAAAGCTCGGGGTTGGCCAGGTGCTCGTCTACCAGGTGCCGATCCCCGAGCCGCTGCGCTTCCTCGAACCGCGCGAGACCGAGACCCGCAAGATGCATGCGCTCGAAGAATACGGCCTCATGCATGTGAAGCTCTACGAGGATATCGCCCATAACGGCCGCATCTCCAGGACCTACGCCTATCCGGTAAAGGTCCACGGCCGCTATGTCATGGACCCGTCGCCGACGCCGAAATTCGACAATCCGAAGATGCATATGTCGGACGCGCTGCAGCTCTTCGGCGCCGGACGCGAGAAGCGCATTTATGCGGTTCCACCCTATACCGACGTCGTCAGCCTGGATTTCGAGGATTACCCCTTCGATATCCAGCGCTTCGACAAGCCCTGCGCCCTTTGCGGCGCCGAGGACGTCTATCTCGACGAAGTGGTTCTCGACGACAAGGGCGGGCGGATGTTCGTCTGCTCCGACACCGATCATTGCGAAGACCGCCGCGCGCACGGACATGCCGGCGAAATGCTGGCCCGGGAGGCTGCAGAATGAGCGATACTCCACTTCTCAAAGTCCATGACGTTTCGAAATTCTACGGCAACCGCATTGGCTGCCGCGACGTCTCCTTCGAGCTCTGGCCCGGCGAAGTGCTCGCCATCGTCGGTGAATCCGGCTCCGGCAAGACGACGCTGCTCAACTGCCTTTCCACCCGGCTGCTGCCGAGCACCGGCAGCGTCGAATATCACATGCGCGACGGCAGCTACCGCGACCTCTATCGCATGAACGAGGCCGAGCGGCGTTTCCTGATGCGCACCGACTGGGGCTTCGTGCACCAGAACCCGGCCGACGGCCTGCGCATGACCGTCTCAGCTGGCGCCAATGTCGGCGAACGACTGATGGCGATCGGCGACCGGCACTATGGCAAGATCCGCGCTTCGGCGATTGACTGGCTCGAACGCGTCGAGATCGACGCCGACCGCATCGACGACCAGCCGCGCGCCTTTTCCGGCGGCATGCGCCAGCGATTACAGATCGCCCGCAACCTCGTCACCGGCCCGCGCCTCGTCTTCATGGACGAGCCGACCGGCGGCCTCGACGTCTCGGTGCAGGCGCGCCTGCTCGATCTCGTGCGCGGCCTCGTCAACGATCTCGGCCTCTCGGCCATCATCGTCACCCACGATCTCGCCGTCGCCCGCCTTCTCTCGCACCGGATGATGGTGATGAAGGACGGCTACGTCATCGAACACGGGCTCACCGACCGCGTGCTCGACGACCCGCGCGAACCCTATACGCAGCTGCTCGTCTCCTCGATCCTGCAGGTCTGAGTCGGAAACCTAGAGCGGTTCAGTTTCAGGGAAGCGCAGAACCGTTCTAACCTTTTGTTTTTACGCAACTCCGGACGGAAATCCACTTCACACTTTTCCTGGAATTGCTCTAGAAAGAAGAAATCATGGCAACGCCCCTCGTCGTTTCCGAAGTCTCGAAGAGCTTCACCATGCATCTGCGCGACGGCATCAAGCTACCTGTCGTCTCCGATGTCGCCTTCTCGGTCGCATCGGGCGAATGCGTCGTGCTCGGTGGCCCATCGGGCATCGGAAAAAGCTCACTCCTCAAGATGATCTACGGCAATTATGCCGTCGACACCGGCCAGATCCTCATCCGTCACGACGGACGCATCGTCGATCTCGCCTCCACCGATCCGCGCACCGTGCTCAACGTGCGGCGCAATACGCTCGGTTATGTCAGCCAGTTCCTGCGCACCGTGCCGCGCGTCGCGGCGATCGACGTGGTTGCCGAACCGCTGGTGGCACGCGGCGAGGACGCCGTCACGGCACGGGAAAAGGCTGGCGCCCTGCTTGCCAGGCTCAACCTGCCGGAAACGCTCTGGCAGCTTCCGCCCGCCACCTTCTCCGGCGGCGAGCAGCAACGCGTCAACATCGCACGCGGCTTCATCACCGAGCACACGATCCTGCTTCTCGACGAGCCCACGGCGTCGCTCGATGCCAGGAACCGTGCCGTCGTCGTCGGCATGATCGCGGAAAAGAAGAAGGCGGGGGTGGCCCTTCTCGGCATCTTCCACGACGAAGAAGTGCGCGAGGCCGTCGCCGACCGCATCCTCGACGTCCAGCAGTTCTCACCCAGAAAGATCGCTGCATGAGCCGCAAGCTGGGTATCGAGCCCTACTTTCATGAAACGGCATCCGTCAGCGATTCCACTTTCGGGCGCTATACGGAGGTCTCGGAGCGCTGCCGCATCAGCGAGGCCACGTTCGGCGACTATTCCTACATCATGCAGGACGGGTCCGTCTGGTGTGCGACGATCGGCAAGTTCGTCAATATCGCCGCCGCCGTGCGCATCAACGCCACCAACCATCCGACCTGGCGCGCGACACTGCATCATTTCACCTATCGCGCCGCCGATTACTGGCCGGACGGCGACATGGAGACGGACTTCTTCGCCTGGCGGCGTGCAAACCGCGTGACGATCGGCAACGACGTCTGGATCGGCCACGGGGCGACGATCCTGCCGGGCGTCAACGTCGGCAACGGCGCGGTGATCGGGGCCGGCGCCGTCGTGTCGAAGGACGTCGCGCCCTATACGATCGTCGGCGGGGTTCCGGCCAAGCTCATCCGCGAGCGCTTTCCAAGAGAGGTCGGCGAACGGATGGACAGGCTTTCGTGGTGGGACTGGGAGCATGACCGGCTGCGCCAGGCGCTCGAGGATTTTCGCAACCTGGACGCGGAAGATTTCCTGTCCCGCTACGGCGGTTAAAACTCCCGATATAGGGGCGAAGAATTGTGACAGGACTTACACAAATATGACATGCGAGGTTCATCAAGCGGGACTAATGCGATGCTGATCAGGGCCTGGGTCGCAAGGGAAGAGCATGATGTTCGAGCTGAAGAATGTCACACGTCGTTTCGGAAAAAAGCTCGCTGTCGATTCCGTTACGCTCGCCATTCCCCAAGGCCAGATGGTCGGCATCATCGGCCGCTCCGGCGCCGGCAAGTCGACGCTGCTGCGCATGATCAACCGCCTTCAGGAGCCGAGCTCCGGCTCCGTTCATTTCGCCGGCGTCGAGGTCTCCGGGCTTCGCGGCCGGGCGTTGCGCAACTGGCAGCGCGACTGCGCGATGATCTTCCAGCAGTTCAACCTGGTGCCGCGCCTCGACGTTCTCACCAATGTCATGCTCGGCCGCCTCAATCATCGCTCGACGCTTATGAGTCTGCTCAACATCTTCACCCGCGAGGAACGCGTGCATGCCATCGCGGCACTCGAACGCCTCGGCATCGAGCAGACGGCGCTGCAGGCAGCCGGCACGCTTTCCGGTGGCCAGCAGCAGCGCGTGGCGATCGCCCGGGCGCTGATGCAGAACCCGAAAATGGTTCTCGCCGACGAGCCGATCGCCTCTCTCGATCCGCTGAACGCCAAGATCGTCATGGATGCGCTGCGCGACATCAACGAGCGCGAGGGCATCACCGTCATCACCAACCTTCACACGCTCGACACCGCCCGCAACTATTGTGAGCGCATCGTCGGCATGGCCGGCGGCCGCGTCGTCTTCGACGGCAAGCCCTCGGAGCTGACCGCCGAAGCGGTGAAGGAAATCTACGGGACGGACAAGGATGGCGCCGGCATCGACGAAACGGTGACCTCGACCAGCCTCGAATCCAAGCGTCGCGCCGAGGATGTCTCATCCGGCAGGGTGGCCAAAGCAGCCGCCGTGCACTGACCCGTTTCCGGCCGACGGGACAACGGTCGGAAAAATAACTGACAAACAAACCATGTCACAAAAGGAGACTTCCATGTCTGCATTCCGCAAGATCCTGATGGCAACCATCGCCGTCGCCGCCCTCGCCGGCAATGCTGCTGCCCAGGACGTCAAGGTCCTCCGCATCGGTCTCGATGGCGGTGAAAACGAAGCCGACCAGGTTCGCCGCACCGAGTGCGTCAAGCCGGGCCTGATCGCTGCCACCGGCGTTTCTGAAGTTCAGCTGTTCCCATCGCCGAATTACAACGGCGTCATCCAGGGCCTCCTTGGCGGCACGATCGACCTCGCCGTCATGGGCGCCGCCTCTTACGCCGCGATCTACATCAAGGATCCGAACGCCGTCACTCCGGTTCTGACCACCAAGCAGGCCGACGGTTCGACCGGCTACTACTCGATCATGGTTGCCCGCAAGGATTCCGGCATCAAGACGCTCGCCGACGCGAAGGGCAAGAAGCTCGGCTTCGCCGATCCGGACTCTACCTCCGGCTACCTTGTTCCTAACGTTGCCCTTCCGAAGGACACCGGCGCTCCAGTCAAGCAGTACTTCTCTGAAACCGGCTTCGGCGGCGGCCACGAGAACCTCGTTCTCGGCGTTCTCGACAAAAAGTTCGACGTTGGTACCACCTTCGGTTCCGGTCAGGGCGACTGGGCGCAGGGCTACTCCTCCGGCAACCTGCACCAGATGGTCACCAAGGGCCTGCTCGACATGGACGATATCGTCGAAGTCTGGAAGTCGCCGCTCATCCCGAACGGTCCACTGATGGTTTCCCAGAAGCTGCCGGCCGACCTCCAGAAGAAGGTTACCACCTACTTCGCCGAACTGCCGAAGACAGACAAGAGCTGCTTCGAATCGTTCACGGGCGGCGGCTACGTCGACTGGTCGCCGGTCGACCAGAGCTTCTACCAGACGATCATCGACGCCCGTAAGGCCGTTATCGGCGGCTGATCCTCAGTCTGAACGAGTTTGCGGCGGCATCATGATGATGCCGCCGTTTTCCAAGAAGGAAGCCACATATGGCGCACTCAGCCGGCGCGGACTCTCTGAGCGGATTGCAGGAGGGCTCCCGCACCATCCTCGATCATTATCAGAGCCAGGTTCGAACGCGGCGGATCTATACCGTCGTTTCAATCGTGATCTTCCTGATCATCCTCGGCGCCTCGCTCGACTTCGCCAACAGCGCCAATTCGGGCAAATTCTTCGAGCGCCTCCCCTATTTCTTCGACTTCATGAAGAGCTTCGTGCCGGACAGTCCGCTGGAGATCTTCCGCGCCATGTTCGACCTGCCGTCGCCGTTCTCCGACGGTTCGATCAAATACGACTATACAAGCGACCGCGTCTGGATCACCGATAGTTTCTACATCCCGAATTTCTTCTACCAGCTCGCGATCACGCTCAACATCGCCATCGTCTCCACCATTCTCGGTGCGAGCGGCGCGTTCGTGCTCTGCTTTTTCGCTTCCACCAATCTGGTCGGTGCAGGCGTGACGCGCTGGGTCGTGCGGCGCATCATGGAAATCATGCGCGCCTTCCCGGAAATCGTCGTCGCCGGTCTTCTCGCCGCGATCCTGTCGATCGGTCCTATTTCGGCGATCATCGCGGTATGGGTCCATACTGTCGGCGCGCTTGGGAAGCTGTTTTTCGAAGTCGTCGAGAATGCCGACATGAAGCCGGATGAAGGCCTGCGCGCTGCCGGCGCCGGCTGGCTGGAGCGCGTGCGCTTCGCGATCCTGCCGCAGGTGTTGCCGAACTTCGTCTCCTACACGCTGCTGCGGACTGAGATCAACGTGCGCGCCTCGACGATTATCGGCGCCGTCGGCGGCGGCGGCATAGGCGAGGTCTTCAGCCTGTCGATCGGACGCGACCATGCTGCCAAGACCTATGCGATCATCATCCTGCTGCTCGTCACCGTCATTTGCGTCGACCAGTTCTCCGCCTGGCTGCGCCGCCGGCTGATCGGCAAGCAGTCCTTCGAATTCGGACAGGGAGCAGCCTGATGTCCTCTGTTCCGACCATCAACGCCGCCGAGCGCGAACGACTGCTTTCCGCCTATCCGGACGTCTTCCATCGCAGCTTCATGCAGCGCTGGGGTCTGCTCCTCATTTCAGCTGCGGTTTTCGTTTACCTTGCCTTCTGCTTCGCCTTCTTCAACGTCATCCCCACCTTCGTGAACGGCAACTGGGACCGCGCGGCGATCTATGTCCAGGACTGGTATTCCTGGCGCGCCCAGCCGCGCCTGCGTTTCCAGAACGATCAGGTCGTCCCCCAATGGACCAGCCGCCGCCAGTATCCCGAGGGCGCCGATATCAACTGGCTGAAGCCCAATGCCGACGGCAGCCGATACACCGTTACCTTCGGCAGCGACGGCGACCGCATGGAAGTGACGCCGAGCCGCATCGACGTCTATATCGGCGGCAAGCTCTATCCCGTGACCATCACCCGCGATCGTGCCTCCCTGCCGGCCGATGCGCCTGCCCAGATGCAGCAGGACGACAACAAGGTGATCGTCTATTACGGTTTTGCGGGACAGGCGGAAATCCGTACCAGCCAGGTCTATGTCCAGCGCCGCTTTCTCGGCTGGGCGAACTTCTTCTTCGATACGCAGTCGCTCTTCTGGGGCCGCAGCCTGCCTGAGGTCGCCGGCCTGATGTTCTCCGGCGAACGGCTCGATCCGAACCAGTCCAATGCCTCGCTGGCGTTGGACAACTTCCTCAACAACGCAAGCTGGCAGCATGGCGACATCCTGTCGAAGTTGATGCAGACGCTGGTCATGGCCTTTGTCGGCACGCTCTTCGGCACGCTGGTCGCTTTTCCGCTCGCCTTCATCGCCGCGCGCAACATCATGCGCAGCCGCGCTGCGAACTGGGGCACGAAGCGGCTCTTCGATTTCCTGCGCTCGATCGACATGCTGATCTGGGCGTTGTTCTTCACCCGTGCCTTCGGCCCAGGGCCGCTTCCGGGCATCGCGGCGATCTTCTTCACCGATACGGGCGCGCTCGGAAAGGTCTATGCCGAAGCGCTTGAGAACATCGACGACAAGCAGCGTGAGGGCGTGAGATCGGTCGGCGCGGCACCGGTGGCCGTCCAACGCTACGGCGTCATCCCCCAGGTTCTGCCGGTGTTCATCTCGCAATCGCTCTATTTCTGGGAATCGAATACCCGCTCGGCGACCGTAATCGGCGCCGTCGGTGCGGGCGGCATTGGCCTTAAGCTGCTCGAATCCATGAAGACCAATTCGGACTGGGACAAAGTCGCCTATATGGTCCTGCTGATCCTCCTCGTGGTCTTCGCCTTCGACAACCTCTCGAATGCGCTGCGTTCGCGCGTGATGGGAAAAAAGGGCCACTGACGAACTGACGCCATCATCATTCTGTCACGGAAATCTTTTAGCCGGGAGCCTGCTTGCGGTTCGCCGCCAAATCACTGCACAGTGCGCTCCCCCCGTTTGGACGATCTCCAGGATAAAAGTCTTGCGCTACGCTCTCTATTTCTCGCCGCCGAAGGATGATCCCCTGACCGGCGCGGCCTCGCTCTGGCTCGGCCGCAATGCTTTCACGGGCGAGACTTATTCTGCACCGGAATATGATCAGCTGGGTGCTGCAGAACAGTTCGAGCTGACCGCCGACCCCCGCCGCTACGGCTTTCATGCCACGATCAAGGCGCCGTTTTCGCTCGCCTCCTCCGTCACCGAGAAGGATCTCCTGACCGTTGCCGAGGATTTTGCCCAGCGCACGCAAGCCTTCGAGATTCCTGAACTCGTGCTTGGCCAGCTCGGCCGTTTTTTTGCCCTCGTTCCCGGTTCTCTTCATCAACCTCTTCAGGATTTCGCCGCGAAGGTGGTAAGGTCGTTCGAACCGTTCCGCGCGGCGCTTTCCGAGGCCGATATGGCGCGGCGCAACCCGGAGAAGCTCAGCGACAGCCAGCGTGCCCATCTGCAGCGCTGGGGTTATCCTTACGTCATGGAGGATTTCGGCTTTCACATGACGCTGAGCGGCCAGGTGCCCGAGACACGCGCCGAGGTGATGAAAGCGATCCTGACCGAGCGGTTTGCCGATTTTACCGGCCGGCCGCTTTCGATTTCCGGCCTTGCCGTCTTCATTGAGGAGACGCGCGGCGCCCCGTTCAAAGTTCATTCCTGGCTGCCGCTTGCCGGCGCCAAAAGCTGAAAGACCTGACGACATGAGCAAAGAGACCGTGTTTTCCAACGCCTGCATCGTTCTCGAGGACGACATCCTCTCGGGCTCGATCCTCATCCGCGACGGGAAGATCGCCGACATCTCCGAGGGCAACTCGGTAGCCGGCGAAGATTTCGAAGGCGACTATATCATTCCCGGCCTCGTCGAGCTGCACACCGATCATCTCGAAGGCCATTATCAGCCGCGCCCCGGCATTCGCTGGAACAAGACCGCCGCCATCCAGGCGCATGACGCCCAGATCGTCACATCAGGCATCACCACGGTGTTCGACTGCCTGCGCATGGGTGCGGACGAGGACGGCGGCTTCGAACATGGCGAGATGCGCGAGATGGCCGATGCCATCCAGTCGGCGGAGACGGAAGGCAGGCTGCGCGCCGAGCACCTCATCCACCTGCGCTGCGAGGTCTCGGCCGACAATGTGCTCGAACATTTCGCCGATTTCGAAAACGACCGGCATGTGCGGCTCGTCTCGCTGATGGATCATGCGCCCGGCCAGCGTCAGTTCCAGACGATGGATCAATATATCTTCTACTACCAGAAGAAGCGGGGCCTGAGCGACGAGGCCTTTGCGCGTTTCGTCGCCAAGCGCCAGGCAGAATCGGCGCGTAATTCGACGCCGCACCGCAACGCCATTGCCAAGGTCTGCGCCGAGCGCGGCATCACCGTGGCAAGCCATGACGATGCGACGCTCTCCCATGTCGACGAGGCGATCGACAACGGCGTGCGCCTGGCCGAATTCCCGACCAGCTTCGACGCCGCGCGGGCATCGCACGGACATGGCATGAGCGTGCTGATGGGCGCGCCGAACATCGTGCGCGGCAAATCCCATTCCGGCAACATCGCCGCCCGCGACCTTGCCGAAATGGGGGTGCTCGACGTGCTTTCCTCCGACTACGTGCCGCTCAGCCTGCTGCATGCGCCGTTCATCCTCGCCGACGAGGTCGAGAGCATCAGCCTGCCGAAGGCGATCGCCATGGTGACGTCGACACCCGCCCGCACCGTCAGCCTCGACGATCGCGGCCGGATCGCGACCGGGCTGCGCGCCGATCTCGTCCGCGTCCATCGTTCGCACGGCGTGCCGGTGACACGCTCCGTCTGGCGCCAGGGACGCCGTGTCGCATGATGCCGCACGAACCCCACGCAGGAGCCGGAGCCGAGCGCGGCATCATGGTCGTCGTCGTCGGACCGAGCGGCGCTGGCAAGGACACGCTGATGAACCTCGCGGCCCGGCGTTTCAAGGGCCGCGAAGATGTGCATTTCGTCCGCCGCGTCATCACCCGTCACCGCGACGCCGGTGGCGAAGACCATCTTTCCGTCTCCCTGCAAGGTTTTGCCGCCATGGAGCAGTCAGGCTCCTTCGCCGTCTGGTGGGAAGCGCATGGCCTGAGATACGGTATTCCGGCCGAGGTCTCGGTGGCGCTGTCGCGAGGCCATATCGTCGTCGCCAACGGTTCACGCTCGGCGCTTCACCGCTTCCAGGCCGCCTTCCCGCGGCTGAAAGTCATCAACGTCACCGCCCGCCCCGAGGTGCTCGCCGGCCGGCTGGAGGCGCGCGGCCGCGAGACGCATGAAGATATCATGGCCCGGCTCGCCCGCGGACCGCTGACGGTGCGCGGCGAGTATGACGTGGTGGAGCTCGACAATAGCGGCTCGCTCGAAGAGGCCGAGCAGAAGATGATCGAAATCCTCGACGGATTGCTGACCAAGGCGCCCTGAACAGATCGAGAGGAAGGGCATGCGCGCCATCAAGGTAGTCGACTACGATCCTTCCTGGCCGCGGCTGTTTACCGAGATCAGCACCGAGGTCTCCGCCTTGCTCGGTGACCGCCTGCTTTCCATCGATCATATCGGCAGTACGTCGGTGCCTGGTTTGCTGGCCAAACCGAAGATCGACCTTGCTGCCGTGGTGATATCCGACGCGTTCCTGGCAGCGGCGATCGAGGTCGTGCGCGCTGCCGACTTCGTCTTCCACGGCGATACTGGAGAGCGACGATGGGCTTTCACCCGCGATCATCAAGCTTATGGCTTCAGGCTCTATCTTTGCGGACCCGATAATCGCGCGCATCAGGACCGCATTCTGTTTCGCGATTATCTCAGGGATCACCCCGGGAGGGCCGAGGCCTATGCCGATCTGAAACGCCGGCTGGCTGCGGAGGCAGACGGCGTTTGGGATTTTTATACCGGCGGAAAGACCGAGTTTGTCAGCGAGACGGTTCGGCTGGCTGCCTTGAGGATGTAAAAGAGGAATCCGTCAGACGCCCTGGCCGCCGGCGATTACTCGCCGTCGCCCCGTCCCGATACGATCTCGCGCTTGCCGACGTGATTGGCCGGGCCGACGAGGCCTTCCTTTTCCATGCGTTCCACCAATGAGGCGGCGCGGTTGTAGCCGATGCCGAGGCGGCGCTGGATATAGGAGGTCGAGCACTTCTTGTCTCGCATGACGACCTTGACCGCCTGTTCGTAGAGCTCGTTGCCATCCTCGGAGGCCATGGCGCTCTTGTCGAAGACGGCGCCGGCTTCTTCCTCTTCCGTCTCTTCCTCCTCGTCGGCGGTGACGGTGTCGAGATATTCCGGGCGGCCCTGGGTCTTCAGATGGGCAACGACCTTTTCGACCTCGACATCCGAGACGAAGGGACCGTGGACACGGGAAATCCGTCCGCCGCCCTGCATATGCAACATATCTCCCTGGCCGAGCAGCTGCTCGGCGCCCTGTTCGCCGAGAATGGTGCGGCTGTCGATCTTCGAGGTCACCTGGAAGGAGATGCGGGTCGGGAAGTTTGCCTTGATCGTGCCGGTGATGACGTCGACCGACGGACGCTGTGTCGCCATGATCAGATGGATGCCGGCGGCTCGCGCCATCTGGGCGAGGCGTTGGATCGCACCTTCGATGTCCTTGCCGGCGACCATCATCAGGTCGGCCATCTCGTCGACGATGACGACGATATAAGGCATCGGCGTCAGGTCCAGCGCCTGGCTTTCCTCGATCGGAGTGCCGGTGCCCTTGTCGAAGCCGACCTGGACCATGACATGGATGGTCTCGCCCTTTTCGCGGGCCTGGGCGACGCGGTCGTTGTAACCGTCGATGTTGCGGACACCGAGGCGCGACATCTTGCGATAGCGCTCCTCCATTTCGCGCACGGCCCATTTCAGCGCCATCACCGCCTTCTTCGGATCGGTGACGACGGGCGTTAGCAGATGCGGGATGCCGTCATAGACGGACAGTTCGAGCATCTTCGGGTCGACCATGATCAGGCGGCACTGTTCCGGCGTCATGCGGTAGAGCAGCGACAGGATCATCGTATTGATGGCGACCGACTTGCCGGAACCGGTGGTGCCGGCGACGAGCAGATGCGGCATCTTGGCGAGTTCGGCAATGACAGGCTCGCCGCCGATGGTCTTGCCGAGGCCGAGCGCCAACTTGTAGCCGCTCTTCTCGAAATCCTGGCTCTCGATCATCTCGCGGAAATAAACGGTTTCGCGCGTGACATTCGGCAGTTCGATGCCGATGACGTTGCGGCCGGGGACCACGGCAACACGGGCCGAGAGCGCCGACATCGAGCGGGCGATATCATCGGCAAGGCCGATGACGCGCGACGATTTCACGCCCGGCGCCGGCTCGAATTCATAGAGGGTGACGACCGGGCCGGGACGGACATGGATGATCTCGCCCTTGATGCCGAAATCTTCCAGCACGCTTTCCAAAAGCCCGGCATTCTGCTCCAGCGTCTCTTGCGACATGATCTCGCCAAGGCGTTCCGGCGGTTCCTGCAGCAGCGCGCGCGGCGGAAATTCATAGCCGGATGCGTCGATCCTTTCGGGCCTCACGGCCAGGCGCGGCGACGGTAGGACCGCGGCGACGGGCGGCGTGCGCTGCGGCGCCGGCGCGGCCGGAGGGGCCGATGCAATTTGTGGGGCTGGCGCGACCTGAGGGGTTGGCGCAGCCTGAGGTGCCAGCATGACCGGCGCCTCGACAATAATGCGCCTCGGCTTTTCCAGGGACGGGGCGGCCTGAGGGCGCACGGCAACCTTTGCGGAGACCGCGGCGGGTTGCGGGGCCGGGCGGGAGACGACGGGAGCGGGGGCCGGCCGGCCGGGGCGCCATTCCATGATCCGGAACAGCGACGTGATCGATTCGGGCGAGGTCTCGGTCTTCGGGAACGATATCAACGGCGGTGCGCGAACCGGCTCTGCCTCTTCGAAGGCCATGACTTCCCAGAAGGCGAAATCCGAAATGGAGGAAAGCTCAGCGCTGGCGCGGAAAGCCGGCGCGGCGGCCTCATCAAGCAAAGGTGACTGCTGCAGTTCGATCCTGTGCGGTGCTGCGGAAATTTCGTCCGGCTCCGGCAGATAGATATCGAACGGCACGTCGACGGCAACCGGCTCTATCCGTATCGCCTGCTGTCCAATCTGCGAATCATCGCGAACGGGCTCATTCGGCGCGCGCCGCCTACTGATCAGCGTTTCCGGCGTGCGGGTGAAACGCACATTCGGCGCGAGAGAAAAGTTGCTCTGCCAGATGGGTGCCGCCGGCTTCTCCCCTGGGTTTTCCTCCGGAAGGTCCGTTTCAATCTCGCTGGAAAAATCTCCGGCATCCGTCAAATTGGTTCTGGGAAAACGCATGCGTCCGCTACTCACTCATGCTTTGCAAATTACGACCCTACCGGGATAGAAAAGGAAGGTTAATAAGTTCCTTCCTGCCGTATCGTTCCGATACGACTCCGGGAGATAAATCGCTGCACTTTCAATGAGTTCTGGCGGCGAGAAAAATCTTTGCGATTTTTGGAGAAGCGCTC